>JAQVQY010000060.1 GCA_028701335.1 Eubacteriales bacterium
ACTATGGGGATTTTGACCGGGCGGAAAAGCTGATCGCGTTAAGGATTGCCGACCCCCGGGTGCCTGAACTGTTAAAAAAGCGCCTCGATTACCTGCGCCTGATGAACCGCGACCTGAAGGCGGACCATCCCTTCACGCCCCAGGAAGCCCTGAGCCGCCTTCAGTCCAAGGTAAAGGGCATAACCTTTCAAGAGATGGAATCCCTCAGGGATGACGGCACGCTGGACTGGATTTATGTGGACGGCCAGGTACGTTATAAGGACGACTGCGTGGCCAGCCTCATCAAGACCCGTTCCGACTTAAGCGCCCGCATCCTGGATCAGGAAGCCCTCAAAGCCAAGGCGGAGAACTTCCGGGAGCTTGACGGCATCATCAACAATATGAAAGAGAAAGGCGGCATGCGCCTGCGCTACCGGATGCGGATCACCCTCACCCCCAGGGAAGGGGCGCTGCGCCCCGGGGAAACCCTGCGCGTGCATCTGCCCCTGCCCATCCGGACGGCCCAAAGCCTGCCGGTCGGCAATATCCTAACTGAACCAAAGGCCAAACACATAGCGCCTGTCACCCATCCCCAGCGCACCGCCTTTTTTGAGGATAATTACAGGCCCGGGATGCGTTTCTCAGCGGAGTTTGAATATGAAATCAACGCGCAATATGTCTCGCCTGACCCATCCATAGCGCTAAAGGAGCAGCCCGCGTTTGATACCGGGGAACAATTGCCCCAGATCGCCCTTACCCCCTTTATCAGGCTTCTTGCGGATGAATTGGCGGGGGATGAAACCAACCCCCTGATTGTCACCCGGGCATTCTATGACTACATCACAAAAAACACCGTCTACCGCTATGTCAGGCCTTACCGGTCCGTGGCCAACATTCCGGAGTATTTCGGCACGGGCCTGCGGGGAGACTGCGGCATGCATGCCCTTTTGTTCATCGCCCTCTGCCGTGCCAAGGGCATCCCGGCCCAGTGGCAGGCCGGCTGGTTTGCCCGGCCCGGCCATATCTGCAGCCATGACTGGGCCAGGTTTTATGTGGCGCCCTATGGCTGGCTGTATGTGGACGGTTCCTTTGGCGGCTCCGCCTTCAGGGAAGGGCACCTGGATCGCTGGAACTTCTTTTTCGGGAACCTGGAGCCCTGGCGTATGGTGGCCAACAGCGATTTCCAGCAGGCCTTTGACCCGCCCCGCCGCCATCCCCGGAATGATCCCTACGATAATCAAAGCGGCGAGGCGGAGACCAATATCCGGGCGCTTCAGAATGATGAGTACATCACCAGGCGGGAATGCCTCCATTGGGAGGAACTCCCCCTGGGTTAAACGGCTTTGCCCCATTCCGCGGAGCGTGTTATACTGTTTTTGCCCCAAAAATCAGATTATTAGTGGAGATTATCATGCTGCCACGCATCACGCTGCTTGCCACCGGAGGCACCATTGCCAGCCAGGAGACCTCTGAGGGCCTGATGCCCCTGACCCGCGCCGAAGGCATCCTGGCTTTTATGCCCAGCCTTAATGAGCGGGCGGATATCAGCGCCCAGGATGTGTTCATGCTGGACTCCAGCAACATCCAGCCTGAGGAATGGCGGCTGCTTGCCCAGGCCGTAAAGAAATACGAAGCGGGCAGCGACGGCATTGTCATCACCCACGGCACCGATACCATGGCCTATACGGCTTCGGCGCTCAGTTTCATGCTGCTGGGCCTCAAAATCCCCGTGGTACTCACCGGGAGCCAATTGCCCCTGCGGCATCCCTACTCGGACGCGCCGGGCAACCTGCGGGAAGCCTTTGCCATGGCGGCTTCCGGCCGCCCCGGGGTGTACATCTCCTTTCACCACAAGGTCATCCACGGCACGCGGGCGGTGAAGATGCGCACCCTGGGCTTTGATGCTTTTGACTCCATCAACGCGCCCCCGGTGGGCCGCTTTGACGCGGACGGCCTGCACCTGCGTGATGAGCGGGTTCCTGAGAAGCGCGACCTCAGTGATCCGCTTGAAATCGACGCGCGGGTATTCCTGCTTAAAATGATGCCGGGGACTGACCCGGAGGTATTTGACCACATCCTGAAGGCCGGCTACCGGGGCCTGGTGCTGGAGGCATTTGGCCTGGGCGGATTGCACTATATCAGGCGCAACCTCATTGAGAAGCTCCACGCCTTAAGCCGCGCCGGCGTCATCACTCTGGTGACCACCCAATGCCTGTATGAAAAGGCCGACTTCACCATCTATGAAGTCGGCCGCGGATTCGTGGAAAACAATATCTACGGCGCCCATGACATGACCACCGAGGCCGCGGTAACCAAGCTAATGTGGGCGCTGGGGAATATTGATGAACGCCGCGGGCTCCTCACCCAGTGCCTAAGCCACGAGATGTTTACGGTACCGGAATGAGTTTCTGCAGATAATACTTTCCCCAGGCCAGGGTTTCACGGAAATGGTTTTTCCACCAATACTCCTGCTTGATGGGGCTGCCGATGCCCGAAGGGTTAAGCCCCAAATCCCGGGCGACCTGCATGGCCCGGGGCAGGTGGTAGTCGCTGGTGACAATCAGCACATCCTTGACGCCAGGCATGTACCGCATGGCGTTTTCGATATTTTCTTTGGTATTTATTGAGGTTTCATCCATCCGGATGTCCTCCTGGGGTACCCCTCGTTCAATCAGCCATTCCCTCATCGCAGAGGCCTCCGTTCTGGGTTCATCGGCACCCTGGGCGCCGGTAACCACAACGGGGGTACGCTTTACCTTATAGACATCCAGGGCCGCTGAGAGCCGCCATTCCAGCTGTTCTTTGGGTTTGCCGTCTGAATTCAGCTGGGCACCCAGCACGATCATCGCGTCCGTGGATCCGGGCCTGGGGACGGTGTTTTCTTTAAAAAACAGCAGTCCAAACAGCACCACGAAGGCCAGCGTGCCCAGCAGCACCAGGGTGGTGATGAGTTTCACAATCAATCCCAAACACCCGCTTCTCGCTCTCTTAGCCATATTCCCCCGCAATAACCTGAGTCAAAAGCCCTTCCCGGGCAAAGCTGAATACCCCGTCGCCGCCTACGATCACATGGTCGCTCAAGGCGATGTCAAGGGGCAGCATCATTTGGGCCAGCGCCTTGGTCAGCCTGATGTCAGCCTGGCTGGGCTTAAGCTCCCCGGACGGGTGGTTGTGCGCCAGCACACAGGCGCCGGCCCCAAAGCGCAGGAGCGCCTGGATGATGATCCGGGGGTAGACCGCCGTTTCTCCGTCATCACCTGAGGAGACGCGGCTGTGCCCCAAAAGCTTCCCCTTCTTGTCCAGCGCCAGCACGTAGAAACGCTCCACCTTCTCCCCCATCAGAAGCGCCTGGCAGAGCGCCAGATGGTCCGTATCATCGCTCCGGCTCTTTTCTTCCACCAGCCCCTGCCGGTAGAGGCGGAAGAGAGGCAGGAGCATCGCGACCAGCGTGGCCGCGTGGGCGCCCATTCCCGGGACCGCCTGCAGATCTTCTACCGATGCCTCCAAAACACGG
This sequence comes from Eubacteriales bacterium, assembly GCA_028701335.1. Classification (GTDB taxonomy): domain Bacteria; phylum Bacillota; class Clostridia; order Christensenellales; family Aristaeellaceae; genus UBA6115. The sequence goes on from JAQVQY010000060.1 coordinate 3,494, forward strand.
GGGAAGGAGCCAAAGTGTCGCAGCAGTTGATGCGCAAGTGGGTTCACATCCCGCCGGGGAATGGCGTAGGTCAGTAGAAGCTCCAGCGCCTCATGGGGCGCGAAGCCCATAAAGCCGGCTTGGGAAAACCGCGCCTTCAGCCTCACCCGGTGTCCGGTATGCTCCAAACGCCTTCCCCCTTTCCCAATATGCTCAAGCGAGTATAGCACAGGCCCGCTTTTTCGGGCAAGGCGCGCGGAATGCGGCAAAAACACGGCCAAACCCTATTAACCCAAGTAAAATTATGGTATGATAAGTGGTGAACGCTTTATTGTAGGAGGGAACCATGTCTCAGATAGACTTAAACAGCATCGGCATCACAAACCCCCAGGCCATCCACCATAATCTCACCCCCGCCGCCTTGGTGGAGCACGCCCTCAGGCGCCAGGAAGGCCTGCTGTCTGAGACCGGCGCCTTCAGTGTCAAAACCGGCAAGTACACCGGCCGCTCTCCCGACGACCGTTTTATCGTGGATGAGCCGGAAGTACGCGACCTCATCGATTGGGGCAAGGTTAACAAACCCGTCCCAACGGAGACCTTTGACCGCATTCACCGCAAGATCTGCGATTACCTTGAGGAAAAAGAAGTCTATGTGTTTGACGGCTTCGCCGGAGCGGACCCGGCATATCGCCAGCGCATCCGCGTGGTAAACGAGCGGGCCAGCCAGAACCTCTTTATCCGCCAGCTGCTCCTGCGCCCGGAGAGTGAGGAACAGAATGGTTTCGAACCCGATTTCACCATTATTGCCGCCCCTGGCGTGAAATGCGACCCGGCGGCGGACGGGGTCAACTCAGAAGCCGCCATCATTGTTAGCTTCGCCCGACGGATGGTCATCATCGCCGGCAGCGCCTACGCGGGGGAGATCAAAAAGAGCGTCTTCTCCGTCATGAACTTCCTTTTGCCCCAAAAGGGTGTCTTGTCCATGCACTGCTCAGCCAATGTGGGAGAAGCCGGCGACAGCGCCCTGTTCTTTGGCCTCTCCGGCACGGGGAAAACCACCCTGTCCGCGGACCCCAAACGCCGCCTGATCGGGGATGATGAGCACGGCTGGAGCGACTCCAGTATCTTCAACATTGAGGGCGGCTGCTATGCCAAGTGCATCAACCTTTCCCGGGAGCATGAGCCCGATATCTACAACGCCATCCGCTTTGGCGCTCTGGTTGAAAACGTGGTGATGGACCCTGATACCCGCGTGTTCGACTATGATGATGGCAGCCTGACAGAGAATACCCGGGCAGGATACCCGGTGGAATTTATCGCCAACGCGCAGATTCCCGGCATCGCCGGCCATCCCGATACCATCATTTTCTTAACCGCCGACGCCTTTGGCGTCCTGCCCCCGGTGAGCCGGCTGACGGCTGATGGTGCCATGTATCATTACCTCAGCGGCTATACGGCCAAGCTTTCCGGCACCGAACGCGGCATTGACGAGCCAACAGCCACTTTCTCCGCCTGCTTCGGCGCGCCCTTCCTGCCGCTGCCTCCCGCTGAATACGCCAAGCTCCTGGGCGAGAAAATCCGCCGGCACAAGGTGCGCGCCTACCTGGTCAACACCGGCTGGTCCGGCGGCCCCTACGGTGTGGGCAGCCGCATCAAATTGCCCCTGACCCGGGCCATGGTTTCCGCCTGCCTGGACGGGAACCTTGAGAAGGTGAGCACCCGCCGGGATCCCATCTTCAACCTGGATGTCCCCACCGCCTGCCCCGGCGTGCCGGACCATCTGCTGGATCCCCGCGCCACCTGGGCAGACCAGGCCGCCTATGACGCGGCCGCGCATAAACTGGCCGGCCTGTTCCAGAGCAACATCAAAAAGTTCTCCAATGTGGCCGAAGAAGTGCTGGCCGCAGGTCCCCAGGGCTAAACGACACTCTCCACAGGGGTGAAATTTCGTCCTTGCGGATTTGTGCTTCTAAGCGTATAATATGTAATTGGCACATCCTTGCGCCATGCAAGCCATGGCGCCATATGTCCATGAGGAGGTGAAAGAGATGGATTACGAACTGCTTTATATCATCGACACGGCCCTTGAGGAAGAACCGCGCAAGGAGCTGATCGAGCGTTACAACGCGCTGATCGCCCAGCACGGCGGCACGGTGGAGAAGGTTGAGGAGTGGGGCAAGCGCCGCCTGGCTTACCTGGTGGATGACAAGCCCGAGGGATATTATGTCCTCACTTACTTTTCCGCTGACCCCGCCTTCCCCAGGGAGATGGAGCGCAACATGCAGATTGACGATAATGTCATGCGCTACCTGATCACACGTGTTGAGCACAAGCGGTCCAACGTCAAGCCCCGCGCGCAGCGGCCTGCCCCACAGGCAGCCCCGGCTGAAGCGCCGGCCGCGACGGCTGAGATCGTCCCTGACGAGGAGTAAGGGAGGACCCCATTGAATAAGATTTTTCTGATTGGCAACCTCACCCGGGATCCGGAGCTTCGCAGCACCCAGTCCGGTATACCTGTATGCACCTTCACGGTAGCGGTCAACCGCAAGCGCCAGAGCGCCGAAGCAGGGCAACCGGAAGCGGATTTTTTTCGCATCACCACCTGGCGGCAACTGGCGGAGAATTGCAGCCGTTACCTGGCCAAAGGCCGCAAGGTTGGCGTGACAGGTACGCTGACGCTGCAGAATTATACCGGCAACGACGGCCAGCAGCGCCACAGCCTGGAGGTGCAGGCTGATGAGGTAGAGTTCCTCACCCCCAGGGGAGAGGCCGGGGACGCGCCCTCAAGGCAGGCGCCGGCCGCCAGCCCTGACACCAACACCGGCGGCTTCGTCCGGGTGGACGAGGATGACCTGCCATTCTGACTCACTGAATGTAAGGAGACGACAAAATGTCTGAGCAATCCGATAGAAGGCCGCGCCCGCGCGGCAGGCGCCCGCGCCGCAAGGTGTGCGATTTCTGCGCCAATAAGGTGGAGTATATCGATTATAAGGATGTAAACCGCCTGCGCCGCTACATCAACGAACGCGGCAAGATCAACCCCCGCCGGATGCTGGGCACCTGTGCCAAGCATCAGCGGCAGTTGAGCGAGGCCATCAAACGCGCACGTGCCATCGCGCTGATGCCCTACGCGGCTGACTGACTATAGCCCCTGCGGCGCCCCAAAGACGGGGCGCCTTTTTTGTCCCGCCGGACGGCAACACTTTCCTCTCCCCGTTCGTTATCATGTTGAAAGGAGGCCACGGATGATAGCGACGCTCTACGCCCGGTTCTACCAGGAAATCAGCAATTTCCTCCAGTCCCTTGCCCGGGACCAGGCGGAAGCGGAGGATCTGGCCCAGGATACCTTTATGCGGGCGCTTCAGCACGCAGACCTCTTTTTGGACATGACCGAGTCCCAGTGCCGCGCCTGGCTTTACCGGACGGCCAGGAACCTGTTCATCGACAAAGCCAGGCGGCGCCAGCGCATCCGCTTTGAGGCGCTTTCGGAAAGCGGCGGGGAGGATGATACCAGCCAGGTCTATGTGGCCCAGATGCTGGCCAAACTTCCGCCGGAGGACCGCACGTTTTTCTACCTGCGGCACTTTGAGGGTATGAACGCCACACAGCTCTCGGAGCAATACGGCCTCACACCATCCGCTATCCGTTCCCGGCTGATGAAATGCCGGGCCATCCTAAGCCAGCAAATAGACCAGCAAAGGAGAGAGGAACCATGACAGATCATCTTAAAAAACTCACCATCAACACCGCCCTGTGTGATATGACCGGGCTTACGGAGGAAAGCCTGGCCCCCTACAGCGGCATTGACATCAACGCCAGTTTCATCGTGCTAAGCCCTGGCGCAAAGGCGATGCTGTCCCGTATCCCCGTTGCCATGAACGCCGCTGCCATTGTCCAGGTGGCAGAAGGCACAAAGATGAGCATCAAGAACGGCAAGTTTGAGATCGCGGCCGGCCAGGCGCCCCGGCAGCCCACCCTGCTGATGGTAAACGGCAAGCTTATCATCCGCCCCGGCAGCCAGGAAACGCTCAAAGGCTATGCCGGCATCCAGGTGAATGGCAAGATCCTCTACCCGCAGAGCCTCGAGGGCCTTTTGGCGGATGTCCAGATAAACGGCAAAGCTGTCGCCTACCCGGATGAGGCCATCCTCATTGACGGCAAGTTAAAGGTGGATGAGCTGTTTATCCTCAGGGCCAAAGGCTCCCTCTACTTCGTGACCGGCAGCATAGCCATCACTGAGGAAACCCTGGATATGAGGGCCCTGGCCCAAAAGGGCGTCCGGTTCATGACGGACAAGGCCTATATCACGCAAAAGGCGTTGCCGGAGGCCCTTCCCCTGTTTGATGACGAAGCCCAGATAACACCCATCCCTCAGGGCTTTGCCTTTGCGGAGGGCGCGGAAACCCTGGATGGTGACCTGATCCGCCAGCATGGCAACAGGCTGTTTATCCCCGGCAACCTGGTCATTGAGGATAATCAGGAGGAAACGCTTAATAAACTGGAAGGGTTGATCGTCACAGGCAGCGTCACCCTGCCCCAGCGCCTCCAGGATGCCTTCCTGGCCGCCCAGCCCCAATACAAAAAACTCAAAACCTACAAAGGTCGCCTGCTGCATGACCGGGGGACCCTGACCATCAGCCTGGAAATGCTCCGCCAGCACCCGGAGGGGCTGACAGTGGAGGACTGCGGCGCGGTGACGCTGGAGGAGGACATCAGCGCCCAGGACATCCTTGAGATGCTCACCCTCAGGGACTGCGGGGCAGTACTGTGCCATGAGGGCCAGAAAAACGCACTGGAGCAGGTGTCAAGCGATGTGGGCGCCATCACGGCCATCGGGCCTGGCGAACACGAAAAGGCGGAAAAGGAGGATACCCCGCATGAAACGATCAACACGGCCTATTATGCCTTTTAACTTGCGCCATCTCCCCAGGGGAGACTGGTATCCCTTAAGCCGGCGCCGGCAACAGGAACTTCTGGAAAACCAGGTGCGCGACGAAATGACTCGGATGACCCTGCACACGTTCTGATTAAGACGCAAAAATCCCGGAGCCGCACACTGGCGGCCCCGGGATTTATTTATGGTTTCAGTTCCTGAGCAGCAGTTTTGTCAGGTCCGCGATCGCCGCCTTCACCGGGGGCGCGCTCTTGCTGAGCTCCTCGATTTTGGCGCAGCCATGGATCACCGTGCTGTGGTCGCGGCCGCCAAGCATCTCCCCTATCTTGGGCAGACTTGACTCTGTGAGCTTCCGGGAAAGGTACATGGTCATCTGCCGGGGCACCGTCACATTGCGGCTGCGCCGGGGCCCTCGCAGGTCTTCCTCGCTGACACCGTAGTAGCCTGCCACCGCCATCATCACGTCAAAGCAGGTGACGCTGCGGGGCTGGTGGTCACTGATGATCTCCTTCAGGGCTTCCTGTGCCAGGGAAAGGCTGATTTCCTTCCCCGACAGGGAGGAGTAGGCCGCCAGCCTGGTGAGACTCCCCTCCAGCTCCCGGATGTTGCTGTCCACATTCTGGGCGATCATCTGGATCACATCCTCGCCCACCTGGATACCCTCTTCATTGGCCTTCTGTCGCAGGATGGCGCAGCGGGTGTCCATGTCCGGGCGCTGGATGTCCGCCAGGAGCCCTGAGAGGAATCGGCTGCGCAGACGCTCTTCCAGCTTCGCGATCTCCTTGGGTGGCCGGTCGGAAGAGATGACGATTTGCTTGCCGGCGTTAAACAGGGCATTGAAGGTATGGAAGAACTCCTCCTGGGTGGAATCACGCCCAGCGATGAACTGGATATCGTCTATCAGCAGCACATCAACGCTGCGGTATTTCTCCCTGAACTGGATGTTGCGGTTGGTCTGGATGGCGGTGACCAGCTCAATGGTAAAGGTTTCGCTGGTGACATATTCAAGGTGGGCGTCCGGCCTCTGCTGGAGGATGTAGTGGCCGATGGCGTGCATCAGATGGGTTTTCCCAAGGCCCACGCCGCCATAGATAAACAGCGGGTTGTAGGCGTCCGCCGGGGACTCCGCCACCGCCAGGGAAGCGGCATGGGCGAAGCGGTTGCCACTTCCTACCACAAAGGACTCGAAAGTGTACTTGTCATTCAGACTGGGGACAGCTTTGCGCACTACGCTGCTGCCGTTCTGGTAATCCGTTGCCTGCCTGGGGGTAAGGATGTTCAGCTTCAGGTCCTTCCCAGCCGCCTGCTGGAGGGCGGAGGAAATCAGCGTGGAATAACGCGGCACCACAAATTGGTGGTAAAAATCCGTCTCCGCCTTGACATAGTACTGGTCACCGGACAGATCCAGAGGCCTGAGCGCCCGCTCAATCCAGGTTGAGTAGGTCACATCCGACATCTCCGCGTGCATCAGCTGACAAGCCCGTTCCCAGATCGATTGATAGTTCAATGCGTGACTCCCCATGAAATATTTTATACAATAGTTATGCACAAGCATAGGGTAAAAAAAACAGCGTTTTGCTGGTACACACTCGCCCCGGCTGTGGATAAGCCGCTGTGGATAAGTGCTACCCGCCCTTAAACCCACTGGCTTATGGTAGCACGAAAGGCGGTGCAGTTCAAGTTATCAAAGGCTGGTTAAAGCTGCATGAAAGCCAACTTGTTGATAAATTAGTTATCTACCCCTTGTGGTGGAGTGCCCGCGTGTCCACCAAATGGTGGATGCCAGCGTATACCGGGTGCATAATTTATGTATATTTTACGCAAATGTTATGTAGAATTGCCATATATTAATTTCCCGTTGCATCATGGTGCCTGGCATTTCCCGGACGGGCTGATATAATGGGCAATATCCAAGCACAGGAGGGCATACGCATGGCAACTGCCGAAAGGACCCGCTTCACCAAAAGGGAGCGCAGCTGGATCATGTACGATTGGGCCAACTCCGTCTACGCCACCAACATTATGGCGGCCATCTTCCCCACGATATTTGTGTCCGTCGCGGGCGATCAGGGCGATATCTGGTGGGGTTACGGCACCAGCCTGGCTACGCTGATTGTAGCGCTCCTGGCACCCATTCTGGGCTCCATCGCCGACTACAAGGGCATGAAAAAGAAGCTGTTCACCGCCTTTATGCTCCTGGGCGTTGTCTTTACCGCCAGCATGGCCATGACCAATGACTGGCGGTTGATGCTGGTGGGCTATGTCATCTCCCGGATTGGCTTCTCCGGCTCCAATCTCTTTTATGATAGCTTCCTGACGGACGTCACCACCGATGAGCGCATGGACACCGTATCCTCCTGGGGCTATGCCATGGGCTACATTGGCGGGAGCACCATCCCCTTTGTCATCTCCATCGCGGTGCTGATGACCCTGGGCTACTCCAGCCCCTTTGCCCAGAAGATCTCCATCCTCATCGTGCCCGTATGGTGGCTGGTGTTCTCCATTCCTTTTCTAAAGAATGTGGAGCAGGTGCATTATATCGACAAACCCGCGCGCATCTCCCTTAAGGGCGTCTTTGGCAATATCCTCCAAACCGCCCGGGACATTGCCAGCCAAAAAGGTTTGCTGCTGTTTATCATCGCATACTTCTTCTACATCGACGGCGTTGGCACGGTGATCAGTATTTCCACCGCCTATGGCACAGCCCTGGGCCTGGGTGCCACAGGCATGATCCTGGCGCTGCTTGTCACCCAGATCGTGGCGATGCCCTCTTCCATCCTCTTTGCCCGCCTGGCCAAAAAAATCAGCACCCGCAAGGCGCTGCTGGTGGCTATCAGCGTGTATATGTTTATCTGCTTCGTGGGCTTCATCATGGGCTTCACCCTGGAGCCCCACCAATTCCGTTATCAGGACGCCTTTGACGCCCACCGTGTCACTCTAACGCAGGAGCTGGACGTCCTGCCCTTGGCTGAGGAAGAGGAAATGGAAGAGGCTGTCGGCCAGTATTTCCAGGCGGCCAGCCGGGCCATTATGGCTGACGATATAAAGGCCTTGTCGGCGCTGCGGCTGGACCTGGAAGATCCAGCTG
>JAQVQY010000061.1 GCA_028701335.1 Eubacteriales bacterium
CGCAGGGGCTGACCCTTAACCCTGACCTTGCATGGCGGCAGAGGCTCCCTGTCAATCCGGTAAGCAAGCAATTTCCGACCGGGGGGTCTCCTTAGCTTTCTGTCCGAAATTGTAGCATGGAGCCAAGCGCTAGGGAAGCGATGGGAGACGGTGAAGGTGTTGCGAAGCAATGGGGGAGCGTTGGCGAAGGGGCTGCTGCGCAGCCGTGAAGCGATAGGGGGACGGTTGGGAAGCGATGGGAGACGATTGGGAAGCGTAGCGAAGCGATGGGGAAGCTATGGGGGACGATTGCGGAGTGCTCTGGCCCTGCCGGTCCCATCTCCAATTGCTTTCCGGCGACAAAGTCGCCGCTTTTCAATCGCTTCGCGACCGCCTCTCTCCGCCGTCCTCATCTCCAATCGCTTCCCAATGGCTTCCCGGCGACAAAGTCGCCCCCTCGCAACTGCTTCACGACCGCCTCTTCCCGCCGTCTCCATCTCCAATGGCTTCCCCATGGCTTCCCGGCGACAAAATCGCCCCTTCCCAATTGCTTCTCCGATCTATCCCAAGCTCCAATCGCTTCCCAATGGCTTCCCGGCGAAAAGTCGCCGCTTTCCCATTGCTTCGCAACCGATTCGCGAGACCAGCATCAGGTGAGAGGGAAAATGGCTGGATTTGGATTTCAAAATCTTAATGTTTACCAAGATTCCAAGGCTCTGGTCTTGGACTGCTATCGCCTGACAAAACACTTTCCTGACGGGGAGAGATACGCGCTTGTGCAGCAAATGAACAGAGCCGCTATCTCGATACCCTCCAACATCGTGGAAGGATATAGCAGAGCGAGTGCAAAAGAAAAATCCCACTTTCTCAACATTGCTTATGGTTCGCTGATGGAACTGGTATGTCAGTTTGAAATAGCGTGTGCTCTGGGATATGTTTCCGGTGAGGACTGCGATACCTTCATGGACAAGGCGTATGACCTTGCTGTGAGGATTAGCAATTTCCGTGCGCATGTGGAGGGCGGACGGTTGTGAAGCGATGGGGAAGGGGCTGCTGCGCAGCCGTGAAGCGATAGGGGTGCGATGGGGGACGATGGCTTCCCGGCGACTAAGTCGCCGCTTCGCAATTGCGTCTCCCTACCGTCCAAAGCTCCAATGGCTTCCCAATGGCTTCACGGCGACTAAGTCGCCCCTTTCCAACAGCTTCCCGGCGACAAAGTCGCCCCGAAACAAAAAAGAAGCCCTGAGGCTTCATCATTGCGTGGTAGCGGCGGTCGGACTCGAACCAACGACACTCCGGGTATGAACCGAATGCTCTAGCCAACTGAGCTACGCCGCCAAAAAAATGGTTGCGGGGGAGGGATTTGAACCCTCGACCTCCGGGTTATGAGCCCGACGAGCTACCGAACTGCTCTACCCCGCGACATACGCCCTGCGGCGCAGAATTCATATTACAGGGTGCGCCAGCTTTTGTCAAGAGCGAAAAATCGCTCATTTTAGTGTGGCGGGTATATTGGGCAAAGCCAATCGGGACATCCCCCGCCCTTGCCCGCCCGCGGCAAAGCCTTTATAATGGGCCTGCCCAAAGGGCGCAATGTATTTGTAAGGATGGCTTGATGAAACTGGAATTCTGCTCGCTCAACAGCGGGTCAAACGGGAATGTGAGCTTTGTTTCGGCGGGGGGCACCCGCCTTTTGATAGACGCGGGGCTGCCCGGGCGCAGCATCACAGCGATGCTGGACCAGATCGGGGTGCTGCCGGAGACGTTAAACGGCATTCTGGTCACCCATGAGCACCTGGACCATGTGAAGGGCGTGGGGGTTTTAAGCCGCAAGTACCGCATCCCGGTGTATGCCAATGAGGCCACCTGGCAGGCGATGTACCGCACGGTGGGGGACGTGCCGCCCCACTTAAGGCGGGTGTTTGAGAGCGAGTCCGATTTCTTTGTGGGGGATATTGGGGTGCTGGCCATCCCCATTTCCCATGACACGGTGGAGCCGGTGGCCTATAGGCTCTTTGCCGGCAGCCGCAGCATCGCGGTGGCCACGGACATGGGCCGGGTGACCAAACCGGTGCTCCGGCACCTGGCAGGGGCGGACCTGATATTGCTTGAGAGCAACCACGACCCGGATATGCTAAGGCATAACACGCGCTACCCCGAGGCGCTCAAGCGGCGCATCCTGGGCATCAAGGGGCATCTTTCCAACCTGACCAGCGCCCAGACGCTCCTCGCCCTGCACGAAACCGGGGTGCGCCAGGCGGTGCTGGGCCATCTAAGCGGGGACAACAACACGCCGGAATTGGCCATGCAGACCGTGATGGATGAGCTGCGCCGCCAGGGCGTGCGTCCGGGGCAGGACATCCGCCTGGAGATGGCCTGGCGGGACCGGGTGGGCGGCTATTTCACCATTGAGTAGGCGGAGGCTTCTCTGCCTCCCGGGGGCAGCTGCCAGCGTTGCGGCGGCGCTGCTGCTGCCGGGCCTCTTCCCGGCGGACGCCGGATTCACACAACTATGCGTATTGCTGGCCCTGCAGGAGATCCTTCTGCTTGGGCTGCCGGCGCTGCTGATCATGTTAAGCTCCCCGGCCTCCACCCAGGCGCTTAAAGGGCTGTGGGGCAGGCCCACTGCCTGGCATAGCGGGCTTTCCATGCTGGCGGCGGTGTCCTTTACCCTGGTGAGCGTGCTGATCACGGTGGTGTTTCTGGCGCTGCTCCAGTCCTTTGGCATCAGCCCGCCGGAAGGCATGGCGCTGGTGCCACAGAGCCCGGGACAACTCGTGGCGGCAGCGCTGTGTGCCACCGTCATCCCGGCCGCGTCGGAAGAGCTGCTCTTCCGGGGGCTCATCCAGGGGATACTGTCAGCGCGATTTTCCAATAAGGTTGCCATCTTGGTCAGCGCCGCGCTGTTCGCGCTGCTTCACCGAAGCGTGTTGGCTTTCCCGCAGATTCTGGCCATCGGGCTGGTGCTGGGCATCCTCCGGGCGCGCTCAGGCGGGCTGATGCTGCCCATTATCTTCCACGCGTTCTACAACTTCGCCGTGCTGGTATTAAACTACTCCGGCGCTGTGCCCACGCTGGGTATGATGCTGTTGTGCGTGGGGATTTTCACGGTGTCATTCAAGCTTATGGCCAAACAGGAGGTGCCAGGTGAAAGTTAAGGTGATGGGGTTTTCCGGCGCGTACCCGGCGGCAAACGGCGCCTGCTCCGGCTACCTGGTGAGCGATGGGGACACCCGGCTGATGCTGGACTTTGGCTCCGGCGTGCTGCCCCGGCTGATGGCGCTGATGGACCCGGCGGACCTTTCCGCCATTGTGATGAGCCACTGGCATTATGACCACGCCAGCGACCTGCTGCCGCTTGCCTATTACATTGAGATCAACAAACTGCGTCTGCGCCTGGTGGCGCCGGCGGAGCCGCAGCCCCTGCGGCAATTGATCGCGGAGCGATCCTTTGAGCTGAGGAGCCTCGCGGAAACTGGTGAAGCCGGCGGGCTGCGCCTTGAGTCCCATCCGGTTAAGCACCCGGTGCCGGCCTACGCGCTGAAGCTGACCAATGCCCAGGGCAAGGTGATTGTGTACACCGGCGACGCCGTGGGCGGGGAGGGGCTAAAGGACTTCTGCCGGGAGGCGGACCTGTTGATCTGCGACGCGGCCTTCACCCGGGCGCAGTGGAACCCCAACCTGCCGCACTTCAGCGCCGCCCAGGCCGGGGAGCTGGCCCGGGACGCCAATGCCAAGCGACTGATGATTACCCACTTCATGCCCGGCGCCGATGTGAAGACCCTCCTGAAGGAGGCCCGGGAGGCCTTCCCGGACGCGTTTCCGGCCAGACTCGATCTAACCGTTGATATTGAATGACCAGCCGCGCCTTCCACATCCAGCGGCCATTGGCCACCTGCGCTGTTTTCTATGGCGCGGGGGTGCTGGCGGGCGGAGTGTGGCTCGGGTTTAGCTGGCTTTTGCCCGCCATTGGCCTCATCTGCGGCCTGGCGGCAGCCATCCTCCTGCGGAAAAGCGCGGGGCTGAGGATTCTGTCAACCGCCGCCGCTTTTTTCTTCCTGGGCGTATGGCTTTCGGGCCTGGCGGTCAACCCTGCCCTGCCGCCGGAGGGGAAGTATCTTGTGACCGGCCGGGTGGCGGGCGAGGCTGTGCTAAGGGAAACTGACGGGCGCGTCACAGCCAGGCTTGATGATGTGGCCGTTTCGGATGAAACGGGCAGCTATCAGGCAATGAGCGCCTACTGGACCTATTACCCGGGCGAGGACGCCATCATGCCCAAGGATGGGCAGACGGCGTATTTTGAGGGCACGCTGTATCACCCCTCTCCGCAGCAGAACCCTTATGGCTTTGACTTCAAAGCTTTCTTGCTGCAAAAGGGCATCACCGTGGGCATCAGCGGCGCCAGGGAACTGGCGTTTGGCCCTGCCATTCAGGCGGAGCACCAGAGCCCCTGGCTGAGGGCCAGAGTTTATCTGGCGGAGCGCTTCGACTCATTCCTGGGCGGGCACGCAGGCTTGGCCAAGGCCTTGATCATCGGCGACCGGGATGGCCTGTCCGAGGAAACCACCACCAACTTCCGGGACGCGGGCGCGGCCCACGTGCTGGCGGTCTCCGGGCTGCACGTGAGCCTGATGGCGAGCATGGCCTATTTTGTGCTGCGCAGGTTCAGCCTGTCCCACCGGGCGCTGTTTGTGGTGTTCGCGGTGCTGCTGCTGGCTTATTGCCGGCTGCTGGACTTCACGCCGTCCATTGTGCGCGCCAGCATCTTAACGCTGGTGTACCTTCTGGGGCGGGCCATGCGCCGGCGGGTGGACCCATTGACCAGCCTGGCCGCCGCGTTTCTGCTGATTCTGCTGGCGCGCCCGCTGGACCTGTTTAACCTGGGGTTTCAGCTGTCCTTCCTGGCGGTGCTGGGCCTTGTCACCCTGGGAGATAGCCTGATGGCGCTCTACAGACGGTGGGCGAAGCGGCGCAGGCTGCCGGCGTTCGCGGAAAAGCTGGCAAGCGCCTACGCCGCCACTTTCTCCGCCAGCGCGTTCACGGCGCTGCCTGTGGTCGCGTCATTCCATTCCTTCTCATTGGTGGGCCTTATCATCAGCCCGCTTGCCATCGCAGGCGTTGGCGTGCTGATGGGGGTATATCTGGCGGGGCTCCTTCTGAGCATCATCTACCTTCCCCTGGCCCAGGCGCTGGCCTGGCCGGTGATACAGTTCACCCTGCTGTATGAGGGACTGATGGCGTGGGCGGCCGGCCTGCCCCTGGCCACAGCGCGGGCGGCTTCACCCGCCTGGTGGCAGATGCTTATTGTTATGGGGCTATTGGCGCTGGGCACCCGTTATGTCATGATGAAGGCGCGGGGGCGCGCCATCGCAGCCCTGGGCCTGGTGGCCCTGTTGATCCTCCTGCCGCTGGTTCCGCAGCCGGACCCGGTGCGCTATATCCAGCTGAGCGCCGGCACCGCCGACAGCGCGGTGATCCTGGACGGTGAGCACACCGTGGTAATCGATACCGGCGAGCACGGCGGGGATCTGGCAAACCTGATCCTCTCAACGGGCCGCCGGATTGACAGCCTGATCATCACCCACTTGCATGCCGACCACGCCGGCGGGCTGGAGCAGCTGCTTAAGCAGGGTGTGCTCATCGGGGAAATCCTGCTGGCCTCAGGCGCTATGGAAGCCGAAGTGGCCGACGCCAGCCTGAACTGGGCCCTCACAGCCAGAGACAGCGGCATCCCGGTCCGGACGCTGGGCGCGGGGGATGAGATCCTGCTTGGCCGCGTGAAAGGCCAGGTGTTGTGGCCCTACCATGGGGCGGCGTATCCGGGCTTGCCCGCCAACGCCAACTCCCTGGTCACCCTGTGGGACCTGGATGGGGTGAGCCTGCTGAGCACGGGAGATATTTCGGCAAGCTATTCCCACTATCTGGACATCGGGGCGCAGATTTTAAAGGTACCCCACCACGGCTCCCGGATTGACGCCACAGAGGCGCTGATCCGCCGGGTGAACCCGGAGATCGCTTTCATCACCGCGTCCGGCACCCAGCCGGACCGCTACCAGGCGGCTGCCCGGCGCTTGTTGGATTCAGAATCAACCTACTGTATCACCGGGGAGACGGGCGCTGTCACCATCACCTGCGAAAACGGGCAGGCGCATCTGACAGGGCACCTTCAGGGAGGGACGATCCATGGACTATGACGCGTTTTTTCAGGAGCTTAAGGCAGGAGACATCCGCAGGCTCTACCTCTTTGAAGGGGAGGAGGAGTTCACCAAGGAGAGCGCGCTGAAGGCCCTTCGGGAGAAAGCCGTGGCGCGCGACCTGGCGGTCATGAACGAAAGCGTCCTTTTGGATCCAACACCGGGGGAGATCATCGCCGCCTGTGAGACCCTGCCGGCATTCGCGCCACGGCGGCTGGTGATCGTGAAGGATTTTTCCCCCCTAACCCGCGCTTCAAAAGCGGAGGCTGGAGAAGAAGACGAGGCGGAGAAGCCGGCCAAAGGGCGGGCTAAGGACAACGGCCTGGAGGCTTACCTGGACCGGCTGCCGGAGTATATTTGCCTGGTGTTCTATGTGCGCTCTCAGGCGGGCGGCGGCAGGAAGCTCATCAAGAAGCTGAAGGACCTGGGCGGCTGGGTCTCCTTTGAAAAGCTGGACCGGGGCAAGCTCATCAAATGGATCGCCCGGGAGCTGAAGGACTATGGCAAGCAGATTGACCGCGCCACGGCGGAGCAGCTGCTGTTCGCCTGCGGGGACGAGATGCTGGCGCTTCAGAACGAGCTGGGCAAACTGGCCGCCCACGCCGGGGAGCGGGAAGCGGTGACGATGGAGGACGTGGAGGCGGCCGTCACCAAGAGCGCCGAATACCGCGTTTTTGACCTGGCGGACCGGGTGGCAAGCGGGAAGGCCGCGGAAGCCCTGGTACTGCTTAATGAAATGCTGGCGGCGGGGGAGCGCGGCCTGATGCTGATGTCCCTCCTCCAGCGGCAGTACAGGCAGCTGCTGTTTACCAAAATCATGGCGGAGGACGGCCAGGGGCCGGGCGTGATCGCTAAGCGCCTGGGCATACCGCCCTTTGTGGCCCGCCGCATGGGGGAAATGGTGCGGGGCCAGACCACAGAAATGCTGAAGGAAGCCTACATGATGTGCGTGAACCAGGAGTTTCTCATCAAAAGCGGTCAGCTGAGCGAGGAAGGCTCCCTGGAGCAACTTATCATGAACCTGCTGGTCTTAAGGAGGGAAGGGAGCTTTGATGCCGTTAAAGCAGAGCCTTGAAGCCTTTGCACTGCCCCTTGACGGCGCGGCGTGGGAGAAGCTGGAGCGCTTCCACGCCTTTCTGCTTGAGCAAAACCAGCTCATGGACCTGACCCAGGTGCCGGATAAGGACATGCCCGTGCGCCACTACGCCGATTCCCTGCTGCCGCTGAACCTGGGGCTTTTTCCCCAGGGCAGCCGCGTGATCGACGTGGGCACAGGGGCAGGGTTTCCCGGGCTGCCGCTGGCCATCGCACGGGCGGATATGCAGGTGGTGCTGCTGGAGAGCATGCGCAAACGCTGCGATTTTTTGAAAGACGCGGCGGCCATGCTGGGTTTATCCAATGTGGACGTGGTGACGGGGCGCGCCGAAGATATGGCGCGTGGCGCCCTGCGGGAGCGGTTTGACCTTGCCCTTGCCCGCGCCGTGGCCGCGCTCCCCGTGTTGGCGGAGTATCTCTTGCCTTTTGTCAAACCCGGCGGCCGCGCCCTGTGCTGGAAAGGCCCGGCGGTTAAGGAGGAAATTCCCGCGGGCGAAAAGGCCTGCGCTATGCTGGGCGGGGAAATGGGGCAGCTTATAGACCTTAAGATCCCCGGACGCAGCCATTATATCCAGGTGATGGAGAAGGTGGGCATGACGCCAAAAAAATACCCGCGCAAGGCGGGCATGCCGGCAAAAACCCCGTTGGGCGATTAAACCCGCCTGAAGGCGTACATCCCGATGCCCGCCGCGATGGCCAGGTTGAGGGAATCAATGGCCTCCCCCTGCTCAATGCGCACTGGCGTGCCCAGGGAGGCGAACTCCGCCGGCAGGCCGCTGCCCTCGTTGCCGAACACCAGGCTGACGGGGGCTTCGTCTTTCCGCGGGTTGATTTCCGACAGCGCAGCGGCGCTGTCCAGCATGAACAGGTACAACTGCCTTCCGGAATTCCGCGACAGATAATCGTCCATGCTCTCAAAGAAGCCGACGCGAAGGGAGAAAAGCGCGCCCATGCTGGCGCGGACTACCCTGGGGTCATATATATCAAGCGCCGGGGATATAATAGCGATATCCTCAAAGCCAAAGCCCAGGGCCGTGCGCAGGATGGTGCCGGCGTTTCCCATATCCATAGGGTTATGGAGCACCAGGTGGCGCGGGGCCGACATATTGGGTTCCTCTCCATGTTTTGAAACGGCGGCGGCAGCAAAGCAATTGTCCTTGCCCGACAGGCGGCGCAGGAGCCGGTCGGCCGTCTCGGTGCGGATCTTGTGCTTATCACACAGGGCGGTGAGCTTTTCATAAGCGGCATCCCTGTTCAACTGCTTGCTCAACAGCACCCGGCGTACCCGCTCCGGCGCGCGGGTGAGCGCCTCCAGGGCGGGGTAAAGCCCCAGGGCGTAGGTATAATCAAGGCTCGCGCTGTATGGTTCAAGAGGCGGCACGATTACACCTCCGGAGCCGAGGCCAGAAGGGCCTCCAGGTCAGTCAGCAGCCGGATGGCGCTTTGTTTGCCATCGCCGCCGATTTCATTCTGAGGACCTGCGCAGGAGGGGCAGCCGGCCTGGCAATCACAGCGCGTGACGATGTCTTTAGCGTGGTGCACCAGCGCGCGGCGCATGAGGTATGCCTTTTCGCTAAGGCCGATCCCGCCCGGGCAGTTGTCATAGAGGATCAGCGTGGGGAGATCGGTAAAAGGGCTTTTCACCTGGTAGCTGATGGCCAGGTCCCGGGGGGAACACATCAGATACAGCGGGGCCACGATGCGCAGGAGGTTTGAAATGCCCAACATCCCGTTCTGCAGGCTGTCCTTGCCGTATTTTGCGGCCGTTTCCTCCGGCAGCGTCAGCCACATGGCGCTGGTGTGCATGTCCGTTTCCGGCAGGCGCACGGGGCCGTAGCCCAGGGATTCCCCGGTGTCAAAGGCCATTTTTTTGAAGATCTTCACCAGCGCCGTCACCTTCACCTCGCCCCGGGCGGCGTTGTCTGCGCTTTCCTCCACATCAAGCAGGCTCAGGCTGATGTTCAGGTCGGCATCGGTATAGTAGTCCACATCAACGCGCTTGATGAAGGCCTTGCAGGCGTCAAAATCCAGCGTTTCCACCTGGTACTGCACGCCCTCGTGCAGGTAAATGGCGTTTTCGTGCAGAAGCATGGGCACCGTGAAACGGTCCATCTCGCCCACCATGCGCACATGGGCGGGATCCGTGATGTCCATGATGAGGAAGTTCTCGGTCATGGCGGTGCGCAGGCTGATTTCGCTGGCAGGAAAGTCCTCCGCCGCCCAGTAGTAGGTGCCCGCCACATGGCGGATTACATTGGCTTCCTCCAGATAGGCGAGCAGGCTCTCCGTGCCCGGCGCGTTGCCGAAAGCTTCCCCGTCCTTAAAGGGCAGTTCATACGCCGCGCACTTGAAGTGGCTCAGCAGCACATAGAGGTTGTCCGGGTTGGTGAGGGCATTCTCCGGCGACTGGGCGAAGAAATACTCCGGATGGCTGATGATGTACTGGTCAATGGGGGCTGAGGAGGCGACCAGGATGGTGAGGGAAGCGCTGTTGCGCCGCCCCGCGCGCCCGGCCTGCTGCCAGGTGCTGGCGATGGTGCCCGGGTAGGCGCACAGCAGGCAGGCGTCAAGCGAGCCGATATCAATGCCCAATTCCAGCGCGTTGGTGGTGACCACCATATCAACCGCGCCGCCCCGCAGGCCCTTTTCAATGTCCCGCCGCTCCCGGGGCAGGTAGCCCCCCCGGTAACCCCGCACGGTGCCGGACTGGCCCAGGGGGTCCGCCCGAAGCTCTTTTAAATACCGGGTCAGCACCTCCACCTGCACCCGGCTTTTGGCAAAGACGATGGTGGGGATGCGGTTCTTAAGCAAGCGCTCCGCAAGAAAACGCGTCTGGCTCAGGGCGCTTTTTCGGATGCCCAGCTGGCGGTTGACCACCGGCGGGTTATAAAAAATCACATGCCGGACACCTGCGGGCGCGCCATTGTCATCCACCACATGGGCCGGCCGCCCGATGAGCTTTTCCGCCAGCTCTCCCGGGTTTTTAATGGTGGCGCTGCAGAGAATAAACTGGGGCTTGCTGCCATAAAAAGCGCACAGGCGTAACAAGCGCCTTAGGACATTGGCCAGGTTGGCGCCAAAAATGCCCCGGTAGCTGTGGATTTCGTCAATAACGATGAAGCGCAGATTTTCAAACAACTTCACCCACTTGGTGTGATGGGGCAGGATATTGCTGTGGAGCATGTCCGGATTGGTCACCACCACGTGCCCCGCCTGGCGGATGGCTTTGCGGGCGGCAGCCGGTGTGTCCCCGTCATAGGTGTAGGTCTTGATATCCACGTCCATGGCGGTGATGAGTTCATAAAGGGAGGCCACCTGGTCCTGGGAAAGGGCTTTGGTGGGAAAAAGGTAGAGCGCCCGGGCGTCCTGATTGGCCATGATGGCGTCGAGGATGGGGACGTTGTAGCAAAGGGTCTTGCCGGAGGCGGTGGGGGTGACCACACAGATGTCCCGGCCCTGCCGGGCCATCTGGATGGCCTGGGCCTGGTGGGTATAAGGTTTTTGGATGCCGGCCCTGGCCACCGCCTCAAGCACCTTGGGGTGCAGGCCATCCGGCCAGGGTGCGTGGCGCGCATCCCTGGCGGGGCTTACCTCCCAGTTGGTGACGCAGGACATAAAGCCCGGATCGGTTTTAAGCTGGTCCAGCAGCTGTTCAAGGTTCATGTGAAGCCTCCTTCATTGGCTGCAAGTATAGCAAATGTGGGTAACCGTCACAATAGACGGGAGGACAAAAACAGAACGAATATTCCCGTGCTCAGCAGGTACTGCAGAGGCTCCAAACTGATTGACAGAAAATCGTGAAATTGTTACGATAACAAGGATTTTCGGCTCCTGCGCGCGCCCCCTGGTGGGAATAGAGGCTGGGAGAAAACACGAAAATTATCGATGGGAATCCATTGAAGGAGAGGACCATGAAGCACTATCAGGAATCCATCACCGCGGTGCTGGAGGAGGTCGCCAGCCGGCATAAAGGCCTCAGCCGCCAGGAAGCCCAGGAACGTTTGGCAAGGGACGGAAAGAAC
>JAQVQY010000062.1 GCA_028701335.1 Eubacteriales bacterium
AACCCCTTTGTTTCTTGCCCTATTATATCACATTTCGTCTTGTTTCCCTTGATTATTCCTTGCTTTCCTGCCGCTCAATGGCAAAGTCCCAGCCGCTCGGGGCTGGGACTTTGTCTACAGTCTGAGGAAGGGCTCCGCCCTTCCTTGAATAACATGGATATCAGATGGCTACCGGTTTCCCGTAATAACCCCCAGCAGCAGCACGATCCCCAGCAATACCACCACGGCGATGATGATCTTGTCCATGGTGGCAACGGACACCTTAAGCTTGCCATACACCCGCTCACGCCAGGGCAGGCGGCCTTTGGCAGCATCTTCCGCCTGGGCCAGCTCCCCCCGCAGATTCCTCTCTTCCCGGTTCATTTCTTCACGATGTACTTGCGCACGTCGATGGCCACCGCCAGCACGATGATCAGTCCCCGGATGATGTACTGGTAGTAGGGGTTGACGCCGATGAAGTTGAGGGAGAAGTTGATGGCCTGCAGGATGACGGCGCCGATGACAACCCCCTGGATGGTGCCCACGCCGCCTGAGAAGGACACGCCGCCGATGACGCAGGCGGAGATGGCGTCCGTCTCATAGCCAAGGCCCGTATTGGCGCCCACCGACTGGATGCGCGCCGCCTCCAGGAAACCCGCGATACCGTACAGGACCCCCGCGATCAGGTAGACCAGCATGATGGTCCGGACCACGTTCACGCCTGATACCCTGGCAGCCTCCTCGTTGCCTCCCACGGCGAACATATTCTTGCCCAGGCGCGTCTTGTTCCATACCACCCACATGATGGCCGCCAAGCCCAGGAAATACAGCACCACCAGGGGAATTTTTACAGTTCCCAGCATCAGGTCCCCCGCCGCCACATCCTTGAAGGTCTGGTTGAAGGTGGACAGGGCCTGGGCGGTGCCGGACGGCTGCGACTCGATAAACAGGCAGTTTGCGCCAAAGGCGATCAGCTGGGTGCCCAGGGTAATGATGAAAGCGTGCATCTTCAGCTTGGACACACCGAAACCGTTGATCAACGAAAAGATAACGGCAATGGCGATGGAGGCCAAAAGCGGCACGATGAGCGGCAGATCCTGGGCCATCTGCGGGAAATAGCGGGATTTGTAGGTGACCGACTGCACCAACGCCGCGGTGACAGCGGCTGAAAAGCCCATCACGCGCCCTATGGACAGGTCGGTGCCCGCCAACACAATCAGCCCCGCGCAGCCCAGCGCCAGGATGCCCTTGGTGGAGGCCTGCTTCAAAATGTTCAGTATATTGCCAAAGGCCAGGAAGTTCGGCCTGATGATACTGACTGTGACCAGAATCGCCAGCAGAATGATGTACATGGCATACTGCAGTAAAAAGTCCACCACCCGCTGCCGGTTGAATACCTTCCCCTTTTGCATTGTCACTCCCCGCCTCCCTTATACGTACATCGCCGCGAGCGTGAGAATGGTCTCCTGCTCGCCGGGAATATCGCCGAAATCCTTGCCCCGCTCCACAACACCGGCCATGCGCCCGTTGGACATGACGAGGATGCGGTCACAAATGCCGATGAGCTCTGGCATTTCGCTGGACACCATGATGACGCTCTTGCCTTCTTCCGCAAGTTTTAATATCAGGCTGTAAATTTCATATTTCGCGCCCACGTCGATGCCCCGGGTGGGCTCATCCAGCAAAAGCACCTCCGGCGCCGTTAAAAGCCAGCGTCCGATGATCACCTTCTGCTGGTTGCCGCCGGAGAGCGAACGGATAAGCGTGCGTTTGTTGGGGGTCTTCACATTGATGGCGTCAATCACCCAGTCCGTGTCCCTGTTCATCTTCCTGCCGTCCAGCAGGAATTTGCCATAGGAGCGGAGGTTGGCGATAATGCTGTTGAAAGTGATATTCGCCTGCGGGAAAAGGCCGGTAGCCCGGCGCTCCTCAGTCAGAAGCGAAAACCCATTGAGCGCGGCCTTGTCCGGCTGGCTGTTGTCCACCACCTTGCCGTGCAGCACAATGTCGCCGGACTCCTTGGCGTAATAACCGAAGAGCGTGTTCAAAAGCTCGGTCCGCCGGGATCCGACCAGGCCCGATATGCCAAAAACCTCACCCTTCTTGACGTCAAAGGACACATCCCTGAAGGTGGGCTCATACTTGCCGCAAAGGTTCCTGACCTCCAGGGCAACCTGGCTGGGCTTGTTGGTCTTGGGCGGGAAGCGCTGGGTCATCTCCCGGTTGACCATCAGCCGTATAATCTCCGCGTTGGTCAGTTTACCAGCATCCCTGGTAGCGATCCACATGCCGTCCCGCATGATGGTCACTTCATCAGAAATCCTTAAAATTTCGTCCATCTTGTGCGAAATATAGATGATGCCAACGCCGCGGCTGGTCAGCTGGCGGATAATACTGAAAAGGTGCGTCACCTCTTTTTCCGTCAGCGATGAAGTGGGTTCGTCCAGCACCACAATTTTGGCGTTAAACGAGACGGCTTTGGCAATCTCAATCATCTGGCGGCTGGATACTGATAGGTTGCCGATAATCGCCTTGGGATCGATGTTCATCTGGAGGTCATCGAGAATGGCCTTGGTGTCCCGGTACATCTTGTCATTGTCCACCAGCCCATGCTTCAGCGGCAACCTGCCCAGCCAGATGTTCTCCATCACATTGCGCCTGAGCACCTGATTTAATTCCTGGTGCACCATGGCCACGCCGTTGTCCAGCGCGTCCTTGGGATCGCGGAAGCTCACTGGATTGCCTTCCAGCCTGATGGTGCCGGCGTCCTTTTTATAGATGCCAAAAAGGCACTTCATCAGGGTGGACTTGCCGGCGCCATTCTCCCCCATCAGGGAGTGAACCGTGCCGGCGTGAAGCGTCAGTTTCGCCTTTGACAGCGCCTGGACGCCTGGAAAAGCTTTGTCAATGTCGGACATCTCAAGCAAAGGTGCCTGTGTTGTTTCCATGTGCCCTCCGGCCTTAAGTGAACGAGGCTGCCGGCTACCCGGCAGCCTCGTCATTATATGGGTTATTGTACTTCGGTAATCTTCGCGTAGGGGATACGGATGCAGTGGAAGGGGTCATCCGTGTAGGTGTACTCGGTGCCGTCCAGCCACTCGCGGCCCAGAGCGCCGTTGATGGCGATGCGGACGTTGGCTTTGCCCATGGCGTCGCCGTCCTGCTGAACGGTGGCGGTCATGCCGCCGGTCTTGATGGACTCAAGGGCGGAGTCAACCGCGTCCACACCGATGATGACCACACTGGGATCGCCCTCTTTGCCGGTGTTCCAGCCGTAGTTGTTCAGCGCCGCGACAGCGCCCAGGCCCATCATGTCGTTGTTGGCGAAGATAACTTCGATGGCGCCGTCAGGGTTGGCGGCCCACACCGCGTTGATGGCGTCCTGCGCCTGCGCCTGGTCCCAGTTGCATACCAGGGTCTCGCCGACCTGCTCCAGCTTCAGGCCCTGCTCGATGGCCGTCTCAACGGAGTAGCGGCTGCGCGCGATGGCCTCGTCGTTCTGGGGCTCGCCCATGAGCATGACATAGGAGAGCACGCCGTCGCCGTTGAGGTCAATGCCGGGGTTCTTGGCATAGAGGTCAGCAAGGATTTCGCCCTGCATGTCGCCCGCCTGGCGAGCCAGGGTGCCGATGAAGATTGTGCCGGTGTCTTCCAGCACGCTCTTGGTGGTGTCTTCGCTGGGCTGCTTGTTGTAGAACAGGAAGGGGATGTCCGCCGCCTGGAACATGTCCACCAGCACCTGGCCGTTGGTGACCTCCGCCAGGTTGATGATGACGAAGTCCGGCTTCTCGCTGGTGAGGATGGTGGCCGTCTCGATCTGCTTGGCCATGTCATCAGCGGCGTCGTACATCTGGAAGTTGATCTTGATGCCCATTTCCTCGGCATAGTACTTGGCCCATTTGTCCATCGCCACACGGACGGTGGAGCCATAGGTGTCGTCAAATTTCCAGATGAGCGCGCGGATGTCAAGCTCTTCCGGCAGGGCGTTCTCGGCCAGCGCCGCTGTCATGGTGAACAGCAGGCAGAGAACTGTAAGCAGGGATAGGATTTTTTTCATGGGTACAGGAGCCTCCTTGATAATAATTTCATCGGCCATACCTATGGGCCGCATGATAATGAGGGTGGGCACACGAAATGTTATCGGATAAACTATGCGCACATGTTAACGCAAAAAACCGCCCATGTCAATGCGGGCGGCCGCTCAATCATATTTGAACCGTTTAAATTAAAGCGTTTTTACCGGAATGCCCAGGAGCTCGAAGGGCTCGATGCGCGCCCGGGGATCCCTGAAGGTATCAAAGCCCGGGTCATATACCAGCCCCGCCATTTTATGCTTGGCCCCGGCGGTCTGATGATAAGGCAGCATCTCCACCCGAAGGAGTTTTTTCGCGCCTTCAAGGAGATCAGCCACCGCCTCCATGTTCTCCAGGCTGTCGTTCACTCCCGGAATCAGCGGCAGCCGGATGATAAACGGCGTGTCCCCGTCGCAAAGCGCCCGTGCGTGGGAAAGCGCCAGCGCGTTGCCGCTGCCGGTGAACGCCCTGTGGGTCTTCTCATCCATGGTTTTGATGTCCATTATCACCAGGTTAAAGGCGTTCATGGCCTCTTCAAACACATCGTCCGGCACATGCCCGGAGGTTTCCACCGCCGTGTGGACGCCCTCAAGCCGGCTTACAACCTCCCGCACAAAGGGCCACTGCCACAGCGGCTCCCCGCCGGAAAAGGTCACGCCCCCGCCGCTCATGTCGTAGAAATCCCGGTCTTTGAGAAGCCTTCCGGCCAGCTCCCCGGCGTCCCACTCCCGGCCGGACAGCCGGGGCGGCCCCTCTTTGGGGGTCAGCATCTGCGGCTCTTTTGATAACCCCTCCGGGTTGTGGCACCAGCGGCACCGGAGCGGGCAGCCCTTCATAAACACCGTGGTGCGGATGCCGGGCCCGTCATAGACGGCGAACTCCTTGATGTCAAAGATGATGCCTTTTTCTCCGCCCACTATACGCCCAGCTCCGTCCGGCTGATGATGTGGTCCTGGTAGCATTTGTCCAGCTCCACGAAGTAACCACTCCAGCCCCAAACCCGGACGATCAGGTCCCGGTGGCGCCCGGGGTGTTCCTGCGCGTCCAGGAGCTGATCCCGGTTCACGGTATTCAGTTGCAGCTGATGGCCGCCCAGGCGGATGAACATCATCACCAGCTGGGCCACCTTCCGGATGGCTTCTTCATTGCGGAATACAGTGTCAGAAAACTCGATGGTCAGAGGCCCGCCGTTGATTACCCGGGAGAGATCCGGCTTGGTGAAGGACTTGATGAGCGACAGGGGGCCGTTTAGGCGCACATTGAGGGAGGGGGAGTAGTTGGCGGGCAGGGGTTCGCCTTTTCGCCTCCCATCAGGCGTCGCACCCAGTTCGCTGCCGTGCCAGACATAGTACATGGCCGAGCCCGTGCCCGCCCGGAAAATGCCGCCGCGCTCGTTCCTGTGGCCTTCCACGGCGCGGGAGAACATGTCCAAAAGGCCCACGGCGTACCGGTCGGCCTTGTCATCATCATTGCCCATCTTGGGGCTGTCATAACGCAAGGTGTCCCTGAGGGCCTCATACCCCTTGAAGTCCTCCTCCAGGGCGGCGAACAGCACCGGGACCGGCAGCCCCTCCTCAAACACCGCTTTTTCCACCGCCGCCAGCATATCCGCCGCCGTGGCCAGGCCTGTGCCGTGGAAGCCATAGTTGTTGTACTTGCAGCCCAGGGATATGTCCCGGCCCTTATCCAGGCAGCCCTCAAAAAACAGGGACATGAAGGGCGAGGGGATGATATACAGGCTGCCGAAGCTCCCCGCCAGCTCGCTCACCCGGGCGAATATCACCGCTTCCACCGCCTGGGTGACTTCTTTCATGGAAGCGGCATCCGGCAACGCCTCTTTAAGCGCGTCCGACACAACCTCGGCAAAGGACAGCGCCCCGATGTTGGGGACGTCCATCCCCTTGCCGGGGATGATGAACTCCCAGCAGGCGGCTACGGCGTAGTCCCGTGCATCCTGTTCCTCATAACCCAGGCGCATCAGCCCCGGGATGGCAACATCATCGTTTTCATACTGGGGGAAGCCCAGGCCCAGGCGGGTTAATTCCGTGCCCAGTTCAAAGACCTCAAGCGGGGTCTGGCTT
This sequence comes from Eubacteriales bacterium, assembly GCA_028701335.1. Lineage (GTDB taxonomy): Bacteria > Bacillota > Clostridia > Christensenellales > Aristaeellaceae > UBA6115. Next base: position 6,134 of record JAQVQY010000062.1, read on the forward strand.
GAGACCCGCAGGTTGATCTTGGGGTCGATAAGCTTCAGGTCCTGGCAAGCCTTTAGGCACATTTCACTCAGCAGGTTAAAGCCGTCCTTCCCCTCCGGCGTTATACCGCCTAAAACCATGCTCTGCCCGTTGTCCCCCTGCTGCATGCCGGGGTAGAGGTCGCTGTCCCGGTTGCAGGCCAGGAAAAACGCCTCCAGCAGTTCAAAAGCCCCGTCTTGCGTGATGTTCCCGGCCTTCAGGTCAGCTTCCAGGTAGGGCATCATATACTGGTCAAAGCGGCCCAAAGTGTTGTGGTAGTTGCCCTCGCACCACATGGCGAAGTGCAGGACGCGCAGGGACTGCAGCGCCTCCCGGAAGCTCCGGGCGCCATGGGCCGGCACCCGGGCCAAAACCTTGGCCAGGGCCATGTCCCCCGCCTTCAGCGCTTCCTGATGGTAGCGCCCCGTCAAATCCAAAACGGCGTCAATGCTTTTAGCCATCGCCCTGTGATACGGCGCGTCCGTAAGCTTATCCCGCAGCGCCAGCAGCCCTGAAGCGATAACCGGGGCATAATCCGGCGACAGGTTGCACACGTTGCCGTTTTCATGGATGGTGTGCTTCTTCCTGATGTCTTCCCACTCTTGCTTCGTATAAATCATGGGGAGCGCCGGGACGGTGCGGGTAAAGGCGATCAGCTCCCCCGGCAGAAGCACCGGGGCTTCCGCCTCAAGCGAGGCCTTGAGCCTCAGCGCTGTACGCTCATAATCAGGCAGTCCCGTCCGCTGATATCCGCTGGCATCCGGGGCTTCTTTTACCCTGAAGGCGTGGTGGCGCTTATCCCACTGGTAACGTTTCAGCGCCGCGATTCTCTCTGTCACTTTCGTCTCCTGTTTTCTGCGTCCTGGTGCCTTCAGTATAATCAAATCCTGCGCTCCCTTCAAGGCGGTTTGCCTTGTGAATCACCGCCCACCCCGTGACCTGACAGGCAACATGTGATAAGATAGCCGTGACAATCCATACCAAAGCCTTTTGAAGGAGGATAGACCATGAAACTCAGCCAAAACTACACCTTCTGGTTCTGCGTTGGCTCCCAGGAGCTTTACGGCCCCGAGGTGCTGGACAATGTGGCCAGCCACGCCCGGGAAATGGTGGCGGGCCTTAACGCCTCAGGTGTCCTGCCCTTCCCGCTGACGCTTAAGCCCACCATGGTATCAAGCGGCATGATCCGCCAGATATTCAACGACGCCAACCAGGACCCGGCCTGTGCCGGGGTCATCACCTGGATGCACACCTTCTCCCCCGCCAAATCCTGGATCAAGGGGCTGCAGGAGTACCGCAAGCCGCTGCTCCATTTTCTGACCCAGTATAACGAAGAGATCCCCTATGATGACATCGACATGGACTTCATGAACGAAAACCAGTCCGCCCACGGCGACCGGGAATATGGCCACATGGTGACCCGGCTGGGCAAGGAGCGCAAAGTCATCGCCGGCCACTGGAAAAACCCCCAGGCCCGGGAGCGGATCGCCGCCTGGATGCGCACCGCAGTTGGCATTGTTGAGAGCGGCAAGGTGCGGGTCATGCGCATGGCGGACAACATGCGCAACGTCGCCGTTACCGAGGGTGACAAGGTGGAAGCCCAGCAGGTCTTTGGCTGGGAGATCGACGCCTTCCCTTCCAGCGAGATCGCCGATGCCGTGCGCCAAGTCAATGATAACGACGTAAACACGCTGGTGGATGAGTACTACGGCCTGTATGACATCATCCTGGACGGGCGCGACCCCGCGGAATTCAGGCGCAATGTGGCGGTCCAGGCCAAAATCGAGATCGGCATGGAGCGCTTCATGCTGGAGAAGAACTACCACGCTGTGGTCACCCACTTTGACGACCTGGAGGGTCTCCAGCAGCTGCCGGGCCTGGCTATCCAGCGCCTGGAGGAGAAGGGCTACGGCTTTGGCCCCGAGGGCGACTGGAAAACCGCCGCCATGGTGCGGGTGATGAAGCTGATGACCGCCGGCATGAAGGACAAAAAGGGCACCTCGATGCTGGAGGATTACACCTACAACATGGTGCCCGGCAAGGAAGGGATCCTGCAAGCGCATATGCTTGAGATCTGCCCCTCCATCGCCGATGGGCGCCAGGCGATCCGCTGCCTGCCGCTTCTGATGGGCAACCGGGAGGACCCGGCCCGCCTGGTCTTCACCTCCAAAACCGGCCCGGGCATCGCCGTGTCCCTGATCGACCTGGGCCAGCGCTTCCGCCTGATCATCCACGAAGTGGACTGCAGGAAAAACGAGAAGCCCATGCCCAAACTGCCCGTGGCCACCACCTTCTGGACGCCCCGGCCTGACTTCAAGACGGGCCTGGAAGCCTGGGTGCTGGCCGGCGGCGCGCACCACAGCGCCTTCACCTTTGACCTGACGGCTGAGCAGATGAGCGATTGGGGCCATCACATGGGCGTTGAGTGCGTGGTGCTGGACAATGACACCACCATCAAGTCCCTCAAGCAGGATATGATGCTGGGCAGCCTCTACTACAGGAAGTGAGGGCTTTATGAACGATTATTTGGAGTTTATTTCTTCCGGCCAGGCCGTCCTGGGCATTGAGCTGGGCTCAACCCGGATCAAGGCCGTGCTGATTGACGACAAGCACGCCGTGATCGCCTCCGGCGCCTTTGACTGGGAAAACCAGCAGGCAGACGGCATCTGGACCTATTCCCTGGACCTGGCCTTAAAAGGCCTGGCCGGGGCCTATCTGGACCTGAAGCGCCAGGTGAAGGCGCGTTACGGCGTGACCCTCACCAGGCTCAATGCCTTGGGTGTGAGCGCCATGATGCACGGCTACCTGCCCTTTGACGCAAACGGCCATCTGCTGGCCCCCTTCCGCACCTGGCGCAACACCATGACGCTGGAAGCCGCGCAAAAGCTCACCGACGCCTTCGACTTCAGCATTCCCCAGCGCTGGAGCGTGGCCCATATCTATCAGGCCATCCTGAATGGCGAAAGCCATGTGAAGGACATCCGTTTCCTCACCACCCTGGCCGGCTATATCCACTGGCAGTTGGCCGGGCAAAAGGTGCTTGGCATCGGCGACGCCTCGGGCATGTTCCCCATTGACTCCAATACCCTTGACTATGACCAGGAGAAGCTGGCGGCCTTTAACCGCCTGACCAGGGAATACGGCTTCCCCTGGGAGCTTCGCGGCCTTCTGCCACGGGTGTTGCCCGCCGGGCGGGAAGCGGGACATTTGACGCAGGAAGGCGCCAAACTCCTTGACCCTCATGGCGATCTGGCCCCGGGCATCCCCCTCTGCCCGCCGGAGGGCGACGCCGGCACCGGCATGACCGCCACCGGGGCTGTGGCCCCGGGCACCGGCAACGTGTCCGCCGGCACCTCCATCTTCGCCATGGTGGTACTGGAAAAAGCCTTAAGCCGCGTCTACCCCGAGATCGACATGGTCACCACCCCCGCCGGGAACCCGGTGGCCATGGTGCACTGCAACAACTGCACCACGGACTTAAACGCCTGGGTGGACCTCTTTGCCCAGTTCGGGGAGGAAGCGGGGCTTACCTTCACCAAGAACCAGGTCTATGAGGCCTTCTTTGCCGCCGCCTTAAAGGGCCGGCCTGACGCCGGCGGCGTTGCCGCCATCGGCTACCACTCGGGCGAGCACATCACCAACTTTGAAGAGGGGCAGCCGCTCCTCCTCTACCCCACGGATGACCGGTTCACCTTCCGGAACTTTGCCCGGGCCATCCTGCTCTCCACCGTGGCCACGCTGAACATCGGCATGGAGATCCTCAGGAAGGAAAACGTGGCCCTCACCCGCGTCCTGGGCCATGGCGGCCTGTACAAGACCGGGGATTCCGGGCAGCGTTTCACCGCCGCGGCCTTAAACGCGCCCGTCTCAGTACTCACCACCGCCGGGGAGGGCGGTGCCTGGGGCATCGCCCTTTTGGCCGCCTACCTCATCCAAAAGCAGCCGGATGAGGCCCTGGGTGATTACCTGGACGAGCGCGTCTTCAAGTCCCTTCAGAGCAAGACCCTGGCGCCCGACCCCCAGGACCTCAAGGGCCTGGCCGGCTACATCGAGGCCTTCAAGAAAGGCCTGGGCGTTGAGCGGGCCGCCCTTGTCCACTACAAAGGAGAAGCCTGATGCTTGAAACCCTTAAAACCGCCGTCTGGGAGGCCAACATGGCCCTGCCCCGCTACGGCCTGGTCACCTTCACCTGGGGCAACGTGAGCGCCCGGGATCATGAAACCGGCCACATCCTCATCAAACCCAGCGGGGTGGACTATGAGGCGCTCAAGCCCGGGGACATCGTGGTGCTGGACAAGGAGGGCCGGGTCATCGAGGGCAGCCTGCGACCCTCCTCCGACACGCCCACCCACCTGGCCCTCTACGCCCGCTATCCGGACCTGGGCGGCATCGTCCACAGCCACTCCCCCCAGGCTACTTCCTGGGCGCAGGCTGAGCGCGCCATTCCCCTTTACGGCACCACACACGCGGACTATTTCTTTGGCCCCGTGCCCTGCGCCCGGCTTCTGACTCAGGAGGAAATCGCGACGGATTACGAGCACAACACCGGCCTGGTGATCATCGAGACCCTGGACAACTTGGGCATCAACCCCATGCACACCCCCGGCGCCCTCTGCGCCAAGCACGGCAGCTTCACCTGGGGCAAGGACGCCGCCCAGGCCGTCTACCACGCCGTGGTCCTGGAAGAGGTCGCCCGCATGGCCACCCTCACCGAAACCATCAACCCCTCCGTCAAGCCCGCGCCGGAAGCCCTCAGGGACAAGCACTTCTACCGCAAGCACGGCCCGGACGCGTACTACGGGCAGGGATGACGGAGGAATGTAAAAAATGGCAGGAACCTAATTCTTTCGAATAAGGGTTCCCGCACCCTTTAAAAAGACTTTAGCTATATCCAAAGGACAGGGCTTCAAAGCCTTGTCCCCAGAACGTAGATAAAGCGGTTATAGCGATTAAGCTAAAACCGCTTTGTTAGTTACGATGCTTCTGTTCTTCAGTGATCCAGGGTCAAGATAAATAGCATCTTTGACCCAAATCAATAAACGCACAAAAATACTGCCTCT
>JAQVQY010000157.1 GCA_028701335.1 Eubacteriales bacterium
GCTCCCTCCTGGGCCGGGATGATGACCGCATCCGCCGCTCCATCGGCGTGGTGTTCCAGGATAACCTGCTGGACCGCCTGCTGACCGCGGAGGAAAACCTTATGGCGCGCGGCGCCCTGTATGGCTTAAAAGGCCGCCAGCTGAAGGACGCTGTGCGCGGGGCGGCTGAGGCCGCTGACATCATGGCCTTCATCAAGCGCCCCTATGGCAAGCTCTCGGGCGGCCAGCGGCGCCGCTGCGACATCGCCCGCGCGCTCATCCACACGCCGGAAGTCCTCTTTCTGGACGAGCCCACCACCGGGCTTGACCCCCAGACCCGCAAGAACGTCTGGGGGACCGTCTACCGCCTGCAGAAAGAGCACGGCATGACGCTGTTTCTCACCACCCACTACATGGAAGAGGCGGCGGAGGCGGACTACATCATCATCATCGATGAAGGCAGCATCGCGGCCCAGGGCACGCCTACAGACCTGAAGGAACGCTTCACCTCCGACAGGCTGGTCCTGATCCCCGCTGACCCCGCGTCCTGCGCGGACGCGCTTGACAAGCGGGGCACGGCCTACACCAGCAAGCCTGACCGGCTGGAGGTAAAGCTGGAGAACGCCTTTGAGGCGCTGCCCATTATCAATTCCGTGCGCCCCTATGTCCGGGACTTTGAGGTGCTCTCAGGCACCATGGATGATGCGTTCATCCAGATCACGGGAAAGGAGATCCGCCAATGATCGCCCTATTCAAGCGCAATCTCAAGGTTTTCCTGAGGGACCGGTCCTCTGTGTTCTTCTCCCTCCTCTCCGTGTTTATCATCATCGGGCTCTACGCCTTGTTCCTGGGCGATTTGATGCTCTCCAGTGACATCTTCCAGGGGCGCGCGGGTGTCAAGTGGATGATGGACAGCTGGCTGATGGCGGGCGTCATGGCTGCCGGGTCCGTCACCACCGCCCTTGGCGCCATGGGGCTGATGGCGGAGGACAAAGAGCGTAAAATCAATATGGATTTCGTTTCCTCCCCTGTGAAGCGCGGCGAAATCGTGGGCGGGTACATCCTGAGCGGCTATGTGATCAGCGTCCTGCTTACCCTGGTCACGGGCGTCCTGGCGACCATGTATATCGTGGCCCGCGGCGGTCAGTTGCCTGGCCTTGCCACTGTGGCGCAGGCCATCGGGCTCCTGCTCCTGTCGGGATTCTCAAGCACGGCACTGGTGCTCCTTCTGGTATCATTCATGAAGAGCAGCGCCTCCTTCAGCATCATCAGCACCCTGGTCGGCACGCTGATCGGCTTCCTGGCCGGCGTCTATGTGCCGGTGGGGCAGCTGCCAGGCGCTGTCGCCAATGTGGTGAATTTCATCCCCGCCTCACACTCCTCCTCGCTCCTGCGCCAGGTCATGATGGCTGAGCCCGCCAGCCAGGTGTTCGCGGGCGCGCCTGGAGAGATGGTCATGGGCTTTCGCAGGGCAATGGGGGTGGACCTATATTTTGGTGGCACGCTGATCAGCCCCGCGGCCAGCCTCCTGGTGCTTTTCGGTTCGGGCACACTGTTCTTCGCCCTGGCCACGCTCAACCTGCGGCGCAAGAAGAAATAGGCGCCCTTCCTTTCTCCCAGGCAACCTGGCGGCCTGAAAAGGCCGTTTTTCGCGCTTGACAATCCGGCGCGTCTTTTATAAGATATTTGTTGCGTCAATAGGCTTCGTTAGCCCCGAGACTATTGAACCACAGGCGAGGCTGCGACCATCAGGCTTGCCCACCGTTTAAATTTTCTCAAGGAGGAGTATCCGTGAACACCTACATGGCTAACGCCCAGAGCGTAGAGCGTAAATGGTTCGTCGTTGACGCTGACGGCATGGTGTTGGGCCGCCTGGCCAGCCAGGTCGCCGGCATCCTGCGCGGCAAACACAAGCCCACCTACACCCCCCACGTGGACACCGGGGATTTTGTTATCATCTTGAACTGCAGCAAGGTGAAGCTGACCGGCAAGAAGCTGGATCAGAAGATTTATTACCAGCACTCCGGTTATCCGGGCGGCCTCAAGGAGACCAAATACCGGGAGCTGATGGCCAAGAAACCGGATTTTGCCGTGAAGCACGCGGTGAAGGGCATGCTGCCCAAGGGCCCCCTGGGCCGGCAGATGCTGACCAAGCTTTTTACATACAACGGGGCGGAGCACCGCCAGCAGGCACAGCAGCCGGAAGCGCTGCACCTGGAAGGTTAAGGGGGTAAAGCATAATGGCAGTAGCAGATTTCAACGCCGTCGGCCGCCGCAAGAAGGCCGTCGCCCGGGTGCGCCTGGTGCCCGGCAAGGGGGACGTGGTCATCAACAAGCGCGGGATGGATGACTATTTCAGCATGGAAACCCTGAAGATGACCGTGCGCCAACCCCTGGTGCTGGTCAAGTCCACCGGGTTTGACGTACTGGTGAACGTGCACGGCGGCGGCCCCACGGGCCAGGCCGGCGCCATCCGCCACGGCATCAGCCGGGCGCTGTGCAAGGCGAATCCGGAGCTGCGGGGAGAGCTGAAAAAAGCCGGCTTCCTCACCCGCGACCCCAGGATGAAGGAGCGCAAGAAGTACGGCCTCAAAGGCGCCCGCCGCGCACCCCAGTTCTCCAAGCGCTGATTCCACAGGCATATATATCAAAACCCCGCCGGCCTGGCGGGGTTTTCAGAACGTAGACAAAGCGGTTATAGCGATTAAGCTAAAACCGCTTTGTTAGTTACGATGCTTCTGTTCTTCAGTGATCCAGGGTCAAGATAAATAGCATCTTTGACCCAAATCAATAAACGCACAAA
>JAQVQY010000063.1 GCA_028701335.1 Eubacteriales bacterium
CAGATGCGCCAGCGGGGCGCCGTGGCCCGCTTCCTCCTGGCGGAGCCGGAGAGCATCATCGGCCGCCGCGTGGTATTAAGCCCCAGGATGGACCCGGAGCTGTATGAAAAGTATGCCAGGCGGATCCAGTCCATCCTCTCCGTCCCCCTGCCGTTTGCCATGGCGCCTGATGAGGGCGCCCGGGCGGCCTGGGAGGACTGGGCCCGGGAGGTGGAACGGCGCTCCGGCCCCGGAGGGGACCTCAGGGGCCTGGGCGGCGGCTGGGAGGGCAAGCTGGCCGGGAACACCCTGCGCCTGGCTGGGCTGATGGCGCTGATCGACTTCAGCGGCCTGGCCATCCGGGAGCACGTGATGCGCGGGGCCATCCGCCAGATGCGCTGGTTTGCCGACAGCATGAAGGCCCTCTGCGGGGTGAGCGAGCTCACCAGCGAAGCGGAGGAAGTGCTCCGCTACCTGGCCCGCCGGGGTGAAAGGATGGTCAGCACGACCTCCGTGTGCGGAGGACTCAGGGGCCGCAAGCGTTTCAGGAAGGCGGAAGCGGTGGAAAACACGCTTCAGGAGCTGGCCGTCGCGGGCCTGGTGCGGTTCAGGCTTCAGGCCCGGGAAGAGAAGATGGGGCGGCCGCCCAAGCCCATGGTGCTGGTCCACCCGGAAATTCTGGCCCGCTGAGGGACTAATTCGCGGGATTCGGGGAGTTGTCTGCAAGGGAGCACGCAAACAACTCCCTTCCTGTTTTTCCAGCAACGGCAACGAAAATGAGAGGTGATTCCCTGCAAAACGGGTTATTTGCATTATTCGCATGGGGGTTCGCCCGTGTGAAAACAACCCCATGCAAGGGGAAGAAGGAAAGGCACTTTAGTAATATATATAAAATTATTACTATAATATTATTATATAATAAGAGCCATGGCAACCGGGTGCTCCCATGCAGGGCAGCGTTGGATTATCCGGGGGTCCTGTTGCCTGGGGGAAGCTTCTGAGGGTGGCATTATCTGTACAAGCAAACCCCCCTGCAAATAATGCGGATAAGTCCCTCCATGCCTTGAAAAATGAATGTAATCAACGAAAATAAGGCCATAGCTGTTTGGATAGGCGCATGCAGACAACCCAGCAAAGCCTGCAAATAAGTCTGCTTTGGGATTCGGCAAGGCCAATTTTATACCGGTACCATGCCAGGACGCGTCCGCCATATCCTTCTGCAGGGGTGATTGCCGCTCGACCGTGGGCGATTCGTTTGGTTCGCCTTTTATCAAAGCTTCTAATGCCGGAAAGCTTTTCCCGGACTTATACTATCTGTATGTGCCTGCCGCCAGGTCAAACAACAGCCCTTAAAGCCGCCTCCATCCCTTCACATACCTCCGCCGCGATCGCCTCATACACCGCGGCGCTCCCCTCCAGCCCAACCCGGTCATAAGCAATGGCCGCGGCGCCGTAGAACGCCAGGCCCAGGGAATGGCCGGGCGTGTGGCAGCAGCTGGCGGCATGCCCGCAGGCCCGGGCAGCCGCCTGGGCGGCGGGGTCGTGGCCCAACTCCCTGGCGGCGGCGTGGCATTGGTTCAGGATGATGTCCTTCACCTGGGGAAGTTTCATCCTGCCCTGAAACCAGCTCCTGCCGGCCATAATCGCCAGGCGGGGGCGGCCGTCACCGGGGCAGCGGCGCTCAAAAACAGGCAGGATATGCGCCTCTGTGAAGTCCAGGCACCAGCGGGCGACGGTGTCCTTGCTTGGGGTATCAATTAGCATTTTCAGGCTTACAATCCAGGGCGAACCGGCGTTCCCCAGCGTTTTTCGGAGTTTCGCGGCCATTTCTCCTCCTGTCGTTCGCTCGTCTTTAAAGCGCCACCGGAACCTGTTCTCCAAGGCTCTTCCCATTCTCCCGGACAAAACAGTCATAGGCCAGCACCTCCACCCCCATCCCAGCCGCGTTTCTTAACGCCTGGCCGAAGGCGGGGTGCATTTGGTCATGCGGGGAGAAGGCGGCGACCGGCCGCATCTGGATGATGAACAGCATGAGGGCCTTATGCCCCCCAAGGACGGCTTCCTGAAGCGTTTCCAGGTGCCTGACGCCCCTTAGGGTGGGCGCGTCGGGGAAGAGGGCCAGGCCATCCTCCTCCAGCGTGCAGCCCTTCACCTCCGCGTAGAGGCTCAGGTCCCCGTCCAGCACATGGAAGTCCAGCCGGGAATGCCCGAAGGCCACCTCGCCTCGGATGTTGGCTCCGGGAAAGCGGGCAGAAAGATAATCCATGGCCACGGCGTTGGGCGCCTGGGAATCGATGTTCACCAGCATATCGCCTTTGTACACGGCCGCCAGGTCATAGGCCGTCCTGCGGGCCTCACTGGCCGCTTTTGCCAGGATGACCTCAGCGCCCGGCAGCAGCAGCTCCCGGCAGCGCCCGGTGTTCTTCACGTGGCAGACGATCTCCTCCTCCCCCACCGACACACGGGCCACAAAACGGTTGGGCCGGCTGATAAAGCGGCCGGGCATCACCTGTCCATACACCACATTCATGGGGGGATTGTACCAAAGGGGTATTCCTTTTGAAAGCCGGGTTACAGCGGGGGAATTGTGCTATACTTCCTGTGGCTCCCGGCCAGGACTGCCGGGAATTCCTTATATCCATTCAAAAAAAGCGCAAGCCGCGCACAGGAGGATCACCCATGCCCATTCCCGTCACCCTGACCCAGACACCCAAACAGAAGCCCGCCCCGGGGCAGGCGCTGCCCTTTGGCCGCCTGTTCACCGACCATATGCTGCTGATGGATTATAGCCGCAAACAGGGCTGGCATAGCCTGCGCGTTGTGCCCTACGGGGATTTCACCCTGCCGCCCAGCGCCATGGTGTTCCACTATGCCCAGGAGGTGTTTGAGGGGATGAAGGCCTACGCCGCTCCCGGCGGGCTCACCCTTTTCCGCCCGATGGAAAACCTAAAGCGCATGAACGCCTCCTGCAGGCGTCTGTGCATTCCGGAAATGCCGCTGGATGAGGTGTATGAGGGGCTTTTAGCCCTCTTGAAGCTGGAAAAGGACTGGGTGCCCGCGGACCCCGGCACCTCGCTGTATATCCGCCCCACCGTCATCGCCACCGAGGCGGCGCTTGGGGTAAAGGCGTCTGACACTTATCTGTTCTTCGTGATCCTCTCACCCGTGGGCGCGTATTACGCCAGCGGCTTTAATCCCCTTAAGATCGTGGTGGAGGAGGCCTACACCCGGGCCGCCCCCGGAGGCACCGGCAGCGTCAAATGCGGCGGCAACTACGGCGGCAGCATCCTGGCCAGCTACCTGGCCCATGAGAAGGGCTTTGACCAGGTGCTGTGGCTGGACGCGGCCCAGCGCAGGTATGTGGAAGAAGTCAGCTCCATGAATATCTTCTTTGTGATAAACGGCCAGCTCGTAACACCTGGGCTTGGGGACACCATCCTCCCCGGCATCACCCGGGACGCCATTCTAAAGCTTGCGGGCGTGCTGGGCATCCCTGCCCAGGAGCGGCGCGTGTCCCTGGAGGAGATCGTGGCGGCCCAGGCCTCCGGCGCCCTCCAGGAGGCCTTTGGCGCGGGCACGGCGGCGGTGGTGGCCCCCATCGGCTCCCTCACCGTGGACGGCAAGGCGCTGACCATCGGCAATGGCGCAACGGGCCCCATCACCAAAAAACTGCACGACACCCTCACCGGCATCCAGCGGGGAAACCAGCCGGATCCCCTGGGCTGGGTGGTTAAGGTAATTTAAGCGCCGATCAAATACCCCGTCATGGACAGGCTGGCGAAGACATAGTCCTGGGAAAACACCCGGACTTTTTCTTCTTTGTCCGCGGCACCCAACACATAGGGCAGGGGGACGAAGTGCTCCGTGGTGGGCACGCTTTCATGGGCGCCCGGGAGCGCCATGAAGTCTGCGATTCCAGCGTAATCCCCGGACATCATCCGCTCATACACCGCCTCATCAAAGGCCCTGGCCCAGGGGAAGGGCTCTTTCATCCGGGGATTGATCCGTCGCAGGTTGTGCGCCACGTTGCCGCTGCCCAAAATCAGGATGCCTTCATCCCGGAGGGGCCTGAGCTTCTTCCCGATGGCCATCTGTTCCTCGCCTTTAAGGGACAGGTTCAGGCTCAACTGCACCACCGGGATATCCGCCTGGGGATACATGCGGATTAGCACGCTCCACGCCCCGTGGTCCAGCCCCCAGCGGTCGGTTCCCCGAGCGTCGCTGAACAGCTCCGTCACCCGCCTGGCCAATTGGGGGCTGCCGGGCGCCTCATAGCGCGCGTCAAACAGCTCCTGGGGGAAGCCGTAGAAGTCGTGGATGGTCTCCGGCTTCCCCACGTTTACCACCAGGCTCTTTGATCCGGCAAAGTGGGCGGAGAGGCAGAGGATGGCCTTGGGCCGGGGCAACTCCCGCCCCAGCGCCTCCCAGGCCGCCGTCCACGCGTTGTCCTCCAGGGCGTTCATGGGTGAACCGTGGCCCGCAAAGAGGAGGGGCATCCTGCCCTCATAATCCCGCATAGCGCTGCCTCCTTTATATTTTGCTCAGTATAGCATCCCGCGCAAGGCGCTGGGAAGCACCGCGAAAAACACAAAACGCCCCGGCAGGAAGCCGGGGCGAAGGTTATGGGTTGGAAAAAACTATTACTTTCCGGCGTTAGCCACTGCGTTCTCCGCAGCGATGATGCCCCAGGTGACGCACAGCCCGTGGCCAATACCGCCGATGGTGGTGTTGCCTCCAACGTTGGCGGAACCGATGATCTCGCCGGCAAGGTAGGCTCCGCCCACTACGGAGCTGTCCTCACGCACCAACTGTGCCTGCCCGTTGATACGGGGGCCGCCGGAGGTCATCAGGACATAGGGGATGGTGTAAACAGCGTAGAAAGGGCCTTCCTCCAGAGGATTCAAGTTGGCGGTGCGGCCAAAGAGGGAGTCGGTGCCTGCGGCGCAGTCCAGATTGTACTGGGCAATGGTCTCGGGCAGGCCGGCAGTACCGATCTTCTGTGCCAGTTCCTCAATCGTGTCCGCCTTGAACACATACTTACCCTCATCCAGGAGTTCTTTCAGCTTGGCAGGGCTGTCAATCGCCGGGGCGCCCACAGCTGGCCTGAACAGGGGAGTCTGTTCGGTGATCATGTTTTCTGCCACAAGGACGTAAAGCACATTGTTCTCAGCGGCTTTGTAGGCGTCGCTGGCGCCACTGGAAGTCTCATCATAGGTGCGGTTGCCATTCTGATCCACCAGCACAACGCCGGGGATACGGGTGTTAGCGGTCACGGTGGCCTGGAAGCCAGTCACCGGAATGCTTCCCGGATAGGCGTAGCAAAATTGCATCTTGTCAAACACGGCGCCAGCTTTACGGGCAAAGTTATATCCAGAGCCGGTTGCCGTGGGGGGATTGGCGGAAGTCACCTGATCGAAGTTGTATTCCAGCAGCCACTCTTCGCTGTAGCCATAGCCGCCTGTCGCGATGATGGTGGAAGGCGCGTATACGGCTTTGTCGCCAATCATCACGCCCACGATATCGCCGTCTTCAATGATCACGTCGGTCACTTCAGTGTTAAGCATCAGTTGCGCTTTGCCCTCAGCGATATAGCTGTCAAGCCTTGGGGTGAGCGCCTGAAGGAAGCCCTGCGCGCCGCCCGCGGGAGACATTGCCAGCGCATAGGTAACCCGGTCCGGGTACATGGGGTAATAGCTCCCGGTGTCAAGCCGGTATTCATCGCCAAAGTCTACGCCCACCTCATCCTGCAGCCAGTCGATGGCGGGGCCGGAACGCTCGGTATGAATCCTGGCGATTTCGGTGTTGAAGTCCTCACCGCCGCTTAAGCGCACAAAGTCAGCATAGAACTGCTCAGGCGTATCCTCAACGCCCATCTCACTCTGAATTTTAAAGCCCGCGCCTGAAATGGAGCCGCCCGCAAAAAGGGCAGACCCGCCTACCCGGACATTCTGCTCCAGTATCAGCACATTGGCCCCCAGCTCCGCCGCCTTCACAGCGGAAACCAGTCCAGCCAGCCCAGCGCCCACCACAATGACATCCGGCTCAAGAGCGATTTCGATGTCCTCGGACGCGGCTTCTCCTGTGCCTGAAAGGGCGTTTGCCACCGCTTCTTTAATGGCTTTTGAGGTGATGGTGGCGCCTGCCACCACGTCCACCTCAGGGGAATTTGCCTTGATGATGGCGGCGGGAATCTGGTCAAAGGCAGGGTCAGACAGGCCGGGCGTCTCTGCATGTTTATCCACCACAATCCCTGTGATGTTCCCGTTTTCTACCGTGACGGATACCGTCACCATCCCGCCCATGCCGGTGCCCTGCCCGACATGAACGCCGTCTGCGTAGGGTGCGGCAGCATAGGCTGTCAGTCCGAACACCATAGAAACGCAAAGAAATAAAGCTACCAGTCGTTTCATCCATAATCCCCTTATTCGAATTAATTCCGGGTGCATGACACAGTGTAGCATTTACCACAATCGCTGTCAAGCCAACGGTATGCGGTAATCGGTATATATGCGTTTATTTTTGGGCTTTATTCTGCTCATTTTTTTACAGCAGCGGGATCCCCGCCGCGGCGCACTTTTGCCTGGTGCCTTCATCCCAGTAGGAGGATTGGACCTCCCCGATATGGGCCTTGCCCATCAGCAGCATGCACATGCGGCTCTGCCCGATGCCCCCGCCCATGGTGGGCGGCAACTTTCCCGCCAGCAGGGCCTGATGGAAGGGATAAGCCCGCCGGTCATCACAGCCGGACAGGGTCAACTGCCGGTCCAGGGACTTGGGGGACACCCGGACACCCATGCTGGAGAGCTCCATGGCGCAGCCCAGCAGCTCATCCCAAAAGAGGATGTCGCCGTTTATTTCCCAATCGTCATAGTCAGGCGCACGGCCGTCATGGGGCTGGCCGCTTTTTAATTTCCCGCCGATCTTCAGGATCCCGCAGCTGCGGTATTCCCTGACGATCTTGTCCTCCCGCTCTCTGGGGCTCATTTCCGGCCAGCGGTCCTCCAATTCCTGGGTGGTGACAAAGCGCACATCATGCTTGAACTTAAGGGGCAGCTTGGGGTATTTCCACTTGAGCAGGTCATAGGTGCAGATGATGGCGGTGACGATGTTCTGCATTGCGTCCATGAGGGTCTCCAGGCTCCGCTCCTCAGGCGTGATGACCTTCTCCCAGTCCCACTGGTCCACATAGATGGAGTGGAGGTTGTCCAGCTCCTCATCCCGCCTGATGGCGTTCATGTCGGTATACAGCCCTTCCCCCACCGGGAAGCCATACTGTTTTAAGGCCTGGCGCTTCCACTTGGCCAGGGAATGCACCACCTGGGCCTGGGCATGGCTCTCCGGGATGTCAAAGGACACCGGTCGCTCAACGCCGCTCAGGTCATCGTTCAAGCCGCTGCCCTCCAGCACAAACAGGGGGGCCGACACCCTTTTCAGGTTCAGCGCTTTGGCCAGGAAATCCGTAAAGGTGCCCTTGATAAGCGCGATGGCTTCCTGGGTCTCATAAAGGTTTAACACGGGGGTGTAGTTGCGGGGAATGCGCAAACGGCTCATCAACTGCCTCCTGAAAACGAATTGGCATCAGTCTATCGCAAAACGCCCGGTGTTCAAACCGGGCGCTGTTTTTCCTCTGTACGGCAAAAAAGGCTTGGCGCTGAGGTCGCCCTTCCTGCCGTATCCATCTGAAAAGCCTTGCGCTATCAATGAAACCGCCACGAGCTTACAGTTTTTGGTCGCCCGTTTTTGACAAGCGACGCGTTTCTTGATAGGGTAGGGATGTTTTTGCCGCAACTCATGTATCCGGGCAGCAAGGAAATTGTAAGTTTAGATGCATACTGAAATCTCGCGTGGCAGGACGAGGAGGAATCAGAATGAGGACTTTTGTAACAAGACTGATCACCGTCACGATGGCGCTTGCGATGCTTATGGCGGTATCCGCCCAGGCGCAGGAAGCCGTGTTTGGCGACGCCGGATGGGACAGCATGAAATTCCACAATGCCGTGGCCATGCTGGTGGCAGAGGAGGCCTACGGCCTGTCCACCCGCGAAATATCCGGCTCTACCGCCATCACCTATAACGCCTTGAAAACCGGCGATATCCACATCTACACCGAAACCTGGACGGACAACATCGCCCCCTACCAGCAGGACGTCAAGGACGGCAAGGTGATTGAGCTGGGCGTCAACTACGCCGACAACATCCAGGGGCTGTATGTGCCCCGCTATGTGATCCAGGGCGACGAAAGCCGCGGGATTGAGGCAATGGCGCCGGAGCTAAAAACGGTGGCGGACCTGAAAGACTATGCCGATCTCTTCCAGGATCCGGAGGACCCCAAAAAAGGCCGCATCTACGGCGCCATTTCCGGCTGGATGATCGATGAAATCATGCGCAAAAAGGTTGAGTATTACGGCCTGGACGCGATGTACAACTACATGGACCCGGGCTCTGACCCCGCCCTGGCCGCGGCCATCGTCGGCGCCTATGAGAAGGGCGAGCCCATTGTCGCGTACTATTGGGAGCCGGCCTGGATCACAGGCAAGTATGACCTGGTGCTGCTTGAAGACGCCCCCTACGAGCCCGAAGGCTACCTGCGGGGCGAGACCGGGTGCCCGTCCGTCCGGCTGACCGTGGCGGTCAATCCCGGTTTTTATGAAAGCTACCCTGAATTCTGCGGGTTCCTGAGCAACTATTACTCTTCCAGCGCCCTGACAAGCGAAGCGCTGGCCTACATCAGCGACAACGATGCCAGCTATGGGGAAACCGCCCGCTGGTTCCTGACGGAACATGACGAAATGATTGACGACTGGCTGCCGGAAGACAAGGCGGCCCTGGTGCGCGCCGCGCTCGACTGGCACGAATAAACCGCCCGAGCGACCGCTGGACGCGTTGGCTGCGGGGCGTGAATGTGCCCCAAAGCCAACGCGCTCAGGCACGCAGGCTTAAATTGGAGGTTTTTCCCTTTGGAAAACTGGATAACTGAATTCCCTGAAGCGTTCTCAGTGAACATCAGGCAGCCCATTGACAACGCCATCGATTACATGGTGCGGAACTGGGGCGCTCTCTTTGACGGGATATCCGCGGGGCTGCGCGCCATCCTGGTGCAGGTCCGCTCGGTGGTCGACCTCATCCCCTGGTGGCTGCTGATCCTGATCGTATTTCTGATCACGCTGAAGCTGGCACGCAAGCCCGGCCGCGCGGTGCTCTATGCCGCCATGCTCTTTTTTATCGGCATGATCGGCCTGTGGAGCATGATGTACGCCACGCTCACCATCATCATCACCTCGGTGATCTTCGCCCTGCTTTTGGGCTTCCCATTGGGGGTGCTGATCTCATTCAGCGACCGGGCAAGCAGGCTGGTCCGCCCGTTGCTTGACACCATGCAGACCATGCCCAGCTTTGTCTACCTGATCCCGGCGGTGATGCTCCTGGGGCTGGGCAACGTGCCGGCGGTGGTCGCCACCGTGATCTATGCCATGCCGCCCATTGTGCGCATGACCAGCCACGGCATCCGCCATGTGGACAAGGAGGTGGTGGAAGCCGCACAGTCCTTTGGCTCAACGCGCCTGCAGCTGCTGTTTAAGGTGCTGATCCCCCAGGCCATGCCGACCATTATGACCGGGGTCAACCAGACCATCATGATGGCCATCTCCATGGTGGTCACCTGTTCGATGATCGGCGCCACCGGGCTTGGCTCTGAGGTGCTCCTTGGCATCAACCGCCTGGAGAGCGGCCGCGGCTTCGCGGCTGGCATCGCGCTGGTGATTGTGGCAATCGTGATCGACCGCCTCACCCAGGGGGCCGTGAAGGGGGATGAATCGCATGCAGAAGCCTGATACCGCACCGGCGCGGCCCCAGGAAAAGGATATCATCCTGCGGGTGGACGGCCTGACCAAAATGTTTGGCTCTATGAAACTCCTTGCCCGTGAAATGCTCAGGGACGGCCGCGGCAAGGAAGAGATCCTGAAGAAAACCGGGGTGACGGTGGCGGTTGACGACGTCTTCTTTGAGGTGGAGCGCGGCAGGATTTTCTCCCTGATCGGCCTGTCCGGCTC
Organism: Eubacteriales bacterium; assembly: GCA_028701335.1. Taxonomy (GTDB): domain Bacteria; phylum Bacillota; class Clostridia; order Christensenellales; family Aristaeellaceae; genus UBA6115. Next base: position 10,029 of record JAQVQY010000063.1, read on the forward strand.
CGGCAAGTCCACCGTGGTGCGCTGCCTGAACCTGCTTTTAAAGCCCACCGCGGGGCACATCTATTACGAAGGCGAAGACATCGCCGCCTATTCCCCCAAACAGCTACTGGAATACAGGCGGGAGCACATCTCCATGGTGTTCCAAAGCTTTGGCCTCCTCTCCCACCGCAACGTCCTGGAAAACGTGGCCTATGGGCTGGAGGCGCGCGGCGTGGACAAAAAGACCCGCACGGAAAAAGCCATGGAGATGATCGCCATGGTCAACCTTGAAGGCTGGGAATATAAGAGCACCCAGGATTTAAGCGGCGGCATGCGCCAGCGGGTCGGCCTGGCCCGCGCGCTGGCCAACAACCCGGATATCCTTTTGATGGACGAACCCTTCTCGGCGCTGGACCCGCTGGTCAGGCGGGACATGCAGTTTGAGATGCTCTCCATCCAGGAGAAGCTCAACAAGACCATCGTATTCATCACCCATGACATCAACGAGGCCTTCAAGCTGGGCAACACCGTCTCCATCATGCAGGACGGCAAAATTATCCAGACGGACACCCCGGAGAAAATGGCGCAAAACCCCGCCAACGAGTATGTGCGGGACTTCATCAACAGCGCGGATAAATCGCAGATCTATAATGTCAGGAACTTCATGCAGCGGCCCTCCTGCCTGGTCCGCCAGAAGGAGGGCGCCCAGGTTGCCCTGAAGCAGATGCGCGCCAATGATGTGTCAAGCGCCTATGTTGTCAATGACCGGATGAAGTTTGTGGGCGTCATCACGCTGGACGCCGCCTTCCGGGTGCGGGCGGGCGAAATCACCTTTGAAGAAGCGCTGATTAACGATATGCCCAGCACCACCGCGGACACGCAGATATCTGACCTGATCCCCATTGCCTCCCACGCGAAGTTCCCCATCGCGGTGCTGGACGATGACGGCAGGCTCCAGGGCATCATCAGCAAAGCGGCCATTTTAACCTCGCTGACATAATCCCATCGTCCCAACTGACGCGGCGCCCGGACTCAACCGGGCGCCGTCAGAGCGTAGACAAAGCGGTTATAGCGATTAAGCTAAAACCGCTTTGTTAGTTACGATGCTTCTGTTCTTCAGTGATCCAGGGTCAAGATAAATAGCATCT
>JAQVQY010000158.1 GCA_028701335.1 Eubacteriales bacterium
TCCCGGGTCATCTGACGGGCGTAGGGCGCGTAGTCCGGCCGATTCCGGCTGGTCTCATCCCAATGGGCGATGCCGCAGGTACCCTCGATGTCGGCAGAAACAAACAACTTCTTCATGGCTTTCCCCCCAAAAATTGATAACTGCCCTCAAGCATGGTTTCCTTTCCGTTCACCTTAATGACCAGAGGCTCCCCTTTCAACAGCCTCAGGCTGCCGCCCGTAATGTTAACGTCAAGGCGAATAATCCTGCCCCGGTAGCTGAAGGAAAAGGCATAGCCTTCCCATGTTTCCGGCAGGCGGGGCGACAGGCTTAATCCGTCAGCTATTCGCATGCCGGCAAAGCCCTGGGCAATGGCAAGCCACGCCCCGGCCATACTGGTCACATGCAGGCCATCGGCAGTGTCCCGGTTCACATTATCCAGGTCCAGCCGGGCGGTGCGCAGGTAGAGTTCCATGGCCTTCTCACGGCATCCCAATTCCGATGCCATAATGCTGTGCAGGCAGGGCGACAGGCTGGACTCGTGCACCGTCATAGGCTCGTAGAAGTCGAAATTGCGCCGCTTCGTTTCCCGGTCATACAGGTGGCCCAGGAAATAGAGGCCCTGGAGCACATCACCCTGCTTGATGAAGCAGGAGCGTAGGATCCTGTCCCAGCTCCAGTGCTGGTTGATGGGCCGTTCTTCCCTGGGGATCAGGCTCGCGGGTATCAGTTCTTTGTCAGGAAAAGTATCGTGCTGGATGAAAACGCCCATATCCTCCGGGTAATACATCCGGGCGCTGATATCCCGCATCCGTGCCCTTTCAGAATCTGTGACGCCCAGTTCGCCAGCCTTGCCGTTTCCAGCTCCCTCCAGCGCTTCCAGTAAAAAGTCCAGGCACCAGGCTGCGATGCGGTTGGTATACCAGTTGTTGTTCACGTTATTCTCGTACTCATTGGGCCCGGTGACGCCATGAATCATATAAAGGCCGGTTTTGGTGTTTTCATGCACCCGGCCCGCCCAGAAGCGCGCGATACCCAACAGCACTTCCAGCCCCTCATTCAGCAAATAGCTCTCGTCCCCGGTATATGCTGTGTAGTACCAGATGGCGTGGGCGATGGCGCCATTGCGGTGGATTTCCTCAAAGGTAATCTCCCACTCATTGTGGCACTCAATACCGTTGAAGGTGACCATGGGATAGAGCGCACCCGGCAGCCCCTGCTGCCTGGCATTATGATAAGCGCCCGGCAGCTGCTGATGGCGGTAACGCAGGAGCTGAAGCGCCGCCGCCTGCCCCAGGGTGGCCAGGATGACGGGAAAGCAATAGGCTTCGGTGTCCCAATAGGTGGCGCCGCCGTATTTCTCCCCGGTGAAGCCCTTGGGCCCGATATTCAGCCTGGCGTCCTCCCCGGTATAGGTGGAAAACAGATGAAAGAGGTTAAAGCGGATACCCTGCTGGGCAGAAACATTCCCCAGAATTTCCACATCCGCCAAATCCCACTTCTTTCGCCAGGCGGCCTCATGGTCCTCAAGGAGGTGTTCAAAGCCCCGGACCGCCAGAGACTGTGCCAGTTCCCGCGCCTGCGCCGTCAGGCTGGCCATGGGGTAGTCCCGGTCGGTGGTAACGGCCACGATTTTCTCAAGCGCGGCTGTCTCCCCGGCCTTAAGGTCCTTCACAAATCCTGCGGCGGAAAAACCAGCGTCCCGGCGTGTGCCTGCGGGCGACATGTCCGTCTCCACCCGGAAGGCGCCGGCAACAGCGAATCGGGGCGTGCCAAAGGGGTTTTGCTTTGTACGGGCCAGAATCCAGCCGCCCTCGGGGTCCGCTCCGCCATCCAACTGGTCCCAGAAAGTCTCCTCGTAGTTGCTGTCCTCGTTGTGCACATTGCCGTCCAGGTAAGCCTCGATTTCCAACCGGGCGGGAAAATCGCATGCCACTTCATAGCGGATGGCCAGGAGGTTCTTTTGATTCATGGACACAAAGCGCAGGGCACGCACGGTTACCTCGCCGCCTCCAATATTAACCCGCATTTCACGGCTTAAGGTGCCCTTCTGCATGTCCAGCACCCGTCTGAAAGACAGAACCTGATTTTTCCCGGCGTCCAGCCTCTGCCCGTTAACCTTCACATGAAGCCCGATCAGGTTCATGGCGTTGATGGCTTTGCCGAAATACTCCGGGTAGCCTATCTTCCACCAGCCCACCCGCGTTTTATCCGGGAACCAGACGCCGCCCAAATAAGTGCCCCGGTGGCTGTCGCCGCTGTAGTCCTCCTCCAGGTTTCCCCGCAGGCCCATATATCCGTTGCCCAATGAGAGAAGGCTTTCTGAAAAGCGCATGTCTTGGGGGTCAAGCGTGGTTTCAATTACCTGCCAGGGGTGCGTTTTAAAACGGCTGTCCATCATCTACTCCTTACAGATCGCGGCGGGAAAACGTCCAGGTGCCAAACCCAGCCAGCAACAAGGCGAGTGGCAGTCCCAGGGCGGACAAGAGTAAAGCAGAGGATTCGGTAATAAGCTGCTGCCCATTAAAAAGAGAAAAAGGCGTCAGCAACCCCAGCCAACGCGGCCATCCTGCGATCCGGGACGCCATCATCAAGCCCAAAAACAGAATGCCCAAAAACCACTCGGCTCGCCTGGCGCTAATGGCCCCGGGAGATGCTGCCGCCACCCACACCATGACCCCCGCCACCGGCAGCGATGACAACAGGAGCCCCAGCGCCATCCTCAGGAGGGCGGGAAAATCCGCCTGCCCGCCCAGGAATCTGACAACCCCTGCCATTTGC
>JAQVQY010000159.1 GCA_028701335.1 Eubacteriales bacterium
CGACCATTAGGCGAAAAGATGGGACACTTTGATTAAGTTGTGATAGAATTTGCCATAATCTCCCTGCCGTTTTGTGCTGTCGCATGAACACGGGGACGCAGGCGCGCGGGGCAGGTATCTGAAATTAATTATCACGGTTACGCCGGGGAGAAGACCTTATGACGAATGATTCGGCCTATCAGCGCTGGCTGCTAATGTGCAGGAATGAGAAGATCCTTTTTGAAGAACTGAAACGCTTGCGAAACGACCCTCACGCGACAGAGGACCGTTTCTATACCGATTTGGGTTTTGGCACCGGTGGTATGCGTGGGCTGCTTGGCGCGGGGCCCAACCGGATCAATATTTTCACCATACGACGAGCGGCCGCGGGATTGGCGGAGCATCTGATAAGCTATTCTGGAGCGCAAAGACGTTCGGTTGTAATAGCCTATGATTCCAGATATGATTCAGATCGTTTCGCCCTGGATGCCGCTCTGGTGCTGGCAGGCCGTGGGATTCAGGCGCTGCTGTTTGACGCGCTTCGCCCGGTGCCGGTGTTGTCATATGCCGTGAGGCATCTGGGGGCTGACGCCGGAATTGCGATAACCGCGAGCCATAACCCGCCGGAGTACAGTGGCTTCAAAGTATATGGTTCAGATGGCGCGCAAATCACTCCCGCAACTGCGCAGGCAATTACCGGCAGGATTGGCAAACTACAGTATACGGAATGTGTGCCGATGGAACAGGGGGAGGCCGAGCGGAAGGGCTTGCTGTGTCTGATTGGCAATGCCGATGTGGATGACGACTACATCGGCATGATTCTGGACCTTATGGTTCGGCCGGAGGCTGTAAATGCACATGGCGGCAACCTGCGCATCGTTTACACCCCTCTTCACGGGACCGGCAACGTACCTGTGCGCCGGGCGCTAAAAGAGGCCGGCTTTACCCGGGTGACGGTGGTCAGGGAACAGGAATTGCCTGACCCGTCTTTCGCCACAGTGAAATCTCCAAACCCGGAGGATCCGGATGCCTTGGCGATGGCAGTTGTCAAGGCCAGGGAGATTGAGGCTGATATCGTCATGGGCACGGATCCTGATTGTGACCGCTTGGGCGCGTGCGTGCGCGATGAAAAAGGGGAATACGTGGCTCTTAACGGCAATCAGATTGGCTGCCTTCTCCTGCATCACCTGCTGGAGGAAAAAACGAAGATGAATTCGCTTCCCCAAAATGCCGCGGTGGTCAAGACCATTGTCACCACCGATCTGGCCCGCGCTATTTGCGGGGATTTTGGGGTTACGGTTTTTGACACGCTCACCGGCTTTAAGTACATTGGCGAAATGATCGGGAAATTCGATCAAAGCGGAGAATATACCTTTTTGTTTGGTTTTGAAGAGTCCTATGGGTTCCTCTCATCCCCTCATATAAGGGACAAGGACGCGGTTAACGCAGCTGTGCTGCTGGCGGAAGCTGCGTGCCTTAGCCAGACGGCGGGCAGCTCATTATATGAGCGCTTGCAGCAAATATATCGCCGATACGGTTACTTCCATGAGGAGACGCTGACCCTTGACTTCCCTGGCAAGGAAGGGGCCCTGCACATGAGAAGGCTCATGGATATCATGAGGCGTCAGCCGCCTGGCATGTGCGCGGGGCTCCCGGTGATAGCGATACGTGATTACCTCAGCGGTTTTCGCGTAGAGGGGGAGTCCAGTACGCCCTTGAACTGCCCGGCCTCGGATGTATTGTTTTGGGAGTTTGAGGGCGGGCACTGGTTGTGCCTTCGTCCTTCAGGAACTGAACCAAAAATCAAAGTCTATGTGTCCTGCCGGGATGCGGGGGATATGCAAAAGGCCAGGAAGCTGGGAAGTGATTTGCTCAACCAGGTGGTGCTGCTGTTAAAATCCCTGTAAATGGGAAGGTTTGATCATTCGAAAATACAAATTTAGTGTTTTGCCCGCGCGGACTATCCCCGGCAAAACCTTCAGGAGGTGCTCATGTCCCTTCCGCCAATTCTGATGAAACCAGCATATCGCCATGGAGCCGCGACCCCCTGGGGCGGCGCGCGGCTGCGGGAGCTTTATGGCAAAAAAACGCCCGATGACCGCACAGGTGAAAGCCTGGAGGTGAGCGCCCTTGAAGGGCTAAACAGCACCGATGACGCTGGAACTCCGCTTGCCAGCCTGATTGAGCGCTATGGCAGTGACCTTCTTGGAACGGAAATCCGGGGAGAGTTCCCGCTGCTGCTTAAACTGCTGGATGCCCGCGAACAGCTCAGCGTTCAGGTGCATCCCGGGGATGTTTATGCCAGAAAACACGAGGGAAAGTCCGGCAAGTCCGAAGCGTGGGTCATTTTGGACGCCCGGCCAGGCGCTCGCCTGGTCTACGGTGTTCGTTGCGGGATCACCAGGGATGCGCTCTGGCAGGCGTCGCGAAACGGAAGGGCAATGGAGGATGCCCTTCGCTATATAAACGTACAGCGGGGCGATGTGCTGTACATTCCGTCGGGCACCATCCACGCTGTTGGGGCAGAGGTAGTTTTATACGAAATTCAGCAGTCGAGCGATGTCACCTACCGCTTCTATGACTGGGAACGCAGTGACAGCCATGGCAATAAGCGCGCCCTGCAGGCTGAGAAGGCCTTGGATGTTGCGGACCTGTCTCTTTGGCTGGGCAAAGTTGTCCCCAGGGAAATGCCGCTAAAGGGAGAAGGGCATCTGGAGATGCTGCTGGACACTCCCCATTTTATGACACTGCGTTTTAAGGAATGCCGAAATGTGCGCTTGC
>JAQVQY010000160.1 GCA_028701335.1 Eubacteriales bacterium
CTTGGCATGGCGGCTACTCCCCGTCAATCCCCGCAGAAATTTCCTGCTGGTCCTAGCCCCGCTTCGCGCTCAAAGTATGTGAGGCATGAATCAGCCCTTCGCGCTCAATTTGACATGAGGCACCGCGTCTTCCTCCGCCACCCAGGGCAGGGCCAGCGCGCGCATCCAGGCGCCCACGTCCATGCCGTAGGCGGCGTTGAGGTGTTTGGGGCTCAGGACATCATCCTTTTCGCCCTGCGCCAGGCATTTCCCTTCCCGCATCAAAAGCGCGTGGCTGCCGTAGCGCCGGGCGACGGACAGGTCATGCACCACGGAAATGACGGCCTTGCCGGGCTGTTTGGCCCAGGCCTCGGTCAATTCAAAAAGCGTCTTCTGGTATTTCAGGTCCAGGGCGCCCGCCGGTTCGTCCAGCATCAGGATGGCCGGGTCCTGCGCCAGCACCTGGGCCAAAAAGGCCCGCTGCCGTTCACCGCCGGAAAGGGTGAGGATGCTGCGGTCCTTAAGTTGCGACATGCCCGTCCAATGAAGCGCCTGCTCCACCATCGCTTCCCCCTGGGGGTCCTGGCCCGCGAGCCAGCCCTTGCGGTGGGCATAGCGCCCCAGGCGCACCACTTCCTCCACCGTGAAGGCATAATGCACCGCCTGGCGCTGGGCCAAAACACCCACCATTTGGGCCCGGCGCCTGGGAGATAAGGCGCGGATGTCCTGCCCTCCCACATTAACCATGCCCTGAAAGGGGCGGGTGTGGGAAAGCGCCGCGATGAGGGAGGATTTGCCGGCGCCGTTGGGGCCGATGACCATCAGCCACTGCCCTTCGGCAAGGGAAAAGCTCAGGTCCGAGACCGCCGTGCGCTCCCCGTATTTAAGCGTGATGCGGCTTGCGGTAAGCATCATACGCCTCCCCGCTTCCTGCGCCGGAAGATGATGCCCACAAAGGTGGCGGCGCCGATCAGGGAGGTGACCACGCCGATGGGCAGCTCAATGGGGCTCAGCGCCGTACGGGCCAAAAGGTCCGAGAGCATCAGGAAGATGGCTCCGCCCAGGGTGACCGCTGGCAGGAGTTTCCTGTGGTTGGGCCCGGTGATGAGCCTGGTGATGTGGGGGACGATCAGCCCCACAAAGCCAATGGTGCCGCCGATGGACACACATACGCCGATGAGCGCGGACACGCACACCAGCACCTCCAGCTTCACCCGGCGCACATTGATGCCGACGTGGTGCGCGTTTTCCTCGCCGATGGCAAAGGCGTTCAATTCCCCCCCGCGCAAAAAGAGAAGCCCGCCAAATACCATCAGCGCGGCCAAGAGCATCAGCCCCTGGGTGTAGCTGGCCCCGGCCAGGGAGCCCATGCTCCAGAAGGTGATGGTGCGCAGCATTTCGCCGGAAAAGGCGATGACCAGGGAGATGAGGCTGCTGGCGAACATGGAGAAGATAACCCCCACCAGGATGATGGTGTGAGTGGAAAAACTGCGGTCAAAGGTGTAGGCAAAAAAGAGGATCAGCACCAGGGACAAAAAAGCGAAGAGGATGGCCGTCGCTATGCTTCCGGCATAGGGAAGCCCGGGTATTTCCAACCCAAAGGCCATCGCCAGCACCGCCCCCAGCGAGGCGCCGGAGGACACCCCCAGGGTGGAGCCGTCGGCCAGGGGATTGCGCAAGAGGCCCTGCATGGCCGCGCCGCACAGGGATAGGGCGGCCCCCGCCAGCCCCGCCGCGATCACCCGTGGGGCGCGCACCGCCAGCAGGATGGGAGCCGCCACGCCTTCCTGGGGCGCCCGTCCCATGACAGCGTCCAGCAGGGTTTTCCAGGTGGTATTAAGAGGCAGGGTCACGCTGCCTACGCTGATGCAGACAAGCGCGGTTACCACAACGCCCGCTCCCAGAAGGAGCCAGGCCAAAGGGCTTAAACCTTCATGTGATGCTTGCTTTTTCATACATAAGGGGGGAAAGCGTCCCAAAGGACGCTTTCCCGTTGTTCACTCCGCCGCGGCGGGGGACCCGTACAGGTACCCATAGAGGAAGCCAAGCGCTTCCGCCAGCCGGGGGCCGGGCACGGTGAAGAGGTCATTATCCACGTTCAACACCTGATTCTCCTTAATCGCGGTGATGCCCTGCCAGCCGATCCGGGACATGACTTCCTCATCCGGCAGGGGGCCTTCACCAAAGTACATGGCGGTGGTGAGGATGTAGTCCGGATTCCGGCTGATGACCTGTTCCTCGGACACCTCCACCCAGCCCTGCGCGTCGCTAAAAATGTTGGCCAGCCCCACAACTTTTCCCAGCTCATCCATAAAGGTGGCAGATGCCGAAGCCCAGAGGCCCCACTGCAGGGGAGAGGCCTCGTAATACGCCGTGCCGGCCGCGCGCCCGTCCACTTTTGAGGCGACATCGGCGAACACAGCCTTCATGTTCTCAGACAGCAGGGCCGCCTCGGTGGTTTTCCCGGTCACCTGGCCCAAAAGGGTGATGGCCGCGTGGACGCCCGCGATGTCCTGGGCATCGGTCACCAGGGTCTGGATGCCCGCTTTTTCCAAAGCTTCGGTATGCTCCTGGCTCTGGGCCATTTTGGTCATCACCACCACGTCGGGCTTCAGCGCGATGACCTGCTCCAGGTTGGTCTCCTGGCCGGACTTGACAGCTTCCAGCTCCAGCACTTCCGCCGGATATTTGCAGTATTCGCCCCGGCCCACCACCATGCCGCCTGCTCCGATGGCGTAGAGGATCTCAC
>JAQVQY010000064.1 GCA_028701335.1 Eubacteriales bacterium
ATTTTGCCAGGCAGCTCGCTGCCTGGCAACCCCGGAGCAACCGGCTCCCGATGCGACCCCTTGGCTTCCTCTCCCCGGTGGAGTTCCTGAATGCCCACACTGTCCAAGATGTTTGACTAACCTACAGGTTACCTGAAACGCCAAGGCCGGGGATGGCGGCTGTGAAATTGAAAAAATCGAATTTTTCCTTGATATATCAGACAGGGATGGTATAAAATAGTGCCAGCTTTGCCATATGCCCGACAAGCCCTTTACGACTTCTCAGAAAGGTAACCGCCAAAAATGAAAAACGCCATCCTGATGATCCTGGCCCTGGGCCTTGTTTTGGGCCCTGCCGCCGCACTCGCCCAAACCGCCAATCCAGCCGCCTTTATCACCAATGAAGCGCAGCTGAAAACTCTGGGCACCATAGTCAATATCGATGTGGGGCGCCTGTATGTGATGGACTACACGGCCGGCTACTTGCTGGATGAGGCCCTGGCCATGGGCCTTGCCACGGTGGAGGACCTGATGGAATTCGCCCAGGACAAGCTGGTGGGCGGCGGTGACATCCAGGCTCATGCCCAGCCCTTTGCCTGCAGCGCCTTTACCGCCACGACCGCTGAGGGCGAGGTTCTCTTTGGCCGCAACTTTGACTACAAGATGGACATGACCGCCCTGCTCCTGAGAACCTCGCCGCCTGGGGGCTACCGGTCACTCAGCCTGGTGGACATGGGCTGGCTGGGGTATGGCCTGGGGTCGCTTGACGACGGTACCACAGATCTTTCTGCCGCCATTGCCGCCCCTTATGCGCTGATGGATGGCATGAACGAAAAGGGGCTGGCCGTCACGGTGCTTTTGCTTCATGACAAGCCCACCGGGCAGGATACAGGCAAAAACAAAATCGGCACCACCATCGCCATGCGCATGGTCCTGGACAAGGCCAAGGATGTTGGGGAGGCGATCGCGCTAATTGAGCAGTACGACATGCAGTCCTCCATGGAAAACGTAAGCTTCCACTTCATGCTGGCGGATGCCACAGGCCGGGTGGCGGTGGTGGAATACTGCGACAATATCATGGAGGTGCTGGAGGAGAACAAGGTGACCAATTTCTACCTCTCTCCCACCATGGCAGGCCTGGGCCACGGGAAGGACCGCTACGCCATCCTGGACGCGGCGCTGGCATTCAAGGCCAATACGCTTACGCGCTTTGAGGCAATGGCGCTTTTGTCCCTGGTAAGCCAGCAGGAAACGGAGGAGAGCACCAGCATGACCCAGTGGTCAGCCATGTATGACCTGAGCCGCAAGCAGGTCGCCGTGGCTATCAGGGGTGATTTCAGCCGGCAGTTCAATTTTTCCCTGGATGATATCAGCGGGGAAACCCGGCAGCTGCCATAATCCATTGGAGCTAAAATAAAATTCGGGGAGAGCCTTTCCGGGCCCTCCCTGTATTTGCCTCGTTTCCGCTTATTTCGGGTTGTCCGAAGCCCTCCTGAGGGCTTCCATCAGGTCTTCACGGTAGGCTTCCGGGCCAAAGTTCTCCATAGCCAGCGCCTCATCAACGGTCTTGCCGATGAGGGATGCCTGCAGCTCATCAAGGGATTCAACCCAGACTTCTTCAGCATCCGGGCTTGCGCGCAGGCCGAAAGCCTGATCATCAGCCAGTCGGGCCAGTTCATCCTCCGGCCAATGCACGGGCAAGCCTTCCGCGGTGAATTGGATCTGCGTCTGCTGTACGTCCCACTTGACGGCGAGAATGCGGTTTTCGCTGTCCAGTACCACGCTTGCGATGGTGGTCTTCACCAGGGCACTTCCGGGCTTGTCCCCGCTGGCAGCGGTAACGTCACCGGCGGAGGTCACCAAGCCCAAGCCATGCCTGATATCCTGGGCTTTTTCCAGAGCCGCCCGGGCGGTGTCAAGGTCTTTGGCCAGGGTCTGGGATTCCTCCCTGAGGGTATCCAGTTCGGCACGGACGCCATCCAAATCAGCAATCAGGCCCTCTTCGTTGCTGCGCACGGTGTCCAGCTCGGTTTGGACGGCCTGGGCATTTACGCGGGCGGTTTCCAGTTCACCCCGGGTCGTTTCGGCCTCTGTCCTCAGCTTGTCCACTTCGTCCCAGGCAGTTTTCGCGTCGGCCTGGGCATTCTCCAGGCTACCCTTAAGGGAGGTAATTTGGCCGTTCAGGTCATCCGACAGAGCCTGGGCGGCCTCCGGGGATACCGCCGCCTCCAGCTGCGCTTTAATATTCTCCCGCTCAGCGGCCAGCGCGTCCGCCTGTCCCTGCATCTCGCTGATGGTATCCGACAGCGAGGTTTTTAGGGATTCGGACTCGGCCTTCGCGGCATCCAACTCGGCTTTGGCTACCTCCAGGTCCGCGGTGATTGTGCTCACCTGGGCACTCAGCTCATCCTTCGCCGCCACATCAGCCACCAGCGCCGTGTTCTCAGCCTTAGCCTCGTCCAGCTGGCGCTGCACATTGCCCCGCTGCACAAATCCCGTAATCGCCAAAACAACGGCGACCACCAGCAGAGCGATGGTGATCCACAAAGTCCTTTTCTTGTTATCCTGCATACTTCCTCCAAATAAAAAATATTTACTCATGAACCTTCGGTACCATTGGACCCGTCTGGAGAGAGTTTCCGGCTTATCGGCGAGTATGCCGCCCCAATACGGTGATTATACCCTGATAAATCAGGAAATCAGATGCCGCAGGGAAAGTTTGCTTAAAATGAGGCCGGCCAGTTGCGGCTTTCAGCAATCCCCAGGCCCCCTCAGACAACCATTCTCCTGATGATTAAAATCAGCTCCTCTCACAACGCAATGGCAAGCGGTTTGTTTTGTCATACAGACTGCTTTTAAGGATACACCAAGCCATCGGCCATGACCAGCCGTTTTTCCGAAAAAAGAATATGATTCTCCCAGGCTTTCCAGGTGTATAATATTTTCACGCCAAGACAGAAAAAGTCCGGCGGACCGGCCCGGAGGCGATAATGAAGATGCCAGCCAAATATAAGGCCCAATCCGTGGAGAAATACTGGAGCCTGGACAGCGCTGCCCTGATTAAAGCCTTAAAAAGCAACCAGGATGGACTGCCTGAAAAGGAAGCCGCCGACAGGCTCAGCCTCTACGGCCCCAACGCGCTGACCCAGCGCAGGCAGTTTTCCGCTATTCGCGCCTTCTTAAGCCAGGTTGGCAATCCCCTGGTGCTGGTGCTGATTTTCGCCGCGGCCGTTTCCCTTCTGGCGGGCGAATGGATCGATGCCGGCATCGTCATCGTTATCGTGCTGATCAGTTCGCTGCTGAGCTTCCTTCAGGAGTATTCCGCCAGCCACGCGGTGGAGGAGCTGCGCAGCAAGATCACGATCAAAACCACAGTTATTAGGGATGGAAAAGAAAACGAGATCCCCGCGCAAAACCTGGTGCCCGGGGATATCGTGCTTTTGTCTTCCGGCAGCCTGGTGCCGGCTGACGGCGCCCTGCTTTCGGCCAACAGCTTCTATGTAAACCAGGCGGTGTTGACCGGCGAGACCTTCCCCGTGGAGAAGCGGGCCGCTCCAAGCGGGGAAATGGCAACGCTCACGGAGCAAACCAATGTGGCGTTTATGGGCACCAATGTGCGAAGCGGCACCGCCAGGATGCTGGTGGTTCAGACCGGGGCGGCCACACAGTATGGGCGCATCGCAGGCAGCCTGCTTGAGAAGCCTGAAGAAACAGAGTTTGAACGGGGCATCAGGGGCTTTGGCCTGCTGCTGACCAGGATCGTGCTGGTGCTTGTGCTGGCTGTGCTGGCGGTCAACCTGCTGCTGAAGAAACCGATAATTGATACGCTGCTGTTTGCCATCGCCCTGGCGGTGGGGATCGCGCCTGAGCTGCTCCCGGCGATTATGAACATCAACCTTTCCAAGGGCGCGCAGGCCATGGCCAAGTCCGGCGTCATCGTCCGCCGGCTCAACGCCATTGAAAACCTGGGCAGCATGGACATCCTTTGCACCGATAAAACGGGCACCATCACCCAGGGCGTGGTGAACCTGGACAGCGCCCTGGACTATCAGGGAAAACCGTCAGATGAAGTGATGCGCTGGGCCTGTTTAAACGCCTCCCTGCAGACCGGCATCAGAAACCCGCTGGATGAAGCGATTATGAGGCAAGCGCAAAAGCACACTGCCGGCATGGACAAATTGGCGGAGATTCCCTTTGATTTCACGCGCAAACGCTTAAGCGTGGTGGTGGACAAGGATCCCGGGTCGGGGGTTGAGCCGTTTTTGATCACAAAAGGCGCGCTGGAAAATATCCTGGCGGTCTGCTCCATAGTTAAAACGGCGGAAGGGGACAGGGCGCTTGATAAAAACGGCCTGGACCGGATCAACCAACAGTTCACGCAGTGGAGCGGTCAGGGCTTCCGCGTGGTGGGCATCGCGGTCAAGCCGGTCGCCCGTCAGGAGAAATACTCCGCCGCGGATGACGAGCAAGGCATGGCGTTCATGGGCTTCCTCTTGTTTTTTGATCCGCCCAAGGAGGGTGTGGCGCAAACGATCGCGGGGCTAAAGGAGCTGGGCGTGGATGTCAAGGTCATTACCGGTGACAACCACTTGGTGGCCCGCCATGTGGCCCAGGCGGTGGGGCTGGCTTCGGATAGGGTGCTGTCTGCCAAGGAGCTGGACGCGCTCTCAAACGATGCTCTGACCCGGGTGGCGCTGGAGACATCTGTGTTCGCCGGGGTCGACCCCAACCAGAAAGAGCGCATCATCCACGCGCTCAAAAGAAGCGGCCATGTGGTGGGCTACATGGGAGACGGCATCAACGATGCGCCCGCCCTCATCAGCGCCGACATCGGCATATCCGTGGACACGGCGGTGGATGTGGCCAAGGAAGCGGCGGATTTCGTGCTGCTGAAGAAGGACTTAAACGTGCTGATCGCGGGGATCAGGGAGGGGCGGCGCACTTTTGCCAATACGCTCAAATACATCTATACCACCATCAGCGCCAATTTCGGCAATATGCTCAGCATGGCGGGCGCATCGCTGTTCCTGCCCTTCCTGCCACTTTTGGCCAAGCAGATCCTGCTCAACAATTTCCTCTCGGACATCCCGGCCATCGGCGTGCCGGGAGACGCGGTGGATCCCGAACTGGTAGAGAAACCCCGCCAGTGGAACCTGCGCGGAATCCGCAACTTTATGATCATATTTGGCCTGGTCAGCTCATTGTTTGACTATGCGGCGTTTGGCCTGCTGATGCTGGTGGCGCGCGCCAAAGAGCCCATGTTCCAGACCGGCTGGTTTGTTGAATCCCTTTTGACAGAGCTGGTAGTCGCCCTGGTCGTGCGGACGCGCCGGCTGTCCTGGCAAAGCCGGCCGGGCAGGCTCCTGATGATCCTGACCCTCTTCGTCGCCGTGGTCACCTTCGCCCTGCCCTACCTTCCCTTCGCGGGAATCCTGGGCTTCACGCCGCTGCCCGCCTGGCTGATGCTGTCGCTGGCGGCTATCACTGTTTTATACGCAGGCGCTGTTGAAATTACGAAAAAGATGTACTACAGGCGTTTTCCGGGGTGAAGGCGTTCCAATATCCCCGTATCCGCCGGGCAGAAGTCATACAGCGGGATTTCGCCGGCGGTGATCCAGCGGATGTCCGCATGCTCATGCTTTTTCAGGATGCCCGCTTCGATCACCGCGTTGTACAGCGTCAGGCGCACGTGGATATCAGGGTATTGGTGCGCCACGGACATGAAGGCATCGCCTACGCTGAGCGTGACGCCCAGTTCCTCCCGGCATTCGCGGATGAGAGCTTGCTCATGGGTTTCCCCGGGCTCCACCTTGCCCCCGGCGAACTCCCACAGGAGCCCCCTGGCTTTATGGGCCGGGCGCTGGCAGATCAAAAACCGGTCCCCATCCCAAATGAGGGCTGCCACCACTTCAGTCACGCGAACTCTTCCATGGGCTCGATCTCCATCAGCTCCAGCCCCGGGTTTTTCTCCTGGGCCAGTCGGATGCTCCACTCGTTTTCAAAGAACAGCACCGGGTTCTCCCGGCTGTCCTTGCCCCTGGCGGTGGAGGAGGTGAGGTTCAGTTCTGAAATGGGCTTGGGGGAGGCCGTCACCCAGCGCACGAAGCGGTATGGCAGCATGTCCATGGCCAGTTCCGCGCCGTATTCGTTCTTGAGCCGATGGCTTAATACATCAAACTGCAGGACACCCACCACGCCCACGATACTCTGCTCTGGGCCCAGTTCCTCCCGGCTGAAAGTCTGGATGGCGCCCTCTTCGCTCAGCTGCGCCACGCCTTTTAAGAACTGCTTGCGCTTCATGGAGTCAAAGGGGCGCACCCGTGCGAAGTGCTCCGGGGCGAACACCGGGATCTTCTCAAAGCGCAGCTTGCTCTTTTCACTCAAGGAGTCACCCAGGTGGTAGATGCCCGGGTCAAAGAGGCCGATGATGTCACCGGGGTAGGCGGTCTCCACCATCGCCCGCTCATCGGCCATGAACTGCTGGGGGGCTTTTAGCTGGATCTGCCTGCCGCTGCCGGAGTGCCAGGCGCTCATGTCCCGGCGGAACTCGCCGGACACCACCCGCACAAAGGCCAGCCGGTCCCGGTGGGCCGGGTTCATGTTGGCCTGGATTTTGAACACAAAGCCGGTGAACTCAGGCGTATCGGGCATTATCATGCCCTGGTCGCTCTCCCGGGGCGTGGGGGGCAAGGTGTATTCCAGGAAGCGGTTGAGGAAGGGTTCCACGCCAAAGTTGGTGATGGCGGAGCCGAAGAACATCGGCGTCAAGTCGCCCCTGCGGATGGCCTTCAGGTCAAAGGGGTCCCCCGCCTCGTCCAGCAACGCGATCTCTTCCCGGAGCCTCTTGATATAATGCCCAGCCAGGACGCCGGAGAGGGCCGGGCTGTCCAGGGGCACCTCGGTTTTTTTGGCTTTGGTTTTGCCGTGGTCGCCGCCGAAATAAAGCTCCACCACCCGGCTGTCCCGGTGGCACACGCCTTGGAAATCCCCGTCAACACCGATGGGCCAGTTGACAGGGCAGGAGCGGATGCCCAGCACCTGCTCCAGTTCCTCCATCAGCGCGAAAGGATCCTTGGCGGCCCGGTCCATCTTGTTCACAAAAGTGAAAATGGGGATGCCCCGCATCCGGCAGACCTTAAAGAGCTTGCGGGTCTGCTCCTCAACGCCCCGGGCGGCGTCCAAAAGCATCACCGCGCTGTCCGCGGCCACCAGCACCCGGTAGGTGTCCTCGGAGAAGTCCTGGTGCCCCGGGGTGTCCAGGATGTTGATGCGGAAACCCTCATAGTCAAACTGCATGGCGCTGGAGGTGACGGAGATGCCGCGTTGCTTCTCAATCTCCATCCAGTCGCTGGTGGCGTGCGCCGCGGCCTTCCGCGCCTTCACGCTGCCCGCTTGGCGGATGGCGCCGCCATACAGCAGCAGCTTTTCCGTCAGCGTGGTCTTGCCCGCGTCCGGATGGCTGATGATGGCGAATGTCCGCCGCCGGTTGATTTCCCGTTCCAGATTATCCATGTACTCCCCCCAAAGGCTGATGTAGCCTGCAAAAAAAGATTATACTGAGGGCTTTGGGGGCTTGTCAAATCTGCTGACAGTTTCTCATGCCAAAAGGCACAAACGGCTGACCTAAAGACCGGGACAGGATGGCGCATCGGTCGTTGCCAGGCTTCGGGACGCCCGTTATAATGGAGCCAGTGATATCTGCGCCTGCCGGTGTAGGCCAATTTGATGTGGCGGGTATAGTTCCTATGTGTGCCCAAGGAGGGATATTGTGAAAAAGACCGGCGCGTTTCTATTAATCGCCTTGCTGCTGGCGGCTCCGCTGGCAGGGTTGGCTGCCTCCACAATCAACCTGGACGGCTTAAGCCTCCGGGAGCTGGAAACCCTGCGGCAGGAAGCGGACGCCCGCATCAGGCTGTTACTTTTGCAGGACGCAGAGGGATATGTTGATGTAAGAGATGGCGAGGAGATTGCCCGTAATCCTGAAGCCTACCGGTCCGAGAGGGTAAAGCTGAAGGGAGACATTCTCCGGGTGGAGGAGTCGGAGAAGGGATTTCGGTACTATATCTCCCTTTCGGAAAACCCGGGTCGGGTCTTTCTTGTCAACTATGCCCTGGGAGATGGACAGCGGCTGTTACTGGCTGGGGATGAGGTGATGGCCTATGGTGTTTTTATCGGCCTGACAGCCTTTGATGGCGAAGACCCGTTGGTAAGCGGTGCTCCGGTAATCACCGCGTCCCTGGTGACCACAAGCCTGCCTGAGATACATCCGCTTGCCGCCGATCCCTATGCCGCGACCCGGGAGGACCCGGCTCCGCTGGGCGCCTCGGCGGTCTATGAGGGCTCCTACTGGTCGGGTTACGCCACCTTTGAAATGGAGATGGTGTCAGCCCTCAGGGGACAGGCGGCGCTGAGCCGGGCGCAGGAGATGACCAAATACAACGTCGCTCCGCTTAAAACCCAGGAATACCTGCTGGTCTGGGTGCGGGTGAAGGCGCTGGCAGCGCCCGGGGGAAAGGCTGAGATCAGCGAGGGGGATTTCAGCTTCGTCAGCGCCAATGGGTCGGAATACCTGCCCCATTACCTGCTGAACTCCACCGAATCGCTGCGCAACCTTTTTGAAGGGGGCGAGCAGACAGCGCTGATTGCCTGCATTGTCGACAAGGGGGACAGGCCGCTGATCGTCTATCAGCCCAAATCGGAAATCCCCCTGTGGTTTGACCCCAACCGCCGGCATACGCTGGACCTGTCCGGAAGGCAGTTTTCGCCAGTCCCGCTTAATGGCACAAGCGCGGATGTTCCCCGGATAAAGGCGCTGCTGGCTGAAATGGGGTTTTTGAAAAAGCTGGACAGCGGAAACAAGTTTACGTCGGCTGTGCGAAGCGCGCTAATGGAATATCAAAAAGCCATGGGCCTCAAAGCCACTGGAGAAGCGGATGAGGCAACCCAGCGCTTGCTCCTCTCCGGCGCCTACCCGCCAGGGTTTGACAGATGAGAAGCGGGATGGGGCGCAAAGCGGCAGTCATTACGCTGGCCCTAGGTCTGCTCCTGGGAACGCCGGCTGCCCTTTCGGAAGGCTTGCCGCAGCCCTCCAGCCTCGGGGATATGGGCACGCATGTCAAGGCGCTTCAGGAGCAATTGCAGAGCCGGGGCTATGACCCGGGAGAGATTGAAGGCGCCTTTACCTGGGAGACGCTTGGCGCGCTGATGGATTTTCAGCGTGATAACGGGCTCATTGCCGATGGCAGTGCCGGGCGTGATACCCTGCTGGTGTTGTTTGGCAAAGCCCTCGACATGAAAGGCGCCACTGAGATGCCTTACTGGTACGGCGGGGGCAGCGAGGTGATCCCCTGGGGCGCGGTGTTTCAGGCGCAGGACGTGCGCACGGGCATCGTTTTCACCGCCCGGCGCATGGGGGGCTACAGCCACCTGGACGCGGAGCCGCTTGGCCCTTTTGACACCGCCCCCATGTTTGCGGCCTATGGAGGCGAGTGGAGCTGGGATCGCAGGCCGGTGCTGCTCAAATTTGAAGGCCGTGTGTTCGCCGCGTCCATGAACGGCATGCCCCATGGTTTCAGCTCGATCAAAGGCAACGGAATGCCCGGACACTTCTGCGTCCACTTCTTTGGCAGCCGGGGGGACGGCTCCCAGCGCGTCAGCGACACCCACCAGGCCTGCGTGGCGGAGGCCTCCCGCGCCGCCTGGCGGGAGCCATAGGCCCGCCTATGGCAATATAAAAGCGCCGCCCGATACTTTTGGGGCGGCGCATTTGATGGCCTCTTATTCAGCCTGGTTCCGGACGCTTTGCCTCAGCGCCCGCTCCATGTCGCGCTTGGCGTCCCGGTCGGCGATGTCATCCCGTTTGTCATGAAGGTGTTTGCCCCGGCACACGCCCAGCTCCAGTTTCATCCTGCCGTCCTTCAGGTAGATTTTCAGCGGAATCAGCGTCATGCCTTGGCGCATCACCTGGGCCTGGAGCTTGCGGATCTCACTTTTGTGCAGCAGCAGGCGCTTGGGCCTTAAGGGGTCGGTGTTGAAGATGCTGCCCTGCTCATAGGGGCTGATGTGCATCCCCTCCACCCACACCTGGCCGTCCTTGACCCGGGCGTAGGACTCCTTCAGGTTCACCCTGCCCTGGCGGATGGACTTGACCTCGGTGCCCTTTAGCTCGATGCCGCACTCGTAGCTCTCCTCCACGAAGTAGTCATGGCGGGCGCGGCGGTTCTCGGCCACGATCTTGATGCCTTTGGTTCTCATGTCTCCGCTCCCTCCTTCCTACCCTGGTATTCTATCCTGTGATGCTATCCTTGGCAAGGAAGCCCCCGGGCGCAGGCGGATGGGGGCGTCTTCCTTTACCTGAACGGCCTTGCGCCAGTGCATCAGGTAGAGCCAGGCCTCTTTCACCGGCATCCCCGTGATGTCCCGCAAGGCGCGCATATACCAGCGCATCTGGGCGGTGTATTTCGCTTTTAGTGCGTCCTGCTCACCCCGGTCGGTCTTATAATCCACCAGCACCCAGGCGCCATCCTCCAGGAAACAGGCGTCCAGCACCCCCTGGAGCAGCATGCCCCCCTCCACCTTCAGCGTGAAGGGCCACTCCCGGCGGTGTTCGGAACTTCCCGCCATGCGGAGCGCCAGATCGCTTTCCATAAAGGCGGCAATGGCTTCTGTGTCAATCGCGCTTCGCTCCTGCCGGCGCAGGAGGCCCTTAGCGGCCAACTCGTCCAGGGCATCCTGGAGCCTATGGCCCAATGCTTCCCCTTCCAGCCCCGTAAAGGCGGCGGGATCCAGCGCTCCCAGGGCCCGGTGGGTGGCGATACCCCGCTGGGCCGCGGGCAGGGGCTTGTCATCCTGAAGCTGGGGCAGGGGAGCCAGCGGCAACGGCATCACCACCTCCCGGCGTT
>JAQVQY010000161.1 GCA_028701335.1 Eubacteriales bacterium
TATGTAAATACATCGGCGACTTATCCACAGGCGAAATCCCCAGTTTATCCCAGCCGCTGTCCACAGAACAGTTATTCAGACCGGAGGCTGTTATTACAATTTTATAACAACCTTCGTCGCATGTCATTTGGGCCGGAAAAAAGGGCCGCCATATAATGGCAGCCCTGATAAAACCCCGCAATGCCCGCTTAGCGGCTCAGCAGCGTCTCCTCGGTGTCCTTGTCGAAGAAGTGCAGGCGGTTTGTGTCCATAACCACCTGGATGTCATCACCAATGTGGGTTTTGGTGCGGGGGTCCACCCGGGCGATGACGTTGTCCGCTTTGGTGGGGACGGACAGGTAGAGGTAGGTTTCAGAGCCCATCTGCTCGGTGACCTCCACATGAACCTTGAAAGCGGCGTCCGGGTGGGCAGCCACATCGGCCGGGTCATCACTGATATTCTCAGGCCGGATGCCCATGGACACTTCCTTGCCGATGTAGCTCTCGTCCTTGAACTTTTTGAGCTTCTCATCAGGCACCACGATCTTCTCATCGCCAAAGACGGCCACCACATTGCCGCCCTGCTTTTCCAGCTTCACATCAAAAAAGTTCATCTGGGGGCTGCCGATGAAACCTGCGACGAATTTGTTGTTGGGATAGTCGTAGTTGTTCTGCGGGGTGTCCACCTGCTGGATGAAGCCGTCCTTCATGATGCAGATACGGGAGCCCATGGTCATGGCCTCAGTCTGGTCATGGGTGACGTAGATGAAGGTGGTCTGCAGCCTCTGGTGGAGCTTGGTGATCTCTGTGCGCATGGCCACGCGCAGCTTGGCGTCCAGGTTGGAAAGGGGCTCGTCCATCAGGAAAACCTTGGGCTCCCGGACGATGGCACGGCCTAGGGCCACGCGCTGGCGCTGGCCGCCGGAGAGGGCCTTGGGTTTGCGGTTGAGCAGATACTCAATGTCCAAAATTTGTGCTGCGGCTTCCACGCGGCGCTTGATCTCGTCCTTGGGGGTCTTGCGCAGCTTCAGGCCAAAGGCCATGTTGTCATACACCGTCATGTGGGGATAAAGGGCGTAGTTCTGGAACACCATGGCGATGTCCCGGTCCTTGGGGGCCACATCGTTCACCAGACGCTCGCCGATGTAGAGCTCGCCATCGGTGATCTCTTCCAGGCCCGCCACCATGCGCAGCGTGGTGGACTTCCCACAGCCGGATGGGCCAACCAGCACGATGAACTCCTTATCCTCAATGTCCAGCGTGAAGTCGCTCACCGCGGTGACATTGCCGGGATAAACCTTGTAGATATTCTTCAGGGATACACTTGCCATATTAAAACCTCCTCGTGCGCTAACAGCTATCTTTGTTGAAATTATAGGATAAATCAGGCTTTTTTCATACTGGGAGTTTCTCCAAAGATATTTGTGCCTGCTTGTGCAGATTGGATACACGCGCCTGATTTGCTATACTGTTGGCAGTAAGGATAAGGAGTGGATATGGACATCGATCTGATTCGCCAACTGGCCGATATGGCCGCCGCCTCCAAAAACACCGTTTTCTTTGGCGGCGCCGGAGTCTCAACGGAGAGCGGAATCCCTGACTTCCGAAGCGCCCAGGGGCTCTTTCAGGAAAAGAGCCGGATTCCGCCTGAGGAGATCATCAGCCGCTCCTTTTTCATGAGCCATCCGGAGGCCTTTTATGAATTCTACAAGCAGAAGATGGTCTATCCGCAAGCCCGCCCCAATACCTGCCACAAGGCGCTGGCCAGGCTCGAGGGCATGGGCAGGCTCCGGGCTGTCATCACCCAGAATATCGACGGTCTCCACCAAGCGGCCGGATCAAGAGAGGTACTCGAGTTGCACGGCAGCGTACACCGCAACTTTTGCATGCGCTGCGGCAAGGCAACCATACTGGATCAAGTGATGGAAAGCCCGGGCGTACCCCATTGCGGCTGCGGCGGTATCATCAAGCCGGATGTGGTGCTCTATGAGGAGACGCTGGACGGGGATGTCACCCAGCGGGCCACGGAGGCCATCGCGCAAAGCGAACTGATGATCATCGGCGGCACCTCCCTCACCGTCTACCCCGCCGCGTCCTTTGTGTCCCTGTGCAAGGGGAAGGTCGTTATCATTAACAAATCCCCCACCATGATGGATCGTTCGGCTGATCTGGTGATCGCTGCGCCCATTGGCGAGGTATTTGCGGCGCTGATGCCCCTCATTGAAGCGGCGCCGGCAACTAATCCATGAGCACAAACACCAGGTCAGCCCGGCCTCTTGCCACGTCTTCAAATACCTGGATAAGTTTCTGCCCATAGACGCCCAGGGCGTTTCGTAAGGCGTTCCCATACCTCAGGGTGATGTGCACATCCGCCATCTCCCCCAGGCAATCATTGAGCGCGTCCAGGTTGGCGCCGTAATACGCCGGCAGGCCCAGCTGTTCCTTCAGGTGCTGGTGGGCTATGGCCCGGGTGTCCATCTTCCGGCCGTCCAGTTCAACCCGCAGCATTGCCGTCCTCCCCGTATAGCAGGGTAAAGGATTCATAGTGGTCCGGGGTGTAATAGATCAGGCCGTCATTGGAGTACACCAGGCGCCTGGCGTCCCGGGACGGCCGGCCCAGAGTGTCAATATCGCACTCATTATACTGCCGGCCTTTTTTCTCAGGCAGAAGGCCTTCGAAGTTTCCAAACCGGTCGCCGCCGATGGTTTTGCCG
>JAQVQY010000008.1 GCA_028701335.1 Eubacteriales bacterium
CCATCATTTGTTCTAACAGCATCCTGCGGATCTGTCAAGTTTTGCTGAATAGAAGGCCCGTTTTTCATATGCTCAGGCACTAAAACCCTGTGATACACCCAGCAATTCATAGAACGGCGCGCCAAAGGATGAAGGGCCATTCAGGGAGCATTCTTTACATCCGTTTACCCCGTATGCTATACTTTGGCCAACGATTTAGGAGGTCAAGCGGCGGATGCCTGAGTACAAACTGGTGATAGACGGCGGCCGGGAATTAAGGGGCGAGACGCTCGTTTCCGGCGGCAAGAACACCTCACTGGCGGTTGTTCCCGCGGCGCTGTTGGCCGACAGCCCCTGCATTATCGAGAACCTCCCGGCTATCGAAGATATCCGGGTTTTATATCGTATATTGAAGTCCCTGGGCGCCAGGGTGGACTGGCGGCCGGAACAAAAACTGATGACCATCGACCCCGGCGGGGTTACTTCCCTGACGGTGCCCTTCAACTACAGCCAGCGGATGCGCGCCAGCTACTACATGATGGGCGCGCTGCTTGGCCGCTACGGGCGGGCGGAGGTGGGCTACCCCGGCGGGTGCGACCTGGGCAGCCGGCCCATCGACCAGCACTTGAAGGGCTTCAAGGCCCTGGGCGCCACCATCCGGGATGAGAACGGCATGCTGGTGCTGGAGGGCAAGCTGAAGGGCGCCCATGTCAACTTTGACATGGTGACCGTGGGCGGCACCATCAACGTGATGCTGGCGGCGGCCCGCGCTGAGGGCGACAGCATCCTCACCAACTGCGCCCGGGAGCCCCACATCGTTGACACCGCCAACTTCCTAAACCGCATCGGCGCCCGCATCAGGGGCGCGGGGACGGACACCATCCGCATCCGGGGCGCCGCGAAAATGGGCGGGGGCAACTATACCGTCATCCCTGACCAGATCGAGACCGGCACCCTGATGATCGCCGCCGCCGCCACCCGGGGGGACGTCACGCTGCGCGGCTGCATTCCCACCCACATGGAAGCGCTGACGGCAAAGCTTCTGGAGATGGGCGTCATGGTCACCAGCCGGGACGACGTCATCACCGTCAACCTGCGCCAGGGCCACCGGGCGATCCGTATCTCCACCCAGGAGTATCCGGGCTTCCCCACGGACCTGCAGCAGCCCATGAGCGCGCTGCTGACCAAGGCGCTGGGCACCAGCGAAGTAATTGAAAATATTTTTGAGTCCCGGTTCAAGCACCTGGACGAGATGCGCAAGATGGGCGCCAAGTCGGTTATCAACGGCCGCCTGGCCCTCATCGAGGGCGTGCCGGAACTCCACGGCGCCCCGGTCTGGGCGCCTGACCTCCGGGGCGGCGCGGCCCTGGTAATAGCCGGGCTTATGGCCCAGGGCATCACCGAGGTCTACAACCCGGTAACCATCGCCCGGGGCTATGACCACCTGGAGAGCAAACTGACTGACCTGGGGGCCAAAATCAGCCGTGCTCCCCTTGAACCGGAGGAAAACGGCAATGCAAACTGCCTTTGAACGCCTGGGGCTGCGCCCGGACGCCGATGAAGCTGCCATCCGCAACGCCTACCGGAGGCTGGTAAAAACCTGCCATCCGGACAGTTTTTCAGACCCTGAGGAGCAGAAGGCCGGGCAGAAGGAGCTGATCTCCATCAACCTGGCCTATGCCCAGTGCCTGAAGACCGTGGAATCCCGCCACACCCCTTCCCCCGCCCTGCCGGTGGCCCAGGCTAAATACTGGGCCAAAAGCCTGCTTGAGCGCAAGCAGTATGGCATGGCGCTGTTCCAGCTGGGGCGCTCTGAGGACAAGGACGCCGAGTGGCACGCGCTTCAGGGAGAGGCGCTCATGGGGCTTAAGGACTATCTGGGCGCCCACCAGGCCTGGCGCGCCGCGGTGCGCGCTGAACCTGATAACTTAAGCTACCGCCGGGAGGCCTTGGCGGCGGAAATGGCGCTGAAGCGTTCCCGCACCCTGCACGGCAGGCTGGCCGGGAGGGCCCGCTCCCTGTTTGCCAAAGGCGATGACTGATTTTTATTGGCTCTTTGATGCATGAATACCAACTGATCAGAAGCAAACGCCGCACCCTGGCCCTTGAGGTAACGCCCGAAGGACGGGTCATCGCGCGCGCGCCAAAGGGACTGCCCAAGGCGGAAATTGACCGCTTTGTGGCAGGCAAGGCAGAGTGGCTCAGGAAGCACCTGGCCAGGCGCAGGCCCAAGCCCCGGGAAATAGGCCCCCTGGAGGAAGCGGCGCTTAGGGAGAAGGCCGGGGCCATATTGCCGGGCCTGGTGACGCGCTACGCGGCGCAGCTTAAAGTCCAGCCCCGGTATGTAACAATCACCGGCGCCCAAAAGCGCTTTGGCAGCTGCAATATGAAGGGCGGGCTGTGCTTCTCCTGGCGCCTGATGCGCTATCCGCTTCCCGCCATTGAATACGTGGCCGCCCATGAGGTGGCGCACCTGAAGCAGCTGAACCATTCCGCCGCCTTTTATCAGGTGCTTTTAGCCCTCATGCCTGACTACAAGGTTCGCGCCGCCCTTTTGAAACAGCCGCCTGACTGACTTTGGAGGAGTCCATGCAGCAATATACCATCCTGGAGAAAACGCCCCTGTCCGGCAACGCCAGCCGCATGGTGGTTTCAGCCCCCCTGGTGGCCCGCAAGGCCCAGGCGGGCCAGTTTATCATCCTGCGCGCCGGGGAAAATTCCGAGCGCATTCCCCTAACCATCCACGATCAGGACCGGGAGAAGGGCACGGTGAGCGTGGTCTACCAGGTGGTGGGCGCCGGCACCATGGAGCTTGACACCTTGAACGCGGGTGACCGCCTGCATGATTTCGTGGGCCCCCTGGGGAGGGAAACAGCCACCCAGGGCATCAAAAAGGCCTGCGTGGTGGGGGGCGGCGTGGGCTGCGCCATCGCTTTCCCCGTGGCCCGCAAGCTCCATGACCAGGGGAGCGTGGTGCACAGCATCATCGGCTTTAGAAGCAAGGACCTGGTCTTTATGGAAAAGGAGTTCCAGTCCGTCAGCGATAAGCTGATGGTGATGACCGATGACGGCTCCTACGGCAGCCGCGGCCTGGTGACCCAGGCGCTGGAGGGCCTCATCAAAGAGGGCCACCAGTATGACGAGGTGATCGCCATCGGCCCCCTGGTGATGATGAAGTTCGTAAGCCAGCTCACTAAAAAATACGGTGTGAAGACCACCGTGTCCATGAACCCCATCATGGTGGACGGCACGGGCATGTGCGGCGGCTGCCGGCTGACCGTGGGCGGCCAGGTGAAGTTCGCCTGTGTGGACGGGCCGGACTTTGACGGCCACCAGGTGGACTTTGACGAGGTGATCAGCCGCAACCGCATCTATGAGGAGTTTGAGAAGCGGGAGCGGGAGGAAGCCTGCTTCCTGCTTCAGCAGGGGGAAGAATAAATGGCGCGCAACCTGTCCAAAACCAAGGTGCCCATGCCGGTCCAGGACCCCCACACCCGCGGCCGCAACTTCACCGAGGTGGCCCTGGGCTACACCCAGGAGATGGCGGTGGAGGAGGCCAGGCGCTGCCTTGACTGCAAACACAAGCCCTGTGTGGCCGGCTGCCCGGTGGCCATTGATATCCCCGCCTTTATCGGGGAAATCGCTGAGGGCCGTTTTGAGGAGTCATTCCGGGTACTAAACGAAGCCAGCGCCCTGCCCGCGGTGTGCGGCCGCGTCTGTCCCCAGGAGACCCAGTGCGAGCAGCGCTGCGTCAGGGGCTTAAAGGGGGAGCCGGTGGCCATCGGCCGCCTGGAGCGCTTCGCCGCGGACTGGCACCGGGAGCACGCCTGCGCCCTGCCGGCCAAACCCGTCCCCAACGGCCGCAAGGTGGCGGTGGTGGGCGCGGGCCCCGGCGGCCTGACGGCGGCCGGAGAGCTGGCCCGGATGGGCTACGCCGTCACGGTGTTTGAAGCGCTGCATTTGCCGGGGGGTGTCCTGTCCTACGGCATCCCTGAATTCCGCCTGCCCAAGGACATCGTGATGGCGGAGGTGAACGCCCTTATCAGCCTGGGCGTTGAGGTGATGCTCAATACCGTCATCGGCAAGACCCTCACCATCGACGAGCTGCTGGAATACGGCTTTAAAGCCGTGTTTATCGCCTCAGGCGCGGGGCTGCCCCGCTTCATGGGCATCCCCGGGGAGTCCCTGAAGGGTGTCTACTCCGCCAATGAGTACCTGACCCGCATCAACTTAATGAAGGCCTATGAAGAGAACAGCCTCACCCCTATCCTGCGCGGCCGCCATGTGGCGGTGGTGGGCGGGGGCAACGTGGCCATGGACGCCGCCCGCTGCGCCAAGCGGCTGGGGGCCGGCGATGTGTCCATCATCTACCGCCGGGGCTTTGAAGAGCTGCCCGCCCGCCGGGAGGAGGTCCACCACGCCCGGGAGGAGGGCATCGCCTTCCACTTCCAGACCAACCCGGTGCAGATCCTGGGGGATGAGCGGGGCTGGGTCAGGGCGCTGGAGTGCATCAAAATGTCCCTTGGGGTGCCGGACGCCTCCGGCCGCCGCCGCCCGATCGGGCAGCCCGGCAGCAACTATGAGCTGGCCGCCGACGTGGTCATCATGGCGCTGGGCACCTCCTCCAACCCCCTGATCCGCCTCACCACCCCCGGCCTTGAGACCGACAAATGGGGCGGCATCGTGGTGGACGGCCAGGACGGCCTCACTTCACGGGAGAAGGTCTACGCCGGGGGCGACGTGGTCACCGGCTCCGCCACCGTCATCCTGGCCATGGGCGCCGGGAAGGACGCGGCCAGGGCCATTGACCGGATGATCATGGAGAAAAGCGAATAGCGCCCGGGGCGCGCTTGCATGACGACGGGGTAAAGCGAACCCCGCAGGGGCCTGAAAGCCACTTATCGGCTTTTATCGGCTACTATCCGCTTGTCCGTTCAGACAGAATGAAAAGGCTGAAACACATTGATTTCACTGGTTTTTTAGTCCCTTAAAGGACTTAGTGGAGTATTTGGCTGGGGGGGTCGCGTGTGTAAATATAAAGGCCTGTGGAGAGCCCCATGCAGTCTATGCTGCCCGGCGGAGCGGATGAAACCCCCATCAGGGGAGTTTGCCCCAGGCAAAGAGGTCCTTCATTGTATGGGAGGAGCCCCCGCAGCCAGTCCATCATACTATCCTGATATTATATATTATTATTATTTATTTTTATATATTATTAGAATGGCTTTCCCTGAACCGCCTCCCTGGGGGCACTTTTTTTCAAACACGCGGGGGTACCAGACAAAAGAGACAGTAAGTGTTCTTGAAGCTCATATTCGTTGATATTGCTGGGGAAACAAGGGGGGACATACCGCCTGAATCCCTAAGCGATATGTCCCCGATAAGTAGCGATAAGTCAGCGTTTCAGGATATCCGGGTGCAAAAGCACCATGGGCTTGGGCGGCCTACCCATAACGTTTTTGCGCTCCTCGTGGTAAAACCGAACCATGCCCAGCTGGGCCAGTTCATCAAGCGCCTTCTCAGTCTCCTGCGCGCGGGAAAAGCGCTTCCGGTTTTTAAGCCCCGCCCGCACCGAGGCTGTGCTCACCCGCCTTTCCCCACGGCGGGCCAGGTACCTGAGCATCTCCTCAGCCTCCTGGCTCAGCTCGTTCACCCCGCACAGCGCCTTCATGCTGTCCGCAAACCACCGGATCTGCCGGATGGCCCCCCGCATCACGTGCTCCCGGATGGCAAGGCCACTGAAGTCGATCAGCGCCATCAGCCCCGCCAAGCGCAGGGTGTTCCCGGCCAGCTTGCCCTCCCAGCCGCCGCCCAGGCCGCGCAGGTCGCCCCCGGGGCAGGAACGCCGCTCGATCTCCCGAGCCCAGTCCTCCCAGGCCTCCCGGGCGCCCTCATCGGGCTTCAGGGCAAAGGGCATGGAGATGGACAGGATGGACTTGACCCGCCTGTGGTATTTGGCCGCCAGCTCCTCATCCATCGGCGGGCCCACCACCAGGCGCCGGCCGATCATGCTCTCAGGCTCCGCTAAGAGGAAGCGAGCCACGGTGCCCCGCTGGCGCATCTGCTGGTCATTGATGAAGGCCTCCAGCACCTCCGTCTGCACCGCCAGGCACACGGACAGCGCCGCCTTTTCGATCTTCACCGGCGGCCGGCCGATGCGGGACACGGACACCGGCTCCCCGGAGTAGCCCTGGAGCACCGCGTCCAGGTTGGCGGGGCCCTGGGCGTAGCAGCCCGCCATCACCGAGAGCAGCGCGCCCTCCGCCGAGATGACCGCCATGCGACCCCCGTTCCTGGCCATGGCCTGGCCCAGGGCCTCAGGCGTGGCGTCGGTGACGATCAACTCATAGGGCTTGGTTTCGGGCAGTTCATGAAGGACCTCCGCCAGCCTGGCGGCCTCCTTCTCATCCCCCTTCTGCTGGGCTTTCTTAAGGGCGATCTCCCGGGCCTCCCGGAAGACCGCTTCCTGCCGGATGACGGGCGCGCGGCGCTCGTTCTCCTCCCGCTCATAGTCATGAGGGGGCTGGGTCAGAAGCCTTAAGCAAGGGCTTTTCCTTTCAGACGGGTCGGCGCCCACGGCGATGTAGAGCTGGACAGGCTCCTCATAGCCCCCGCCCATGTCCACCTGGACGCGGCCCACGGCGGCGGCGGACAGGGTGCCGATCAGGAAGCAAGCGGCCATAGCCGGGGATACCTGAAGGCTTTTGGCGGCCTCCAGGGCTATGCGGTGGCCCAGCTCCGGCATGGCGTCCAGGGGATAGGGGCCAACGGCGGGCCGCTCCAGGCTCCCCCAGGGGGCTTCCGGTTCCGAGTTCAGGAGGGCCTGGGCCTCCGGGGTGTCAAGCAATTGTTCATACATTTCCAGTTCTGTGGTCAATGGGTCTCTCCTTTCGATGTGGGTTATTGTGTTTCCTGTGCCATGGCGGCCTGAAGCCGCTCTTTGGGGTCAAGCCGCGTGAGGGTGTCCAGCCGGAGTTCGGCGGCGGCGCGCCGGGCCAGCGCCTGACAAAAGGCCGTTGTGCCGGGGACAAAGGCGGCCATCATCTCCTCCGCCTCCCGCGTCTCCCGGCAGGCCAGGTCCCACTGGGTGCTGTACCATTGGTCCGCCCGGGCCCTGAGCTTCAGCGCCCTCCCTCTTTGGGCGGCCCTTAAGTCCGGGGGCGGAACCGGCCTGCCTTCCGCCAGCAGCCGCGCCGCCTGGAGCGGGGTGATGCCCCGGAGGGCTGACAACAGTGCCACCGCGTCCCCGCCCCGGCCGCAGCCAAAGCAGTGCCAACGGCCCTTTTCGTCAAACATGATCGAGGGCGTCTTTTCCCCGTGGAGCGGGCAGTTGGCCCAGTGGCGGCTGCCCCTTGGTTTCAGCTCAAGCCCCTCCCCCCGCGCCGCTTCCATGGCCGGGATCCCCCGGCAGCGCTCAAACACCGACAGCTCCTTCAAAAAAAGATCACCTCCTTTCGGTGGTGACCGTACCGCATGAGGCAACTGACATGTAATGACATGTTGACTGACATCAACTGACATGGGGTGACATGGTGGCAAGATGAAAAGCCCACCGCGATGGTGGGCTCTGCTGTGAGACGTGACTCCAATATGGAAAAGTGATATCATCCCAAACCATGGCGTCCCCACTGGCAACAATCAGTTCAGCGATAAAAAACTCATCCGCCTATGGCGCGTACTCCGACTCCTTCGCCAACGCGGCGCATTCATCACCGGTTAAGCCAATGGATACCTTATTCGTTAGTTTGGTCCTTCATAGTACCAGCATCAACGGCTTCTGTAATCCGCGAAATTGGCCAGCCATTCCGGAACGCGATTACCATAGCCCCGCTGTTTCAAAAAGCTTGCGAGGGCGTTAAAGGTGGTCAATATCTTCCAACGGGGATGCGGATCGCGGGAATCCCCAATATGGCTGCCTACAAAAACTCCCTCCATCAGGTATGACGCTCTGTTGTCCCTCAGAAACAGATAAAGGAGGTGGTCGTCAGCGATGAACGGGTAGTGGTGATTTTTCTCCTCAGGCAACTTCGTCACAATCTTGTCCCAATCATACTCCATCCAGTCAATTTCCATAAAATCCCTCCTTATTTCGTTTGAAATGCCTGAATGAAAAACAGGACATGTTGGCGGGCAGATCATCGATCCGCCTTTTATTGGCAGCATTTTAAGTGGTCATTCGTTATTTGCCGATTAATGTGCTCATCAATTGACAACTATTTGATGCGTTTACTCCCCGGACAGTTCGATTCCCTCTCCCCGCTCCATCTTTTCAATCAATGTCTTCAGGCCCTTGAGAGGTTTGGTCAGCGCTTTAACATTTACGTCTGTCCGGTATTCTTCCAGCGCGTCATAGACTTCCCGGAGGTCATCCACGGAGATTTCACCCTCGTCATCATACAGGGCATCCTCCAGGGGCTGGTAGATGCCATAGAAGGAGTTGGCAGGGTGGCACTTCATCGCGGCGTTCAGATTGCTGGAGCGGAAAGGCACGGTGCCCATGAACATCCCATCGGTGATGGCGTTGAGCTGGGCGATGACTGATCGTAGGGTCATTTTTTTACCTGCTTTCAATAAATATTCTAAGTCCGCCATACAAGAATTATTATATATTATAGGTTTTGATATTCGACTCAATGAACTCTATTTCAGCGTTACTTAATTTATATTTCAAATATAATTCCTTGTCAGTCCAGCTCTTTGAAAAATCTTGAATAGGTACGAACTCGTATGCCGATGGAGAAAGCATTTGTGTGTAACTCTTTATCGCCACCAGCATCCTGAAAATCTTACTAATACAATAAGTAACCAATTTTTTCGCTTCTACTTCCATCATCTGAGCGCACAGCCATTCCAACATGTTGAGCATCGGGTCTTCCATCCCCATAAACCGGAATAGCATACTTTGGAAATTCGTGGTATCCTTGCCTTGAGCCATTGGTTCTCCTCCTTGTGAATGTCTTAGCAACATCAATTGTAGCGGAGTCCCAGTGGCTTGCCCATATCCTTTCATCCTGGGCTAAGTTGCGAACATTAGTGTACTCTATCGGTCATTCAGGTGGTCATTGGCAATGGGTCTGGCTGCCTGTAAGCGGGGAAACGCATTTTTCAGCAGGCCCTATATGAAAAAGGCGGGTTCGGCTTTTCGCAAAACCCGCCTTTGACCGTTATTATAAGGATCGCATCAAGTCCTGCTAAGAATAATAATTATTTCTTCAGTTTTGCCAAGAATTCGGCCGCATTTTCAGGTGTGCAAACATCACCGCCGACTTTGATCCAGCTTTCAACGGACTCCCCGTCCAGATACGCTTTTACCGCCTCAATTACGCCTGATCCCTGGCCTGGAAGATCCTGGTTGAGCGTAGCGCTGATTTGCCCGTCAAGGACTGCCTGCAAACCTTCAGGCGCACCGTCAAATCCTGAGATCAGCATTTCTCCTTCACGGCCGGCTGCTGAGATCGCATTGTATGCGCCGATCGCCATTTCATCATTAAGAGCGATTACGAGGTCGATTTCGGAATATTTGACAAGGAAACTTTCCATGATCTCCTGCGCGTTCGCACGGGAAAATTTCCCTTCCTGGCTGTCAAGGAGCACAACGCGATCGTCTTCAGCAATGGCTGCTTCGATTCCGGCGATGCGGTCCAGTGTTGTTTGGCCAGTCCGGTTTCCGTCAATGATAATCAGGTTAATTTTTTCCAGGTCGCTGAGTTTTCCAAACATGTACTGGGCAATATCGTAACCGCCTTTTTCATTGCCCACGCCGACAAAGGTCACAATATCTTCAGGGTTTTTCACAAATGCGCGTGTATTCGTGGTAAAAACGGGGATACCGGCCTCAAGGGCTTTTTCTATGGCGGGGACGATTCCGGCGGAGTCGACAGGCGCAATGCAAATTGCATCAACCTGCTTTTCGATTGCGTCAAGCATGGCATTGTACTGCTCATCGGCGTTTTGTGTTTCCAGAGGCGAGTTTTCAGTTACTTTAACACCGATTTTTTCACCGGCCGCGATTGCGGCAGAAGCAAGGTAACGCCAGCCAGCTGAGGTATTGTCTTTGAGGATCAGAGTAACTTCATATTCCGCGGCATTCACACTTACGACACCGGCGACCAGCAAGGCCGCAACCAACAGGTAACCCAGGAATCTTTTCATAGTAGAACCTCCTCGACATAATATATACTCTCTGCATAAGCAGAAAATATCAGGTTTTTCTAACAGACGCGTTCCGGTCAACCAAAACGGAAAGGATAATAACCACTCCGCTGATACCGACTTGCCAATTTGAATCAACCCCAAGCAGGGTCATGCCATTGGAAACCAGGGTAAGAATAAGCGCGCCGATAACGACCCCTAATACGTTGCCGTTCCCGCCCCGGAAGGAGATGCCCCCGATTGCAGCGGCGGCAATTGCTGTCTGCGCAAATTCGGCGCCGATGGTCGGCTCAGCCGCATTGAGTCGAGAGGTATATACGATCCCGGCAATCCCGGCGATTAGACTTGATAGAACATAGGTCGTGATTAATGTTTTGTTGACTGGGATTCCGGAATACCTGGCACTTTCCCTGTTGGAACCAACTGCATAAACCCGGTAGCCAAAGGTGGTCTTGTTTAATGTGAAGCTGATGATCAGAAGCAGAATTACGGCGATGATAATGGGCATGGGAATTCCGAATAATTGCCCTCCTCCTATAAACCTGAAATCTTCTGTGAAGTTACTGTAAACAAGACCGCTTGTCAGCAGATAGGCTAAACCCCGCACTATCTGTTGCACACCGAACGTGGCCAGAAAGGGTGGCAAGTGCAGGAAAACGATGCAAAAGCCATTGACAAGACCTATAAGGATGCTGACAGCAAGCATGCCTGTTATCCCCATAATCATTGAGGCAGTCGATTGGCCAACCTGAAAAAACTTGCCAAAGAGGATCGAGGTAAGCGCAATTGTAGCGCCTATTGACAGGTCAATGCCGCCGACCAACATGCACAGCGCAACGCCAATAGCCATCATTAAAGTGAGTGAAGTAATTCTAAGCACATTGATTATGTTTGCCGCACTGGCAAAGGAAGGAGAAACAATCACCAGGGAAAGGAAAATAATTGCCAAAGCTGTCAGCCTTGAAAGTGTATCCAATCGCGGCTTAAGCAATCCCCAGTATTTTTTCATACGAATCTCCTGCGGTTTCTCAAGGTATCAACTGATACAACTGCTATAAGAACACATCCAATAGCTATCATCTGGATAGAATTGGACATCCCAATCATATTAAAGCCATTTTTCATGACAGAGATAATCAGAGCGCCTATGAGTGTGCGTCCCGGTGTACTTCGGCCGCCCGACATGGCTGCACCTCCAACGACTGCAGCAGCAATCCCGTCAAACTCCAGACCAAGCCCGTTTTGCGCGCTGGCAGACGTCAGCCTCGAGGTGAAGATGATGCCTGTAAAGGCCGCAATCATGCCTCCGTAGAGAAAAACCCTGTATCGGGTAAGCACGGTATTGATTCCGGATAATGCCGCCGACTCATTATTTCCTCCGATAGCGTAGACATATGTTCCGAAGCGCGTTTTTTTCATGACGAAACTGAAGAAGATATACAACAGCAGCATAATAATCATGCTTATAGGCAACAAACCAATGGAGCGCCGTCCTATCTGTACATTCAGCAGGGAACCGTTGCCTATGAACTCAAATAACGGGAGTCCATTAATGCGGATTGTTGTCCCGCCTGCAATCACACGGGAGAAAGTTTCGCAAATTTTATACATACCAAGGGTTACAATGAAAGAGGGGATCTTTGTGCGGGCAAGAATCAGCCCGTTCATGCTTCCGATGGCTGCCCCTGCGGCAATTGCCGCAGTTACTGCGATGAGAAGAAGGAAAACCGGATTATTATTGCGAATCTGGCTGAACAGCGGGATGTCCCAGGTTAGAATTTTGGCGGTGATCATACCCGAAAGGGACACAATACCACCCAATGAGAGGTCTACGCCGGTTGAACAGATTGCCAGGTAGGAAGCCAGGGCAACTATCCCTACGCCGCTTGAACACTGCACAATCACATTCATGATATTTGATACGGTAAAATACTTGTCTGATAATAAAGAAAAAAACAGAATCATTCCAAATAGCAGGAAAACCGTGGCCGGTACTTTATGATAGTAGTGAGCAAGGGTTTCCCTTCTGCTCCGCAATGATTGGCTATTCACGCGACTACCCCTCCTGCTGCAAAGGCGATTATCTCCTCCTGTGTCACATGGCTGTCCTTGAACTCTTTGACTATTCGCCCTTCCCTCATCACGTATATCCGGTCAGCGATGGTCAGCAGTTCAGGCAGGTCTGATGAAATGACCAGGATTCCCTTCCCATTCCTGGCCAGGTCATCAATAAGGAAATGAATCTCCTCTTTCGCGCCTACATCAACCCCCCTGGTTGGCTCATCAAATATCAGAAAATCCGATTCTGTCGCAAGCCACTTGGCGAGTACGACTTTTTGCTGATTTCCGCCAGACAGGTTACTCACATTGCGCTTGGTATCGGGAGTGATAATCCGAAGACGCTTGCGGTAGTTTTCCGCAATATCTTTTTCCTTTTTCCTCCTGACAATTCCCATCGGGAACAGCATGCTTAACGCTGCATGTACAATATTTGTCCTAATAGGAAGATTGAGCGAAAGGCCTTGCTCTTTCCGGTTTTCCGGAAGAAATCCGGCTTTTCTCATCACGCACTTGCCGGGTGAACTTTTTTCTAATTCCCTGCCAAAAAGCGCAATATAACCTTTGCTGCGGCGCTTGATGCCGAAAATTGTCTGGGCAAGTTCCGTTCTGCCCGAGCCGACAAGCCCGGCAATGCCAACGATTTCGCCTCGGCGGACGTTAATGGAGATATCCTGGAGCAGTTTTCTGTCCCAGAGGCCCCGCACCTCCAATGCCATGCTTTCCTGAACCGTGTTCTCCTCTCGGATTCTTTCCCGTTGAATCTCCCTGCCGACCATTAATCGTATCAACTCGTCCATGCTTGCCTCGCTCACAAGCCTGGTTCCCACAGTCTGTCCATCGCGCAATACGGTTATCCGATCTCCAATTTTGTACACTTCATGCAATCTGTGCGAGATGTAGATTATTGAGACACCACGTGCCTTCAGCCTGAAGATGGTGTCAAATAATGTGTTG
Organism: Eubacteriales bacterium; assembly: GCA_028701335.1. Classification (GTDB taxonomy): domain Bacteria; phylum Bacillota; class Clostridia; order Christensenellales; family Aristaeellaceae; genus UBA6115. The sequence goes on from JAQVQY010000008.1 coordinate 13,144, forward strand.
ATTTCGTTTTCACTTAATGTCGCAGTCGGTTCATCCATGATAAGGATTTCCGAATCAAACGACAACGCTTTCGCCAGTTCAACAAGCTGCTGATGAGCTACGCCAAGCAACTCGACTTTATCCGTGGCGGAAATTCCAGTGTTCAGGGAGTCAAGGATCGCTTGTGCATCTGCGTTGAGCTTCTTGCGGTCCAAAACACCCCTGCTGGAAACGGGCTCTCTTCCCAGGAAAATGTTCTGCGCAACAGTAAGGTTGGGAACCAGATTGAACTCCTGAAAAATAATTGCGATACGTGCAAGTTGCGCATCTCTCGTATTTTGAAATTCCACTTTTTTGCCGTTGAGGTAGATTTCTCCGCTGTCCTGCTGATAAACGCCTGACAGCACTTTCATGAGCGTAGACTTGCCGGCACCATTTTCACCGATCAAAACGTGGACTTCACCCTTACACAAGTCAAACGATACATTATCCAGAGCTTTAACTCCCGGAAACTCCTTACAGACATTTTGTACTTTCAGGAACGGCTCAACCGCCTTCTCAGTATTTTCCATACGCTTCAGATGAATGCTATATCACTTCGAGCATTCCGGGGCGTGAGTACTGAACACCATTTATTGTAGCCCTTATCTCCGGGAATGTGACCGGATATGTGATGAACATCGGGCCACGCTCTGTGACAATGAATCCATCCTCTGTCTTGGTTCCAGTAATGGATGGGTTGTAGCCATAACATTGGTTCAGGCGCACCACCTCATGAGAAGAAGGGGCAATCAGATAGAAGCCATTCGTGTAGCTTTGGGGCCCTCCCTGATGGTGCAGTCTCCACATATCCGGATACCCCGCGATTTCGTACAGTTTCTTTGACAACTCAAGGATCTGCAAATCATCCACTCCTGGTTTTGTTGCGTCAGCCATAAGGTTCTCAATTTCAACCGTCTGCTCATACTGTGCTTTTAGTTCCTCTGGCGCCTTGCCAAAGTATGCCATTCGTGTAATTTTTGTAATCAAGCCTTTATAACGCGCGTTACATGATATCATAAGGTATTTTTCGAGCTTTTTGCTGGTGGGAACAGGATGGCGGTGATCATATATGCGTTGATCGGTAGCGACCAGGAAGAGTACCGGCTCAAGCCCTTCCTTCCACATTTCTTCTGCCAAGCCTCCGGCAATCGCGATCTCCGTATCGCCTGGACGTATGCTTGGGATAAATCCTTCAATAACGCGTGAAAAAGTCTTGCCGAGATGAAGATATCGGGCGATTTCATTGACACACAATACCTTTTGGCGGTTTAAAATGATCGGATTTGCATCCACTGCTCCCGGAAGCGGGACGTCTGATGCCAAACTCCCATTCCCAAGCAAACGCTGCAGTTGCCCGGTGGTCTCATCCTCATACCAGTTAAACGTAATGGGTTCAAACCCCAACTCCTCCAGCATTTCTTCTTCCTTCATGCGTTTTTCCTCGATATTGTTGCAGAAGAAAAATAATTTGCTGTCTGTTACCAGAATCGCACAGACGCCGTCTTCCTTATACCGCGTCACGATATTATCTCCGCCTGCAGTAAGCCAGGCAAAGTTCTCAGACTTCCTGATATAAACCGCTTTCCAATCTTCCCGCGCCATGTCTGCGCGAAGAAGCCGGACTTTTTTGTCAATCTCTGCACGCCTTCCGGAAATCGTGTTATCCATAATATACTGATCACGCATCATATTTTTCATTTCCTTTCCAATTACTTTAACATTGTTAATACTTCGGCGATCACTTCTTCATCCGGCTTTCCTGAAGGAGAGAACTCAAAGCCGACAATCCCTGAATAGCCGGTATCTTTTAGCGCTTTGATAATGTTGGCATAGTTTAGTTCGCCGGTCCCTGGCTGGTGGCGCCCAGGCACGTCAGCAATATGGAAGTGACCGAAATATTTGGCGTTAGCCTTAATAGTTTCAATGATATTGCCTTCCATTATCTGCATGTGATAGGCATCGTAAAGCAACTTGACGGACGGGCTTCCAACAGCCCGGATTATTTCCACCCCCTCCGCCGTGGAGGACAAAGAGTAACCCGCGTGATCCACAATTGTATTGAGTGGTTCAATTACCAGCGTCACCTCCGCCTCTTCCGCTATGGGAGCAAGCTCATGGAGTACAGAAATGGTATTCTCCCTCATTTCCGATGGGGAAATCAAATATTGATGAGGCTTTACGCTCCGGTCTTCCTGCATGATATCCGACATGCAAAATACGGCTTTCGCCTTAAGCCTCGATGCGAGCACGATTGATTTTTTCAAGTCCTCTATGTAAATATCCCTGTCATTCTTGTCGACCATAACTCCGCGGATGCTGCCTTGAAAGGATGCGATTTTGATCTGCGCTTCTTCTGCTGCACGCTCAATGGCATCAACATCCTTGCCAGCCCAATCCCAGAACTCCACATAGTCGAATCCCGCTTCTTTTGCTTTCTTGAATCGATCCAAAAAATGTTCCTTTAGAAAAATCATCTCAATGCAACACGAGAATTCCATAACTTCACCTACTCTTTAGTTTTCACATCCAGCGTATTCACTTCTTCTCAATTCGTTCTGCGTGACGGGCTTCCAATGATATATGAGAAGAAATGCTAATAACGAGACTATACCGTGTCTATTCAGGCGTTGTCAAGTGCTGTGGATGCTTTTTGTTTATTTGGTGATTTATCCAGTCGCATGAATATTATTATGATGTATTTGTGAAGCCGATACTGTGTTCCATCAATTGGATGACGAAATCCGGCAAATACAACTGGAGCAAAATTTTACGTGTATATCGAAAACGGGCACGCGATATTGAAACCGGAATTCCCGTTTTCCCAAGAAATCACCGGGTTTTTATCGTTCTCCTCTATATCTTGTTGGCTGGAGCCTCCCCATGATTTTACGGAGCATGTAAGTACGCAAAACTCACAGCAGAAAAGCGGTTTCCTGCAATTATTTTATGCATTTCGATTAATAATTATAGGATTATATAACACAAATAACATTCTGCTGTTGACAAAGGGAATTTGATAGGATATTGTAACAATCGACAGAATGCAAAAACGCGGGACCGATAACATGTTCAATCCGAACTCAATTGGCGGATGCCAATTAGTAAATAGGAGGGAAAATCATGAAAAGACTCGTCGTTATCCTTATCGCCGGTGTGATTCTGCTGGGTATGTCCTCTGGGTTCGCTGAGAACGATCCCTTTATCCAGGACATGGTGATCGCGCACTTGCCAAAAACCGTCGGTGGCGCTTGGTTTACCCGCATGTACCAGGGGTTTGGCCAATACTCGGGAATGTCTGGTTCGGAAACATTCCAAATTGGCCCGAGCACAGGTGATGCTGCTGCCCACAACGCAAACGTACAGGACCTTGTTGCCCAGGGTGTGGACGCTATCTGTGTCGTGCCATACGCGCCGGAGCAAATTGACGCTGAACTCGGCAAAGCACGCGCTGAAGGAACCATCGTTATTTCCAATGAAGGGACCAAGCTTCAGAATATTGATTATGATCTGGAAGCTTTCGATAATACGAAGTTTGGTCAAGGTGCTGCTGAACTCCTTGGCGAAGGCATGGGAGGCAAGGGTTCAATCATCGTTTTTGTCGGCAGCCTGGGCTCGACTGCCCATATGTCTTGGGCAAACAGCATAGTGGATACGATCCAAGCCAAATATCCAGATATCCAAGTGGCGAATAAAGACGGTGTCTTCATCGAAACCGGCAACAACGCTGCCAACTCATATGAGAAGGCCAAGGAAGCATTAAAAGCCTATCCGGAAGCCACCGGAATCTTCTGCCCATCAGCAACGGATACTCCATCTATCGCCCGTGCTATTCAGGAAGCTGGGTTGACGAACCAAATCACTTACGTTGCTGTCGGACTTCCCAACGCCGTACGCACTTATGTAAAGAGCGGAGACCTGGATGTAGTGGTATGCTGGGATCCAGCGGATGTTGGTTTGGCAATGTGCAAACTTGCTGCGGCGGCAAAATCAGGCTACGAAGTAAAAACAGGTGATGATCTTGGGGTGTTTGGATTCAATAACGTAATAGTAGAGGGCAAAGTGGTTATGGGGTCCGAATGGCGTGTTCTCACGGCTGCGGAAATTGACGATTTTAACTACTAATGTCGCGTAATGTTGGGACAATAATGGTGCTTCTGAAGATCTGTTTACAGACGATATGATATTGGGAGATGCGGATAAAAAGCATTATCCGCATCTCCCTTATTGTTGTTGGATTCAGGCGAGGTAAAGAACTATGGCTGATAAACTTGTTGAGCTAAAGACGATCAATAAAATGTTCTCCGGGGTCAGTGTTCTTAAAAATGTTGATCTCTCAGTTTATGCTGGAGAAGTGCTCTGTTTGGTGGGCGAAAATGGCAGCGGGAAATCCACTCTCATCAAAATCATCTCAGGGGTTTATCCCTATGAAGGCGGAGAATTATACCTTGCCGGAAAGCATTTCGCCAAGCCAACTCCCACCCAGTCAATTAACGAGGGTATTCAGGTTATTTACCAGGATTTTTCTGTGTTCTCCAATCTGACAGTTGCGGAAAATATTGCCATGAGCAGTAACATCCAAAACAAGAAAAAGATAGTCAATTGGCGTAGAAATCATAAAATTGCCTCAGAAGCTCTCAAGAAAATTGACGTTAAGATGGATCTTGAAGCCGAGCTTGCCTCCTTGTCGGTCGCGCAAAAGCAGATTGTGGCGATTTCGCGCGCAATATCCCAAAAAGCGAAGCTGATTATAATGGATGAACCAACAACCGCTTTGACCCGCAAGGAAATAGACCGTCTGTTTGAAATAATTCGCGGTTTGAAAGCGCAAGGCATTGCGATCATTTTCGTTAGTCATAAACTGGATGAAGTTTTCGAGATTTGCGACAGAATAGCGGTTATTCGAAGCGGTGAAATTGTAGTGGATCTTCCAGTGGAAGAGTTCCCTCGTGACAAACTCGTCTATTATATGATTGGCAAGGATATACAGGAGGAATGTTTTGCCTGCAGCCCATCCGCTGAAAATCCAATGATTCGGGTCAACAATATATCCCGCAGAGGCGAATTTCGAAATGTCAGCTTTTCTGTCCGCCCTGGCGAAATTTTGGCAATAACCGGTCAACTCGGATCCGGAAGGACAGAGCTTGCGTTATCTCTTTTTGGGATTAATCCCATACAATCCGGAGAAATTTTCATTCAGGGGAAAAAAGTAAAGATAAAAAACCAAAGGGAAGCCCGGAAATTGGGCATCGCATATCTTCCTGAAGACAGACTATCAGAAGGTCTATACATGAATCGCTCGCTGGGTGATAACTTCTCATCAGTTATTATCAGTCAGCTTAAAAACAGGTTTGGAATTATCAAGAACGCGGTATTGGAATCAAATTCCAATTATTGGATAGAGAAACTTGGCATGACACGAAAACGGTACACCACACCTGCATCGGATTTCTCCGGAGGAAATCAGCAGCGCATTGTCCTGGGAAAGTGGCTTGCGACAAGCCCGAAGATTTTCGTTCTCAACGGCCCAACGGTTGGGGTGGATGTAAAGTCAAAAAGCGAAATTCACGCAGTTATAAAAGATTTGGCTGCGCAAGGGATGGCCGTAATTATTATATCTGACGATATCGGCGAAATACTGTCTACGTCAAGTAAAGTAATTGTCATGCGTGACCATCATATTATTTTTGAAGGAAATACATGTGACATCAGCCACCAGGAGTTGAACGCGCAAATTCTGTCCAGTCAGGCAAACTGAATCGCAATGTCCGCCAAGCGGTGTTCCTGGAATCCTGCCTGCCTGCAGATATCTTTAAAGAGGTAAAAATGATTAAGCGTATTGTCCTGAAGAATGAATTTTTGTCGTTGTCGATGATACTCCTGTTTGGAATCATCTTCGGCATTGCCAACCCAACTTTTTTAAGCCTAATCAACATATTGGATCTCTTGAAAATGTGCGTAAAACCAGCAATTTTCGCATGTGGAGTTATGATTGTCCTGATCAGTGGCGGCATTGACATGAGTTTTCTTTGGATTGGCATGTTTTCTGCCTATTCTACATCGAAACTATTCTCAATTGTGCAGGCAAATGGGACAATTGTCCCTTTTGCTGTCATCTTGCTTGTCAGCATGTTTATCGGCGCCCTGCTGGGGAGCATTAATTCATTGTTGGTATCGAAGTTCAGAATTCCGGTTTTCATCGCGACACTGAGCTCAGCAAACATCTTTATGGGTATCATGTTTCAGTTTGTCGGTAGCGAATATATTTTCCCGGAACAAATGCCCCAATCGATGATTGAATTTTCCAATAAATTGCTTTTCAGTTTTCCTTCACAAGGCGGCACTTTGGTTGGGCTGCATGTTTCAGTATTATATGCCATTGCCGCCCTTCTGATAACGCATCTTGTCATGCGTTACACAATGATGGGACGCAGCGTATATGCCCTGGGCGGAGATGCTTCCTCCGCGGAGCGGGTGGGATTCAGCCTGATAAAAACCAACTTGTTTGTTTTCATGATGGCCGGTCTAATTGCCGGCCTCGCCGGTGCAATTGCCATTAGTAATATTCAGGTTGCAAATCCCTATGATTTCCAAGGGCAGGAGCTGACTGTAACCGCTGCTGTCATTATCGGCGGCACAAGAGTGACCGGCGGGAAGGGAAGTGTTTTGGGAGTCGCATTGGGAGTATTGCTTACAAATTTGATATCTCAAAATCTGATTCTGGTGGGCGTACCTCCTGAATACAACAAGTTTGTGTTTGGCCTCCTGATAATATTCGCGACAATCGTGCAGGCTGTACAAGAGCGGGCACGGAAAGCCTTGTATCGGGGCTTATAAAGAGGGGAATTATGATGAGAATTATCCGAAAAATTGACAATAAAACGCTGCAACTGGCGGTGATATGTGTTGTTTTATTCACCGTGATGGCATTTATCAGGCCGAAGTTCACCAGCAGCGCGAATATCTACTCCATGATGATGCAGATTGGCACATCAGGATTGTTTGCGGTCTGTATCGCGATTGTGTATCTTTCACGAGGTATTGACTTGTCAATAATCAGCATCGCAAACTTAGTCGGCATTATATGCGGTGTTATCTTTCGGACGGCACTTAATGAATCTTCTTCTGATGCGGAAGTAACGGGTGTTATTCTTTTATGTGTGCTCATCGGCATCTTTATCGGAATGCTTTGCGGTTTCATTAATGGACTGCTAATCGCTGAACTTGGTATTTTCCCCATCCTGGTCACATTGGCAACTCAAAACATTTTTATGGGGATATCCATGATTATCACACAGGGCCGTGCTGAAACGGATATTCCCAAGTCCCTGATCCAGTTTGCGGACTCAAGTATTCTCAGTATTGGGGATTTCCGGGGCATCCCAATTATATTGCTTTTGTTTCTTGCCATATATGTTTCCTTATCCGTCATCGTTCACAAAACGCCTTTCGGATTCAAGCTTCAATGGCATGGATCCAACAGCCGGGTCTCCTTCTTCAATGCGATTGACAACAAGAGGGTAATTTATACGACTTATATTTTGAGTGGCGCTGTGGCTGCGGTCGGTGGCCTAATTATTACGGGGCGTACAGGCTCTGCCAAAGCAGATTATGGTGGCAACGCTGTTTTCCAAGCCTTGCTTACATGCGTATTGGCGGGTATCAGCCCTCTTGGAGGACGGGGCAAAGTATATAACCTTATCCTGTCATTAATGGCACTCCAGTTTCTGAGCACGGGTTTTAATATGCTTCGCATCAGCCCGCTTATCAGGGACTCGCTTTATGGCTTTTTGCTTGTTTTCTCTATTATCATGGAGTATTTGATTGAGAAGAGAAGGGTTAATATGCTGAACAAAAAGACAATGTTGACAGAGAGAATGACTGCATCGAGATACACGCGATCGTGAACGTTTATACGTGTCAACATATTGAAATGGTGGCTTTTCGTCTTATCATCTGAAATCGACAGGAAATCACGTCCAAGATTCGTTTCCACCATGAGTTTGCAAATTTTTATTCTTTCCCAGCGGCACTTCTGGCACAGGAGATACTGTGAACATAAACTGTTGCCGCCTTCTTCCACGCTGATGCTTTTTTTACAGCAGTCGAATTGGCGTGATAATCTTTGGAAATGAAACAGAATTGGATGATAAATCAAATGCTCCCCTGATTGCGCCGGATATTTACTACATTGATTCTTTTCACAAGAGATAGAACAATATGATTAAATGAACTATGTTCTCATGAAATTACAAATGAAACACCGGTATCATTGTCATAATGCACCCTTTGGAAAGCATCCTCAGTTGGACAGCAACCACATCTTCTGTGATGAGGCTGGGTTTGTATATATTGTCGACCCGAAAATAACGCCAGTTGCATTCATATTTCCAGGGATAAAGAAATAATTTCCATTTTCATTAAAAAAGCAATTATGTGTGATGACTCATTTGTTCTTAACGATTTTGATGAACAAGATGCATGGCAAAAAGCAGATATCAATCGCTTCTTCTGGGATAGAGAACCCCAATGTCTCAGCTTTGTCCGGAGTGAGGAGGCAACGGCAGACCAGATACCGATAAATAGAGCTATTGGAATATTTACTGGATTAGAGCCCGATGCATAAACACTTCCTCAAATGGGAAGTGCCTCTCAGTATGGCGCCAAGCCCAACAAAGCAGTTCACCCTGGCACAACAGCTTCTTGGCAGTCTGCCGATTCCTGCCCCTCTATTCAATCACCTGGATAAAGTCACACAGCCATTCCATCTCCAGGATGTCGTAGGGCTTCAGGTCGTTGTTTTCCCAGACGCGCAGGATGCCGTCCTGGTCCCTGATGGGGCCGTGGAAGGGGTTGAAGTGGCCGCGGCCGATAGCGTCCCGGAGGTATTTCAGCAGATTTTCCCCCTGGGTGTTCAGGTCCTTTCCCAACAGGAAGCGCAGGACGCCGGCGCCGAGACCCCACCAGAGGCCGGCCACCGAGGGGTCGCCCTGGTCGATGATGCGCAGGATGTCCAGGCTGCCATTCAGGTAACTGCGGACAATCTCCGTGTAGTACTGGCCCCAGTCCCACTGGGGGGCCGCCAGGTACTGCACCAGCTCGCCCCGCTCATTGAGCCGGCCTACGAGGCTGAAGACATGCTCCGGCATTTCCACCCGCATAGCCCCCTTCACCAGGGGGGTATAGGCTGCGTCCGCCCCTAAAGACGCCGCAGCCTGAAGGCCCTGGATGCTGGTCTCAGGCTCATCGGGCAAAACACCCCGCCACACCAGGAGCACCTGGGCCTCGGGCCTTACGGACCTGACCCCCAGGCCAAAGGCGTTGATGTCCGCCGTGTGGCGGCGGTAGGTGATACGCGGGGTGATGTAGGCGATGCGCCCCGTGCGGGTGGCCATGCCGGCCGCCGCCCCGCAGAGGAACATGGGCTCATAATAGCGGCCATAGTAGGTGCTCACCCGGCGGTCCTGGCGCGCGCGGGAGTAAACCAGGGTGAGGCAGTCCGGGTGCTCCAGGGCAAAGCGCAGCGCCGGCAGGGTGAGGGTGGAGGCGGTGATGAGCAAGAGCTCAGCCCCTGATGCCTCTTCATTGAGCCTGTCATAGACGTTCTCGGGCGTGAGATTGTCCACAAAGCTGGACATGACCTGTTCCCCAAAGGCTTCCTGCATCACCCGGCGGCCCGCCTCGTGGGCGCCCAGCCAGTTGTCCTCCTCACGGCCCGTGGCATAGGCGAACACCACCCGCGCGCTCCTGCGCTGGCTGAAAAGGCGGCTGATCAGCCCCGGGGCGGCCGGCTCCGCGGGGCTTAATACCAGCTCCGGCTCCGCCTCCGGCTGGCTCAGGAGCTCCATCTGCGGGGCCAGGAGGTCGATGCGCTCTTTCACCTGGCTGATGACCACGCCCTCCGGCAGGCCGTAAATCCTTAAATATTCCAAAAAGGCGTCCCCCAGGGGCAGGGGGCGCCGGGCCTGGCCGTAAGCCGCCTCAAACTGGAGGTACATGGCGTTGAAGTTGACATCCACCGGCAGCCCCCGGCGGATGAGCCGGGCCTCAATGCGGCTGAGCTGCTCATATTTTTGTTTGCTGGAAAGCTGAATGTTCTTAAACAGGCCCTTCTTGTCATAGCTCAGGTAGGCGTAGTACACGGCGGTGTCCGGGTCGCCCTCGTCCAGCTGTGGCACCACCCGGGTGATCTCCGCCTGCACGGTGGGCGCGTCAAAGTACTTGAGGATGCTGACCCGCTTGTTGCCCTCCACCACATAGTAGCGCCAGAGGTATTCGTAGACCTGGATGGGATCCCGCAGGCCTTCTGACATATGGATGGCGCAGAGGCTGATCCACTTGGAGGCGAACTCGCTGAGCGGCGGGTGCAGGGGCATGAAATTGTCCGCGAAGGAGCGGGCGCGGGAGGTCGTGTAGGTGCCCGCCACCCGGCTTAGGGATATCTCCCGCTGGGGCTGCTTCATGTACGCCACGGGATGGGTATCCCCGGTGATATCGTCCAGCGCCGCCAGATAGCCCCGCTGGCCCCGGGCGATCCGGGCGCTCAACTCTCTCTGCCCCAGGCGATTGGCCCGGTCATAATTAAACCGGGCTTGCTGGTTAAACCTGGCTTCCATAGGCCCTCCCCCAGTCATAGCGGGTCTTGATGTAACTCAGGCGCTTCCTGCGCCCCGGCTTTTCAAACTGAAGGTCCAGCACCTGATAGCCAAAGGCGTTGATAATCACGGTGTTGTCGTATTGGATCTCCCGGGGAGCCGCCGGGCCATAGTTGGTATGAACATGGCCATGGAAATGGTATTTGGGGCCAAACAAATCAATCAGCGCCCGGTAGGCCTTAAAACCCTGGTGAAAGGCGCCGCTTATGTCCCCCAGGCCCCTGGCCGGGACGTGGGTCACCAGCACATCAAAGCCGCCGTGGAAACTGATCTCAGGCAGGCGGCGGGTAATCTGGCGCGCCGCGTCCCGCTCGGAATAGTGGAAGGGCTTGGGGCTGGAAGCCAGCGCCCCGCCAAAGCCGATGAAGCGGATGCCCCTGAAGACCTGCATCCTTTCCTCCAGGTTATCACAACCCTCCGGCGGGTGCTGGAGGAAGTGGCCGTCATGGTTGCCGTGGACATAGAAAAGCGGGGCCGCCACCATGGTGGTGAGAAAGGAGAGGTAACTGGCCTTCAGATCCCCGCAGGCGATGATTACGTCCACGCCGCGGAAGGCCTGGCGGTCAAAAAAATCCCAGATAAAGCGGCTTTCCTCATCCGCCACCACCAGCGCCCGCAGCTTAACCATAATAATTTATACCCTGCTAAGAGAGCAGGCGCTCCACAGCGTCATAAAGATGCTCCAGCTCCTCAAAAGAGCCGTAGGAAAGGACCACTTTGCCCTTTTTCATGCTGCCCTTGATGGCGGCGCGCACGCCCAGCGCTTCCCTGATCCGCTCCTCAAAGGCGGCCAGCTCAGGCTCAGGGGCGGCCTTTGGCAAGGGCTTCCCGGCGGGCCTGCTTAACGCCTCCAGGGCGCGCACACTCAATCCCTCCGCCGCAGCGCGCCGGGCAAGTGCCAGCTGCCGGGCCTCATCCCTGATGCCGGCCAGCACCCGGCCGTGCCCCTCGCTTAACGCGTTTGCGAGGATCATCTCCTGAACGGGCGCGCTTAATTTCAGCAGCCTCAGCAGATTGGCCACCGCGGGGCGGGATTTGCCCAAAAGCTCCGCGGCTTCTTCCTGGGTGTAGCCGCCCTCGTCCATCAGTTTCCTCACAGCGTGGGCGGATTCCATGGGGTTCAGGTCTTCCCGCTGGAGGTTTTCAATCAGGGCGGCCAGGCCGCGCTCCCGGGGTGTAAGCTGGCGCACCAGGGCGGGGATGGTCCTAAGCCCCGCCATCATCCCGGCCCGGAAACGCCGCTCCCCGGCGATGATCCGGTAGCGCTCCCCCGCCCGCTCCACCAGAATGGGCTGAAGCAGCCCCACCTGGCGAATGGAGGCGGCCAGTTCCTCAAGCCCCTCTTTGCCAAACGCGCGGCGGGGCTGATTCGGGTCCGGATCAAGCAGGGCAATGGCGATCTCCTGCACCTGGGCGCTGGGCGCCTCCGGCCCAAACAGGGCGTCCAACCCCCGGCCCAGGGCGGCTTTCTTCTTCATGGGCTGTTCCTCTGAATAATTTCCCGGGCCAATTGCCGGTAGGCCACGGCGCCGGCGCTGCGCGGGTCATACTCGTGGATGGGCTGGCCGTGGCTGGGCGCCTCCCCCAGGCGCACGCTGCGGGGTATGACGGTGGAAAACACGCTGCCCCGGAAATGTTTCTTCACTTCATCAGCCACCTGAAGCGAAAGATTGGTTCGCCCGTCAAACATGGTGAGCGCCACGCCCTCAAGCACCAGCCCCGGATTTAAGCTCCGCTGCACCCGGGAAACGGTGTTCATGAGCGCCGTTACCCCTTCCAGGGCGTAATACTCGCACTGGATGGGAACCAGCACGCTGTCACCAGCGCTCAGGGCGTTGATGGTCAAAAGCCCCAGGGAGGGCGGGCAGTCGATCAGCGCGTAATCAAAATGGCCCTTGACGGGATGCAGCGCCTCACGCAAGCGGAACTCCCGCCTTTCCATCCCCACCAGCTCCACCTCGGCCGCGGCCAGGCGGATATCGCTGGGCAGGAGGGAGAGGCCTTTGACATGGCTCTTCACCACGGCCTCCCCAAGGGGAAGCCCGTTGATCAGCACTTCGTAACTGGTCTTCTGCCCGGGGGTGACTCCCAGGCCGCTGGTGGCGTTGCCCTGGGGGTCCACATCACAAAGCAGGACCTTCAGCCCCTCATCCGCCAGCATGGCGGCCAGGCTCACAGCGGTGGTGGTCTTCCCCACCCCGCCTTTCTGGTTGGCAACCGCGATTATCTTGCCCATTCTTCTCCTACATCCTTCAGCTGTCTATCCAGCCCCGCCACCGAAACGGTGGGTGGCTGCCAGTGACCAGTCGCTTTAAAGTGGCGGTCTCCTCCGGCGGCTGCATGTCCCGGTATAAAAGATACAGCGCCCGTAGCGCCGAGAGGCTGGTGGACCGCATGGAATACGTGCGGATCATGGCCTGGTTTTGGGCGTTCCTGGGCAGCGCCTCAAACAGGAGGTAGAGAAGCTCGTCGGCCATCAAGGTAAAATCGTCCATCCTCAGGCGCACCATTTGGCCATTGTCCATTTCAAGGGACAGCTTGCCCGCCGTCTCCTCCCGCACCTGCATGAACAGCAGGTTGTCCAGCTGAAACGCCAGGTCCTTCAGGCCGCCTTTTTCCGGGCGGAAGCCCATCAGGCGAAGCGCCAGGGCCTCCATCAGGGCGGCGTTGCGGGCGACAAACGCGCCCCCCAGCCAGGGGCGCAGGATTTGCGCTACCCGACGGACAGCGGCCATGCCCCCACCCTCCTGTTGATTCCTTCCTATTCCGCCACATTAAGATAGCATACGAGCCCCCGTTTGTAAACGAAGCGGCGGTTGTGCGTGGGGCCCTGATATGGTAGAGTGAAACGGAAAAGGAGGCCACCATATGGCAAAAAAACACGGCAAAACCGCGGTCTGGCTCATCATCCTGGCGCTGGCAGCCGCCCTTATCCTGGGCGGGCTTTACCGGGTGGGCCAGGGCGAGCAGGCCCTGGTGATCACCTTTGGCCAGGTGACCGACACCAACGGTCCGGGCCTGTACTGGCGCATGCCAGGGGTCCAGCGGGTGATTTCCCGCAGCGTCACCAACATCCACAACGTTGAATACGGCTACCGCACCGCCATCGCCGGTACCAGCCGCTCGGCGGCTGAGTATACGGACGTGGAGAGCGAGTCCGTCATGCTCACCAATGACAACAGTATCGTGCAGCTGGAGGCTATCTACCAATACACCATCCGGGACGTAAGGCAATACCTCTTTGACGTGGAGGACCCGGAGAGCACCATGCACCTGGCTTTTGAGGCTATCCTCCGGCGCAACATCCAGAACCGCTCACTGGACGACGCCCTGCTTGACAAGGACACCATTGAGCAGGAAGTCCTGCCGGATTTCCAGGCTCTGATTGACTCCTACGACATGGGGGTAAAAGTGCACGGTGTGCACATCCAGAACATCACCGTGCCAACAGAGGTCATCGCCAACTATGAGGATGTGAACAACGCCAAGAACGAGATGACAAGGAGGCTGGATGAGGCTCAGCAGTACGAGAACCAGGTGCTTCCCCTGGCCCGCTCCAAGGCCTATGAGTTGACCCAGCAGGCCCTGGCCTATGAGGTGGATGTGATTGCGGAGGCGGAAGCCGAAACCGCTGTGTTTGACGCCGTGCTCACCCAGTACAGGGCCCAGGAGGACACCGCCAAAAGCCGCATGGTGATCGAGACCCTGGAGGACATCCTGGGCGGCGCCGGGCGCATCGTGGTGGTGGACGAGGGCGGCGGGGTGCTTCAGCACCTGGACATCGGGCAGATGCCCTCCGGCACGGATGGCCAGGAGGAGGGTGAATGAGCATGGATTACAATAACAACAACCAGTACAACTGGAGCCGCCCCCAGCCCCAGCCTCCCAAAGAGCCCAACCCGGCGGTGGAGTCCCTGAAGAAATTCGCCAAAAAGAACACCCGGTCCCTGGTGATTTTTGTGATTCTGCTGATCGTGGCCCTGGTGCTGTTTAACGAGTCCTTCTTCATCGTCAACGAGGCCGAGCAGGCGGTGGTCAGCCGCTTTGGCGTGATCAAGTCCATCATCCTGGATGACAAGAATGACTTCCATGAAAGGTTTTCTGACCGGCTAGCCGGGGAAATCACCGGAAACGGCGAGGTGGTGATACGCCGGGGCAGCGGCCTTCACATGAAGGTGCCCTTTATTGACAAAGTGGAGAAATACCCCTCCCTTCTGTTCAACTACACCTCCAATTCGGAAACAGTCAACACCAGCGAGAAAAAGCAGTACAACATCACCACCTACGCCCAGTGGCGCATCGCCGACCCGGCGCTGTTCAGCCTGAAGCTGGGCAATGAGTTAAACGCTGAAAACCAGCTGGACAACCTGATCCACCCCGTCATCGTCCAGGCCATCAACCGCCTGCTGGCCGAAGATTTTATCTCCAACAAGGACGCCCTCAACCAGGCGCTCATCACCGGGCGGAATACGGTGAACCGGGAGATGGTCATCCGGGGCATTGAGGTAACGGACATCCAGGTGCACCGCACCATCCTCCCCCAGGCCAACGTGGAGACCACCTACGACCGCATGAAGGCTGACCGGGCCAAGGTGGCCCAGCAGCTCCGCAGCGAAGGGGATGAGCAGTACCGCATGAAGGTGGCCGACGCCGACCTTCAGGCCGCCCGCTTTGAGGCTGACGCAGTGCGCGCCGCCGGGGAAACCCGCGCAAGGGCTGATGCCGCCGCCATGGTGATCTATAATGAGGCCTATAAGGCCGACCCGGCGTTCTACCGCTTCTGGCGCTCCCTCCAAGCGCTGAAGGGCAGCTTTGGCAACAACAGCACCCCGGTCCTAAGCCAGGATCACCCGCTGTGGAAGCAGCTGGTGGGTTGGGGCCTGGGCAGTCAATAAGGGGAAACATCAAGTGGAGCGCGCAGGATCAGCCCGGCGCGCTCTTTTCTTTGCGCTGGCTGAATATAGCGGGTATGATGAGGTGGTTGCCAGGAAACGAACGGGAGGGAAACAAGGTGCCTTCACATACCATTGTCATCATCGGCAGCTCCATCGCGGGGCTGTCCGCCGCCGAGGCCGCAAGGGAAAAGGATCCGGATTGCCGGATCATCATCCTGTCGGAGGACAGCCATCTTCCCTATTTCCGCCAGCGCCTGTGTGAGGTGCTGCATAACCGGGAGCAGGCCGGGAAGCTTTATATACATCCGGAAGACTGGTATCAGGAGCAGGGCTTTGACCTACGCCTGAATGAAAAGGTCACACGCGTCCTGCCGGCAGAAAAAGCAGTAATGCTTGGAAGCGGGGAGCGCGTCCCCTATGACAGCCTGATTCTTGCCAGCGGAAGCTATTCCTTCCTGCCGCCCACCAAGGGCTTTGACCTGACCGGCGTGGAAACGCTGTGGACAATGGAGGACGCGTTAAGGATCGAAAGCCGCATCGGCCGCGCCAAGCGCTCCATCGTCATTGGCGGCGGCGTTCTGGGCCTGGAGGCGGCCTACGCCCTGCACCAGCGGGGCCTGGAAAGCCGGATTCTGGAGCGCCTGCCCCGGCTGATGATGCGCCAGCTGGATGAGCGCTCGGCCGAGCTCTTCACCGCCCTGGTGGAGCACGAAGGCACCCATGTGGCCACCCAGGCTTATATCAGGGAAATCATCGCGGATGATGAGGGCCGGGCGGCCGGCATGCGCCTGGAGGACGGGAGTGAATTCCCAGCGGACCTGATTTTAGTTTCAGCCGGGGTAAGGGCAAACACGGAGTTTCTGTCCGGCACCGGCGTGGAGGTGGACCGGATGGTCCTGGTTGACCACCAAATGCGCACCAACGTCCCCGGCATTTTTGCCGCTGGGGACTGTGCCATGATGGACCAGCGCTGGTACGGCCTGTGGATGATCGCCAGGCAGCAGGGCGCCGTCGCGGACGAAAACGCCGCGGGCGGCAGCAAGGAATATGTGATGCCGGTGCCGCCTTATATGGTAAAGACCATGGGCACTCAGATCGCTTCCGCCGGCACCATTGAGGAAGCCAACCTCTCACCTGAAGCGCTGGAGCAGCTGCACCGGGACATCGAGGAGAACAGCGGCCTCTTCCAGTACGCCAAGCGGCTCTATGTGGGCGATACCTTAAGCGGCTTCATCCTCATGGGGGACACCAAGGCGTTTTCCAGCCTGCACAAACAGCTGGGGAAAGAGTAAACAAAATCCCCTGGCCTGGACTGCTCATCAGCCCGGGCCAGGGGATTGTGTTTTCTTTTACGCGCTTTGCTCTTCAGGGCCCTTTGCCAGCTGATTGGGGAGGTCAAGGAAGATCCTGCCGTCTTTGATCTCAATAATGCGGTCGGCCTTCTGGGCAATGCGTCGGTCGTGGGTGATGATGAGGAAAGTGGTTTTGAATCGCTCGTTGATGTCCCTGAGGATGTCATAGACCACCTCGGTGGAGTCGGAGTCCAGGTTGCCGGTGGGTTCATCCGCAAGCACGATCCGTGGATTGTTGATCAGCGCCCGGGCGATGGATGTGCGCTGCTGCTGGCCGCCGGACATCTTGGCGGCATTGTTATTCTGCACCCGCTCAAGGCCCATCAGCCGCATCAGTTCCCCGGCGCGGCCCATCGCTTCGGCCGTGACACGGCCATCCCGGATGCGGGCGGGCATGAGCACATTCTCAAGCGCCGTGAACTCCGGCAGGAGATAGTGGAACTGGAACACGAAGCCTATGGTCTCATTGCGCAGGCGTGCCAGGGCGCTCTTTGTCATCCTGGTGGTTTGGGTGCCGTTGATGGCAACACTGCCGCTGGTTGGCCGGTCCAGGGTGCCGATGATGTTAAGGAGCGTGCTTTTGCCGGAACCCGAGGCGCCAATGATGGATGTGAAGGACTGGTCTTGGATGTCCAGGTTCACATCGGTCAATACCTGCGTTTTGATTTCGCTGCCGTAAATTTTGTTGATGCCTTTCAGGCTGATGACATTATCCATTTTTGATGACCTCCATGGGGTCCAGCCTGGCCGAGCGTCGGGCAGGGATGAGGGAAGCGAGAGTGGCCGAAGCCACCGCCACCAGCGCCGAGATAATGATGAACTGGGGGTCCACCAGGAGCGCTATCACCGGCGTGCCGTCAGGGTTCAGGGCAAAGCGGGTAAACGCGTAAGTCAGCCCCAGCCCCAGAGCCACGCCCAGGATGGCGCCCGCGATGCCCAGCAGGAAGCCTTCCACCAGGAAAATGAGGCTGGCCGCCCCATCCCTGATGCCCATGGCCTTTAAGATGCCCAGCTGCTTGCTCTTTTGCATCACTGAGATAGCCAGGACGCTTGCGATAGCCAGCACCACGCTTACAAGCACGAAAACCTGGATCATAAGGCTGGAGACGCTCTGGCCGTTAAGGCCGCTTAAGAGCTGCTCATTTTGCGCCTTCCAGTTGTCAACCTTCAGGTTCTCCGGCAGGATCCCCCCCATCTTCAAAGCGATTTCATCCGCCAAAAACGGATCCTCCGCCTGCATCTCAATGGCGGAGGCCACATCCCCATAACCAAAGGCCGCCTGCACCAGGGCAATATCCGCCAGCACCCAGCGGCTGTTGAGCGCCGCGGTTTTCAGGTCATAAATGCCGGACACGCTCACATCCCGCGTGCTTCCCCGGGGCGTTGCAAGGGTGACGGTGTCCATCTCACTGATACCTGCCTCCTGGGCCAAATTGAGCCCCAGGACCACCTGGCCTTCCCCTGGCAGAGCGCCGCCTGAGACCAGCGCTTCCGTCAGCCGGTAGATACCATCGGCGTTGCGGGAAGCGAAGCCCCGAAGCAGGATTGGGTAATCGTCTTGGCCGACCCTCAGGAATCCCGATGCGTCCAGCACCGGAGAAACCAGCTTCACACCAAGGCCCGCTCCCTCAAGGGAAGCCGCCACGCTTTGGTAATCCTCCACAAAGTCTCCCCGGTCCCTGGCAGTAACAGTCAGCTGGGTGTTGCGGCCAATCGCGCTATCCACCAGCTCCACCTGCAAGCCGCTGATCAGGGACCCAATGAACACCTGCACTGACACCCCCACCGCGATGCCAATGGCGATGAGGAGGGACTGGCCTTTGGAGGCGGTAAGGAAGCGCCAGGCAATCTTGAAAGCGGTTTTCATTTGGCCACCTCCGCCAGCTTCTTTACATCCACAAAGGTGTTGAGCATACCATCCGCCTGGAAATCCGCGGCGCTCTTCCCGGTGTGTTTGAGCGCGCTTCCGGCCAGATAAACCTTCAATCCGGGTTTTGCCGCCTTAAGCGCCTGGATGGTCGCGGGCAGCTGCGCCAGATTCAGATAATTGGTAACGCTCAGGACCACGATATCAGGCTGGATAGTTCCAGCCGCATGAAGGAGGGTGCCCCTGGGGGTGTTGCAGCCAATGTAAGCCGTATCGAAGCCCAGGATGCGGAAAAAATCAGCGCCCATCCTGATCCCGATTTCGTGATATTCCTCCTCAGGGCAGGCCAGCATCACACGCCGGCCACTTCCGGGCTTGCCGGAATGTTCGCGCTGAGAGAGAACATAAGGCCAGCTGGCGCCCATCACCGCCTGAACAATGGCGGACTGGATGTGCTCCTGCCAGATGCGCGCGTCCTCCTGGGCCCTGGGCACCTCAATGCGGTTAAGGGCGGGCGCCAAAATACCCTCATACAGTTCGGGTACATCGCGCTTCCCTTCGCTAAGAAGAGAGAGCGCGTACGCGACGGCATTCTCCAGGTCGCGTGCTTCAAGGTGAGCGGTAAACCGGGCAAGGTAATCCTTGACTGTGTCAGCCATGTGGTTCTCCTTCTGCTATTCCGGGCTGCGAAATACGGTCTCACGGAAAGGCAAGTGGCTTTATTATATTTATGCCAGGGAAGAAGTCAATGTGATTGTTTGCGTCCAACCATCATGTATGGCAAATCCGTGAGAACCGCACGGAAAAATGGGAACAGGATTACGGAACTGGAGAAGCGCTTGCCATAGGCGCAGATGAGTCCATCCGTTTGGGCAATATACGGGCGCTGGCAATAAAAATCAGGATCGTCAGCACACCGGAAACGGCGAACCACCGGTTCACGCCAATAACATCGGCAAAGGCGCCGGAGAGTATCAGCCCCATGGGCATCGCGATCAGCTCTATGCTGGAAGTAAGCGAAAGCACCCTTCCCAGGTAATCGTGCGCAATGCGGGTCTGGTAAATGGCTGTTTGCACGCCGTGATAGAAGGGGCTGGCCATCCCCATGATAAGGGACAGGCCGATAAAAACCGGAAGCCCTGAAGCGGGAAGGAGGCCGGTCATCAACACACAGGCTCCATACGCGCCAATTGAAAGGATAATGGCGTTCACCTGCTTGATTTTGCCGCCTATAACCCCCAATAGGAAGGAGCCCGCCAGCATCCCCAGGGAGAAAACGACCTCAACGGTTCCGCTTTCCGCGATGCCGCCGCCAAACCAGGTCATCGTAATCAGTGGATACAGCGTGCCAATGGGAAAGTAAATGAACGCATAGAGGCTGCTGATAACCAGAAGCGCCCACAGGCCCGGCTCCCTTCTTAAAACCCGGAATCCTTCTTTCGCTTCCCGGAGCACCGGCAAGCGGCCGGACGGCTTTCCCTTTCCCCTGTCCGGGATTTTCACAAAGGTTAATACCACAACGGCCAGCAGCGCCCCTGCCACATCCAATAGAACAATGACATTCAAATCCCAAATGGTGAACAGCAGCGCGGCAAGCGCCGGGCTGACAACCAGGGACAGCGACTCGAAACTATGCGCGAAACCGGCATACCGCGTCAGCTGGTCCCTGGGCACGATCGTGGGCGTGACCGCTTTAAGCGCGGGAGAGTGGAAAGCTGCGCCAATGGAACGGAAGAACAGCACCACAAAAATCAGCCAGATGGGAATTTCCCCAAATATTCCGATGATAACAAGCACCATGCCAGCCAGCGCAATCCCTGCGTCCGAGAGGATCATGACAGTTTTATGTTTGTAACGGTCGATGTAGACACCGATAAACAGGCCCAATACCACCTGGGGGAGGAATCCGATAAGCGTGGCCAGGGAAAGGAGCGCAGCGGATCCGGTTTTTTGCGTGATATACCAGACAATCGCGATCTGGAGGACGGAACTGGTCAAAACGGAAACAGCCTGGCCCGACCAGATGGCGATAAAGGTGTGCCGCCAGTTTCGCATTTTCACAGCCCCCCTTCCTTGCTCGCATAGTTGATTTGCATGGATTCAACAGCATAACCTCATATGTTATACCTGAAAAAACCGCTGGTTACAACGCCACGGCCTGTCGGCAAAGCTCCAACCAAAAGGGCTGGGACTTATTGGGACAGTCCAAAGCCTTTATATGAAAATACTTGGAGGGAGAAAGCAAAACCACCGGAGGATGCTTGCGTTAAAGCAGGCGCACCTCAACGCCCCGTTCTTTGGCGTGGGCGATGGTGTCCTCCGTTCCGCCGGGCGCCCCGTCATACACCGCGATGACCAGCTGGGCATGGTCCACCATCCACTGGTCCCGCTTCTGGTAGACCCCCGGGCTGTAGGCGGGGCTTACGCTGATCACCTGATTGGCTTTTTCAGCGACATTGGCAAACCGCTTCTTCCAGGCCGCGCGCCAGCGGCGCTCACAGCCAGGATAGGGAAGCGCCGCGATGAGCTTCAGGCCGGGGTGCCGCTCCTTTAGTTTCAGGACGATTTCCCCGGCCCAGATGTCCACCCCCTGGGCCATGCCGGTGATGAAGGTGGTGAAGCCATCGGACAACGCCCTCTTGATTTCAGCCTCAAGGAGACGAAGAATCTCAGACTCTTCCCGCTTCAGCTTCTCCGGCCGGTGGCCGGTGAAACAACAGATGCCGGACCGGGCTTCAGGCTTTTCCATCACAGGCTTTTTACCTCCGTAGTCACTAATACCGGACAACATGTGGCCAGCTTTACAGAAATCTCAATACTATTCTCCGGTTAATGTCAGCCGCTTGTCACGGAGCGCGGCTTCCTGCGGTGTTGGAAACATCACCAACTGGCCTTCCGGCACCTGCCGGACGAAGGGCGGCGGCCGACGAAAAATGGCCGCCGATGATGCTCCAGCGGTCTCCGGGCAGAGAGAGGAGCTCTGTCATGCCCCTGACCGCTGTCATGTTCGTGGGTTTCGCCAGCCATACGCGTCTTCGGAAGCGCGGACCACCAGCGGCTGGGGCGTGGGCTCCTCCAACTCCCTGATTACACGGCAATCGAACTGCACACTGGGACGGGCCAGGCGGTAAACAAGCGTGTCCCTCGCGGGCAAACCCATGTCTTTGGGCGCAACTACCCATATGGGTGCTGTGCTTTTCGTGCGGTTTGTGCTGTGCTTGACCGCCTTTTGTCCCCCGGTCCGCCTGATTGGAACAAAAGACGGCTGTTTTACATCCTTCATTTCCCCTGCGGATACGATGGCCTTGTGCAGGTCCAAAAGCATCGCGTCCCGGCTGATGCGGATATGCCGGAGATACCATCTCCCTGCGCCGCGGAAATGGCATATGAGCTCATTTGGCATCCTCCCCTGTAAGTTGACGTGGAATCCTTATTCCGGGGGCTTGTGACAGCCTATCACGCGTGGAATAAATCCGCCAATACCGCTTGACAAACTATATTGTGCGTCATATAGTATTGCCCAAAGGAGGTGATGGCATGGACCCGCAGCTCAAACGGGGGCTGACCGATGCCTGCGTGCTGGCGCTCTTAAGCCGGAGCGACTCCTATGGCTACAAGCTGGTGAAGGACGCGGCGGAACTAATGCCGCTCTCGGACTCCACCCTCTACCCGGTGCTGCGCCGGCTGGAGGAGGCCGGAGCGCTCGCCGTTTACAGCCAGGAGCACGCCGGGAGGCTGAGACGATATTACCGTATCACACCCCAGGGCCGCGCCCAGCTTGCCAGCTTCGCCCGGGAATGGGAGTCCCTGGGCAAGGTGTACGCCTTTATCCGGCAGATGGAAGAGGAAAACAGAAACCACCTAAACAAGGAGGCGGAACCCTATGAAACGTGAGGAATACCTGAAAGATTTGAAGCTGAAACTGGAGCAGGATGACTTCGCTCAGGTGGAGGAGGCCATCACCTACTTTAACGACCTCCTGGAAGACCGTATGGCGGATGAAGGCATGGACGAGGACGCCGCCGTGGCCTCCATGGAACCGGTAGACAAGGTGGCAGCCCAATTGCGGGAAGGCCCGGAAAAAGGTCAGGCAGGCGCGGAGGCTGAATCCATCAGGCCCGGCGTACGCGAAATCACCGCCCGGGCGGATCAGGTCCGGAGCGTTTATGTGCGGGACCGAAACATGCGCCTTACCGTCATTGGGGAAGAACGGGAGGACATCCTGATACGCCACCCGGAGAGCGAAAAAGTACGCTACCAGTTCAGCCTTCAGGACGGCACCCTCTCCCTCATCCGGGAGCAGCTGCCCCTCACCTGGCAGCTGTTCACGCTGGACGGCCTTTCCCGGGAGATGTGGGAAGTTACCCTGCGCGTGCCCCGGGAGATGGCTGCGGGAATGGACCTGCGCACCTCAAACGCCAAACTCACCTTGGAAAACTTCAGCTGCTGGGGAGGCATTACAGCGGCCGCCAGCAACGCGGCGCTGAGCCTTGCCAATACACATGCCAAAAGCATGGCGCTGAAAACCAGCAACGGCACCCTGGCGCTAAGCGGTGTGTCCGCCCAGCTGGAAATAAAAGCCGCCACCAGCAACGCCCGGCTCCAGGCCAAGGGCGCCTCATCCCCCATCCTGAACCTCAAGACCAGCAACGCCTCCATTGCGGTGGAGGCAATCAAGAGCAATGACATCACCCTCACCACCTCCAACGGCGCCATCAAAGGCGAGCTTCCAGGCCAAATGGCGGACTGGTCCATTACATCCCGCACCAGCAACGGCAAAAACTCCCTGCCTCCCCTGACCACAGGCGGCGGCAAGCGCCTGTCCGCCCACACCAGCAACGCCGGCATCTCGCTTGGGTTCACGGGTGGCGCGGCGGAGTAGCCTGCTGCCAGCCCTGCCCATGTTCCCAATCGTTTTCATTGACAAAGCCGATGTTTTACGCCTATAATACGCCACACCATCCATGCCGGTGTGGTGGAATGGCAGACGCGACGGACTCAAAATCCGTTGGTAGCGATACCGTGTCGGTTCAAGTCCGACCACCGGCACCACGTCATCGCGGACTTCGCTTAGTTCGCGATGGCTTTTTCAAAGTCGCCTCTCACACGCTCCGTTGCTCCTCCTTATCCGCCAAAACTCGCGGGCTTTGGCGGAGTGGGACGAGGCAGACAATGTGGCCAGAGAATGAGGCAAGCGGAACACAGATATCCATTGGATGTAGCCTGTCGAAACAATCCTGCATTGGATGGAAAGATCTCCCATCAACCTTCGCCCGGCATGCTATCTCTGGGGTATGTATCCTGATAATCTTAGGAATTTGACTATCATTTCTTCTTGGTTTTCCAAGAATAAACAAATTTGAATACATCGGTTTGACTCCGTTTCATAAAAGCAACGAGTGAATGAGGCTGACTATGTGAGCTTTATCGAAAACCAGTTATGAAGTGTGTTTAACTTCCTAATACAAAAGCCTGGATGTCCGGGTTCAAGACATAGTTAAGTAAAAAGGTTCAAGACATGGTTAAGTCCATCAGGGTAAAAAGTGGTCGAAAGCGAGGTGACCACAATGCCATGGAAGGAGACCAGTGTCATGGACCAAAGAGCGGAATTCATCCGGGAGATGCTAAAGGGGGAACGGCCCTTCAAACACTTATGCCAGGCATATGGCATTAGTGAGAACACTGGCTACAAGTGGAAGGAGCGCTTCACTCAGGAAGGGATCAAGGGTCTATCGGACAGGTCCCGGACGCCGCATCACTCGCCTGCAGGATTACCTGAGAATACCGTGCTTGAGATCATACGCCTCAAGAACCAGTATCCCTGCTGGGGACCCAAGAAAATAAGGGTGCTCTATCAACGGGAGCATGGTCAGAAGGATTTGCCCTCTGAAAGCAGTTTCAAACGGGTTCTGGATAAGGCAGGAATGAAAAAAAACAAAAGGTCCGTTCTACCGTACCAATCAGTCCCAGCGCACTGAGGCAATACATCCAGGCCAAGGAAATCAATGATGTTTGGGCGCTGGATTTCAAGGGGTGGTGGCGTTCCTCAGGCGAGCTGTGCGAGCCGTTCACTGTCAGGGACATGGAGAGCCGCTTCATGCTGGAAACCCGTCTCATGCGGAGCAAGAAAGTGGCAGCGGTCAAAGCGGTCATGCAGGAAGTGTTCTACAAGTATGGTCTTCCAAAGGTCATCCGCAGCGACAACGGAACGCCTTTCTGCGCCACCCACGGTACCTTGACGCTGACAAAACTCTCCGCCTGGTGGATGAGCCTGGGCATTCTCCCTGACCGGACAGACCCCGGTTCTCCGGGCCAGAACGGATCTTTGGAACGGGTGCATGCGGACATTGCGCGGGAAGTACAGGGGCTGGTGCAGGGCGGCATTGATGCAAACCAGGAGGCTTTGAATGTCTGGCGGGACGCATACAACCAAGTCAGGCCTAACGAGGCATTGGGGATGCGGACCCCAGCGGAAATCTACCGGCCCTCCCCGCGAAAGTATACGGGTGATTATGATGAACTCGACTATCCACCAGGTTACCACCCTCGCAAGGTATTCCAAACAGGACTCATCTCCTACCGAAACACTCAAATCATGATAACAACTGCTCTGAGCGGCTACATGGTTGGATTGCGTGAAACACAAAGCGAGCTGCTGGAACTCTACTTCGGGGAGTTTATGTTGGGTTTTGTTGATCCGCGGGGGGCTTGCTTCATACCGCTGGAGAAACTATGATGGTTCAGGCCAGTTTTGGTTCAGTGATGTTTGCTCGGCGCAGCCAGTTGTTGCCTGGAGTGGCTTAGCCCGTCTGCCAGAGGGGAGGCTACGCCTCCCCTACCCCCGGAGTAACCCGCAGTTACTCCCCCACAAGGCTAAGCTTTCGATCTCAGGATTGAACCATGTCCTGACCCTAAATGCTTAACCATGTCCTGATTTGTACATGGAATTTCCGCTTTCCGAAAATAACGTACTGCATATGACACTGTCCAACATAAGATGCTTATGACTACTATCTTGGGATTGATAATGCTTGCGCTACGCAAAAACCCTATTGAATTTCCCACATCATCTTGCGGTGAACAATACTCAGCCGGCAACTGTTGCCAATGCCCTCCCATGCGGTTGGTCATAACGCTTTTCCGCTAAAATCTGCAGGCCATCGCGGCACGGGACTGGAATAAAATAATAACGACACAACATACGCCAAAAAACCGGGGCAAGCGCTCCCCCGCTTGCTCCGGCCAAATCATTCCCGTCAGCGGTTCCTAAAGAACTGCCCTTCGCCTTCAGCAGATCAACGGTACACAGACCAACCAGCTAAAACCCAAGCCACCGCCACGCTTCGCCCGGTTGTTTAAACGCCTCATAATGGCGTACAATACGTGCGGAATCTTCGCGAAAGAAGGATTTGGGATGCCAAAGACCCTGATCTGCGCCCACGCCGGCGCTGAGAATACCCAGCCCAACACCCTGGAAAGCCTGGCACTGCTTTTCTCCTGCGGGGCGGACCTGGCGGAGGTGGACCTGCGGGCGGATGCCCACGGAGGGCTTATTCTCTGCCATGACAGGCCGAAGAAGGATGAGGAGCATCCCACCTTCACGGAAGCGCTGCGCTTGCTTAAGCAGACGCCAAACGCGCGCCTGAACCTGGATGTGAAGGAGCCAGGGGTGATTTTTCCGGCCTGGGAGGCGGCCCAAAAGCGGGGCCTTGAAGGCCGGATCATCTTCACCGGGGATGTGAGCCAGGAGGAGGCGGATGAAGCCCAAAAGGCGGGGCTGCCGCTGTGGATCAACCAATACCGCCTGCCCGTGAGCCAATGGCGCCGGGCCCACCTCACCGCCCGGGAGCGGGGCTTTGCCATGCTCAACATCGACTGGCGCGGACTGAATGAGGAGATGCTTGAGGATGACCCGGCCCGCCTGTCGGTGTGGACGGTGGATGAGGAGGAGAAACTCAGGGAGCTGCTGGCCCTTGGCGTGGGCAGCATCACCACCCGGGAGCCGGCCCTGGCGTTAAGGCTCCGCCGGGAAATCCAGGGCGAATAAAAAAGACCGCCGAATGGGCGGGGCATATGGCGTGGGGCGCTTAGCCTTTCACATGGATCACAGGATAACCAAGCCATGCCAGGATGTCTTTTTTTAACATAATAGTCCCGTCTGTCAGCTGGATGTTCCGTAGGAGGGGGCCGGAAGATGAAAAAGGGCGGGGAGGGCAGCCTTGGGCTGCGTCCTCCCCGCGGGCATGGCTGTGGGATTCAGGCGCTTAT
>JAQVQY010000162.1 GCA_028701335.1 Eubacteriales bacterium
GGCGATGTGCCCCGTGTCGGCGCAGAGAACGCCCTGGTGCGGGCGCAGGGCGGAGGCGATCAGGGTCAGGTTGGCTTGGGTGCCGCCGGGCAGGAAATGCACCTGGCAGCCAGGCGCTTCGCACAGCGCCTTGATATGCCCCGCTGCGGCCTGGCAGGCTTCATCCTCCCCGTATCCGGGGAAGGTCCTGCTTTGGGCGCCCGTGATGGCCTCGATCACTTTTGGATGGGCCGTCTGCGCATAATCATTCATGAAGGAGATCATGGTGCCGTGTCCTCCCCGTTGTCCGGCTCATCGGGGGGCTGTAAATCCTCTTTTTTCAGCAGCATCAGCTCATCCCGGGTAATGGTGTCCTGCCGGGCAAGGCGGTTGGCCTGGCGGGAAACGGCCTGCTCAAACAGGTTGCGCACACCCCGGGCGTTGCCAAAGCCGATGTTGTCCTCGCTTTCCCCTTTCAGGATTATCCTGAGTTCGTCCCAGGCCGAATCTTCCAGCCGGTAGCCGGCTTTCTCACACCGCATATTAAAGATGGCCAGCAGGTCCTCAACGCTGTAGTCCGGGAAATAGAGGAAACGGTTAAACCGGCTCTCCAGGCCGGGGTTGGAATGGACAAAATCGTTCATCAGATCCACATAGCCTGCCACGATGACCACCAGATCGTCCCGCATGTCCTCCATGGCCTTGAGAAGCGTTTCCACCGCTTCCTGACCGTAATCCTGGGGGCCGCGGGTGGTAAGGGCATAGGCTTCATCGATAAACAGCACGCCCCCCAGGGCTTTCTGGAGGACCTCGCCGGTTTTGATCGCCGTCTGGCCTACATAGCCAGCCACCAGGCCGCCCCGGTCAACCTCAATGAGATGCCCTTTTGAGAGGATGCCCAGGCTGTGGTAGATGCGGCTCATCAGCCGGGCAATCATGGTTTTGCCTGTGCCGGGGTTGCCGGAGAACACCATGTGCAGGGACAGCTCTTCCGTGGGCAGGCCGTGCTCTTTGCGCAGTCTGTTGACCTTCACCAGGTTGATAAGGCTCTCCACCTCTGCTTTCACAACGGTCAAGCCAATGTAGGAGTGCAGCTCCTTTTTGAGCTTTTCAATATCCTCCGGCGCCCTGGCCGCTTCCTTTGCCTTTTCCTCAGGTTTGCCTGCGTCCTGGCCCCCCTTGGCAAACACATCCGGCACCGCCGGATAGCCTGGCGGGGGAGAGGCCTCCTCCTGAGGCGGAGACTCCCGCGGGTTTCGGCCCCAGAGGTCTTCGCCGATGCTCCTTAGGTTCGCGTCGGTCATCTGGCGGATAATCTGGTTTTGCAGGCGGATAATCTCTTCTTTGCGGTCTGCCATCCTGATGCTCTCCCTTTTGTATATTTTCCCTGGGGATTATAGCATTGGCGCTTGACAATCACAAATTCCCGTGCTATCTTATTCTCTGGCTTGAAGAAGCCTGTGCCAAAGACAGCAGGCCGCGCAGCAGCGCGTTAATGGCAGATGCCGCCAGCCGAGGCGCGAGTGCAGATACGCTTGTATTGCCCTTGTGCCACCGCACAGGGGCTTTTTGAATCTAAGCCTCAAGGCAGGTGAACAAACAACGTGGAAGAGCAAAAGATGAACAAAAAAATGCAGGATAAGGTGCAGAAGGTCTCGGAAATCGCCGAGCGCCTGAAGAACGCCAAGTCCATGGTTATGGTGGACTACAAGGGCATCACCGTTGAGGAGATCAACGCGCTGCGCGGCAAGTTCCGTGAAGCGGGGGTTGAGTATGTAGTGCTCAAGAACACCCTGGTGCGCCGCGCCATGGATGACGCTGGTATCCCGGAACTGGATCATCTGCTGGTTGGCCCTTCAGCCTTTGCCTTTGGCATTAAGGATGAGGTAGGCCCGGCCAAGGTGATCGCCGAGTTTATCGAGCAGAGCAAATCCGACAAGATGACCATCAAAGCCGGCCTGGTGTCCGGCAAGGTAGTTGACGTGGATGCCATCATGGCACTGTCCAAACTGCCGCCCAAGGAGGTCCTCATCGCCAGGATGATGGGCAGCCTGAACGCGCCGGTGACCAACTTCGTGGGCGTGCTAAGCGCCACCCTGCGCTCCCTGGTCTATGCTGTTGACGCGGTGCGCAAGCAAAAAGAGGGCGCTGAGGCCAGCGCCTAAAGCGCCATCCCCGGCCTGAGGCAGGCCAAAAAAACCTATAATCAAGAAGAAAATCGGAGGAGTATAACCTATGAATCGCGAAGAAATCCTGAGCGCAATCGAGTCCATGACCGTGCTGGAACTGGCTGAGCTGGTCAAAGAGCTGGAAGAGAAGTTTGGCGTGTCCGCCGCCGCCCCTGTGGCTGTGGCTGCCGCCCCCGCCGCTGGCGCCGCCGCCGCTCCCGCCGAGGAGAAGACCGAGTTTGACGTCATCCTCACCGGCGCTGGCAGCGAGAAAATCAAGGTCATCAAGGTGGTCCGTGAAGTCGTGGCCGGCCTGGGCCTGAAGGAAGCCAAGGAGTTTGTGGAGTCCACGCCCAAAGCCATCAAGGAAGGCGTGCAGAAGGACGAAGCGGAAAAGATCAAGAAGCAGTTTGAAGAAGTCGGCGCGACCGTCGAAATCAAGTAAGAAACCAAATCTTTCCGGGCCGCGGGGCGATTTGCCGCTTCGCGGCCTTTTTATATCCG
>JAQVQY010000163.1 GCA_028701335.1 Eubacteriales bacterium
GTCAGGATAACTTATTGTAACCTTTTTGTGATAACTTGGCAAGCCTTTTCAGGCTTTTCGGCGATTCACTCCCCCCGTCTGCCTAGAGGCCTCCCTCCCTGGCGCGGTAGGTGGCCTCCCCCGGAATCGAAGCCTCCAAAACGCCGCCTACCAGATCGCGCCGTTTGAGCTCGCCTATCACCGCGCGCACCGTGCCGATCTTGGCCCTAAGAGACTCCATGCTGCCCAGATGAACTGTGTAGCCGTCAAGGGTGGTCATCGTCAGGCTGTTTTCATCAGAGACATTCATGTCCCGAACCTGATTGGCATAACCTTGGGTAACGACCTCACCGATGAGCGCAATCAGAGCATCCAGCTGCCCGGCTTTGCCGGCCACGGGGAACATACCAGCTTCCAACTGGCCCCAGATTTCCAGACCCGACACCTCAATCAAACCCTGCCTTAATGCCAGGTCACGGCTCTTTTCCAGAATCATGCCGTCATCCGCCATCACGAATCCCACCCCCAGGTGGGTGAAGAAAGCAGAAGGAACCCTCTCCCTTACGTACAGAATCAGCGTGTTCGGGAAAACCTTTTCCATCGCCTCAAAGGCCAGGTAACGATGGGCGTTGATGCCATCGGCAATCTCATCCTCATTTACGGTAAAATACAGCAACTTCCGGTCAAGGCCGGCAGAACGCGCCACCTCCTCCCAGGAAACCGCCCGGTTGCCCACCACCTGTACCTGGCTGATGGTGAATACGTAATAACGCAGCAAAAACAACAGCGTCACAAAGCCAGCCAGCACTACCGCGATCCGGAATATCCGCCGGGCGGGGTTTTGTTGAGGAGGAGGAACCTGCTCCTCAAAGGGAAGCTGCAACCAGTCGGGTTCCTGTTGTGTGGGTTCATGCTGCGCCTGGCGCGTCTCAGGCGGGCAGGGAGGCGGCTGCATATCAGCCTCCCGGGACGCCAAGCGACATCACCAGCTGCTTGAAAATGCGCCCCCGCTCCTCATAGTCCTTGAACTGGTCGAATGAGGCGCAGGCGGGTGAGAAGAGCACGTTTCCCCCGGACTCCGCCAGGCTTTCGGCCAGGTTGACCGCTTCCTCCAGATTGCCCGCGTGGCGGTAAGCCGTAAACCCCGCCTCTTCAAGCGCCGAGGCGATTTGCCCTGCCGTCTGGCCAGTCAGCACTGCCTTTTTGATATATGGGTTTGTCCGGGCCATCAAGGCCATTTGAGCAAAGGACGTTTTCTTGTCATACCCCCCCAGGATAACCACCGTGGGCGCGCGCATCGCCTTAAAGGCGGTGATGGTGGCGTCCGGGTTGGTGCCCTTGGAATCATTGTAGTATGTAACCCCGCCCAATTCCCTCACAAACTCAATTCGGTGCTCCACACCCTGGAACACCTTGAGGCCATAAGCCGACACCTGGGGCGGCACCCCCATAAAGTCAGCCATAATCAGAGCGGCCAGCGCGTTTTGCACATTGTGAGCGCCGGACAGCTTCAGATCCCGGATGTGGCTGATGACGCGCTCCTGCCCATCCCGGCGGAGGATCAGCTCATCTCCCCGGAGCATGGCACCGGCTTCCACCTCCTGTTCCACAGTGAAATATGCCAGCTGTGCCTGAACGCCATCTGCCATGAAGCGTGTGAGCGGATCATCCAGATTCAACACCGCCAGGTCCGCCGGCATCTGGTTTTCAAATATGCGGGCTTTCAGAGCGATATAGTTTTCCATGCTTCCGTGGCGGTTCAGGTGATCCGGAGTGATGTTGAGAACAGCGGCAGCCCGTGGATGAAAATGGGGCGCTGTCTCCAGCTGGAAGCTCGAGACCTCAGCCACCAGAACATCCTCCGGCCCCGCCGTTAGCACCGCGGCGCTCAAAGGATACCCTACATTTCCGGCTACATGGACGACCCTCCCGGCCTGCATGAACATCTCTCCCAACAGTGACACTGTGGTCGTCTTGCCATTGGTGCCAGTGACCGCGAGAATGGGCAGATCCGTAAGCGATGCCGCCAGGGCAAGTTCACCGATGATAGGCACAGAAAGCGCTGCGCACTGGTCCAAAAAAGCCTGGTTTAGAGGGATGCCGGGGCTTACAACCACCAGGTCCGACTCAGGAAGAAGTTTGTCCGGCCCTTCACCCAAGCGCAATTCCACTGGGACCCCGTCCAAACTCTCAAGGGCGGCGGACAGCTCCTGTACCGGCTTTATATCATTGAGCGTGACCAAAGCGCCGCGGCCAGCAAGCAGCCGTGCTGCCGCCATGCCGCTGCGCGCGGCGCCCATGACCAAAATGCGTTTTCCCGTGACATCAAATTGACTTGCCATAACGGTGCCTTTCCCGGTTTCCGGCTATGGGCGCAAGGGCAGGGTGGCCAGAACGGCCACCACGGATAATATCAGGGTAACCATCACATAGCGCCGGTCAATCTGTATGGCGCTCCATCCAACCATTTCAAAATGGTGATGGATGGGTGACATACGGATAAGCCGCTTGCCCTTTGTAGCTTTGAAATAAAGCCGCTGGGCAATGACGGACACCGAGGACGTAATCATGGTAAAACAGATGGGGATAAGCCAGAGTTGAAGCCTGAGAAGCATCGCGGCTCCCACGAACAGGCCACCGATGAACATGCTGCCCGTGTCCCC
>JAQVQY010000065.1 GCA_028701335.1 Eubacteriales bacterium
CTCCCTGGGGTATTAACACACCAGACCCCGGCGGTTTTGTTACCCCTACCGCGACTTGGGGAGGCGGGATTATCAGCCTGACGGTCTCCCCCGGCATCACTCCCCAGCCCACCAGCAACGTGCTGAAGCTGGGCGCAGTAGGACCGGCGGTCCGCAGCCTGCAGCAAATGCTCAAAGACCTAGGTTACTACAGAGGCTCTGTTGACGGCGACTTTGGCGCCGGCACGGAAGCGGCCCTCAGGCAGTTTCAAAGCCGCAACCGGCTGACGGTGGACGGCGTTGCGGGCCCCGCCACTCTAAACCGCCTCAATTCTTCCCAGGCGCTTCCTCCTACCCCAACGCCTAGACCCACTCCCCGTGTAACCCCCACCCCTCGGCCAACGGCTACTCCACGAGTGAACCCCAATGTTTTCCTGAGAAACGGCTCCACCGGCGCTGATGTCAGGCGCATGCAGGAGCGGCTGATTGACCTGGGTTACCTCAGTGGCACTCCCACCGGGCGGTTTGATGATGTCACCGAGCAGGCCGTATACGCCTTCCAGCGTCGCAATGTTTCCTACGCGGACGGCATCGCTGGTCCCATGACGCTGGAGAAGCTCTATTCTTCGTCTGCACGGGGCACCTCTTCCTCAGTCGGCGTGATTGGTATGACACTGGAGCGGGGTTTGAGGGATTCGGCAGCGGTGCGCAGGCTGCAGCAAAGGCTGAAGGAACTGCGTTTTTACAACGGCGCTGTGGACGGCGACTTTGGCATCAGTACAGAAACCGCCGTTAAGGACTTCCAGGCAGCCAACGGCCTGACTGTTGATGGCAAAGCGGGAGAGACGACGCTCAACCGGTTGTTCAGCAGTGACGCCAACGGCGCTGGCTCCGGGACACCCCGTCCGCCGGCCGCCGGCACCCCAACCCCCATCCCCTTTTATGTGGATGTCACCCCCAACCCGCAGGGCGGCTATGTTACCTTAAGGGAAGGCAATTCCGGCGCGTTGGTACGCAATCTCCAGCAAGCGTTGAAGGATCAGAACTATTTCAACCTAACGGTGGACGGATTGTACGGCGTGGGCACTTCGGATGCTGTCCGGGAGTTCCAACGGCGCAAGGGCCTTTCTCAGGATGGAGTCGCGGGCCCTGCTACCCAGCGCATCCTCTTTGAGGGCAACTACCCCAGCGGATCGTAGCACAACTTCGAAAATCAAAACCACCCCCGGTCTGGCCGGGGGTGGTTGCTTTTTGCGCCTTTCAGAACAGCGCTTCAGCAAACTCCTTCGGGTCAAAAGGCTGGAGGTCATCTATGCCTTCCCCCACGCCAATATACCAGACTGGCACATTCAGTTCCCGCCTGATGGCGATGGCGATCCCGCCTTTGGCCGTGCCGTCCAGTTTTGTGAGGATAATTCCGTCGATATCCACCACTTCCTTAAAGAGCTTGGCTTGGTTCAATCCATTCTGGCCGGTGGTGGCATCCAGCGCCAGCATGCAGCGCATGTTGGCTTCCGGGTATTCCCGGTCGATGACGCGCCGAATCTTGCCCAGTTCTTCCATTAGGTTCTTCTTGTTGTGCAATCTTCCCGCCGTATCCACAATCAAGAGGTCTGTCTGTTTGGATTTTGCGGAATGCACCGCGTCAAATACCACTGCCGCAGGATCCGCGCCCATTTGCTGCTTGATCAGCGGGACCCCCGCGCGCTCAGCCCATACCTGCAGTTGATCGTCAGCCGCCGCGCGGAAAGTGTCGGCAGCCGCCAGCATCACACTGCGCCCCACCTCTTTAAAGCGCATGGCCAGTTTCCCTACGGTTGTGGTTTTGCCTACGCCGTTCACTCCCACCACTAGCATCACCATAGGCCACTTGAGCGCCGGGCGGGGAATGTTCATCTCGTCTGCGATGATCTTTTGAAGCATCCCTTTCGCCTGCTCCGGGTCCCTTGTCCGCTCGTCCCTGACCTGTTGTTTTAAAGACGCTATGATGTGCTCAGTCGCCGCTACGCCCACATCACCCAGCAAAAGGATATCTGTCAAATCTTCATAAAAATCATCGTCTATCTGTTGGGTGTTCCGGGCCAGATCATCTATTTTGCCGGTCATATTGCCGCGGGTTTTGCTGAGGCCTTCCTTCAGCCGGGCAAAAAATCCTGCCATTTGTCCTCCTTATGCCGGGTAATCCTGCAAACTCACAGAAATCATATCCGATACGCCTTTTTCCCGCATGGTCACGCCATAGAGCGCGTCACAGCGGGCCATGGTGCCCTTGCGGTGGGTGACCACGATAAATTGCGTTTCTTTCGCGTACTCCGCCAGGTAGTCGGCGAAGTTCACGATGTTGGCGTCATCCAACGCCGCTTCAATCTCATCCAGCACACAAAACGGCGTGGGCTTGAGCTCCAGCATCGCAAAAAGGATCGCGATGGCTGTCAGTGCCCGTTCACCGCCGGACAACAAGCTCAACAGCTGCAATTTCTTGCCCGGAGGCTGCGCCTCTATGAGTATATCACAGCCCAGGGCATCATCAGGATCGCTCAGGCAGAGGCGAGCCTGTCCGCCTGAGAATAGGCGCTTGAAGGTCTCGCCAAAAAACGCGTTCAGCTGGTCAAACGCCGCCACAAATTGATTTTCCATCTCCGTCTGAAGGCGCTCAATAAGCTGGTTCAGGTCTTCCCTGGCCTTATGGGCATCCTCCTGCTGGGCGGTCAGCCCATCATAACGTGCCTTGGTCTGGGCGTAATCCTCTATGGCATGGATGTTGATGGGACCCATGTCCTTTATCATCTGGCGCAGCGAGGCCGCCTCCTTTTGGGCGCCCGGCAAATCCAGCGGCAACACTTCCCGCATCGCTTCCGCCGCCGCATAGGTGAGCTCATAGCTGTTCCAAAGGGTGTTGGCCAGGGCCAGCTGCTCGTCCTGAAGGCGCGTCAAGGACAGGTCGCTTCGGTGCAGTTTGGCGTTGTCCTCCTGATAGCGCTGATAAAGGCTTTCTATTTCCTCACCGCATTGTTTCTGCGCCTGCTGAATCTGCCGGCGCTTCTGGTCAAGGCCTGCCGCTTCAGCCCGTGCTTTGGCCAGGCGCTCTTCAAGAAGTATTTGCTGTCCGGCATCCTTTTCTTCGCTCAGGGTGAATTCCAGGATTTGTGTTTCCAGTTTTTGCTGGTCAGCAATGGCTCGTTCATGCCCGGCCTTCAGCCTTGAGAGTTCTTTCTCCAGGCGTTTGCGGTCATGCGTCAGGAAGTTCAGCTGATGGCTCAGCTCCTGCTGCGCGGCCCGCGCGTTATCGGCCTTTACCCGTTGCCTATCCATCTCCTGGCGCAGGGCGGACAAGGCTTCTTTCAGCTCAGTTTCCTGTTCTCTGAGAAGATTCTGATCTGTTTCCATGGCCTGAGCTTCATCATCTGTACGGCTCAAGTCCTGGCTTAAGTCGCTGACAGCGGTATTCAGCTGTGCAATGGCGCCTTGTACCGCGTCCAGCTTGTGTTTGGCGCCATCCAGGGCAGCCTGGGCGTTACGCACGCGCTCCTCTTCCCGGGCAAGGCCAATCTCCTCATCCTGGGCTTTGGCGCGCGCTGCCGACACTTTGCTGTCCTCTTCCTTAAGATTCATAAAGGCGTCATCCGCTTTCCGGGCCAGCTCCGCAAGCTCAGCCTGCTCCCAGGCGATGGTTTGGGCCAGCTCCTTCATCTCCCTTTCCCGTCCCAGCAGGCTGACACTGCGGGCGGCAGTGGCGCCGCCGGTCATGGCGCCGCCCGCGCGCATCACATCCCCCTTAAGCGTCACCACATGAAAGGCCTGGCGCCCCGCGCGTGAGATTGGGATGGCGTCGGTAAGCGTCCCGACCACCACCGCCCGGCCCAGCAGGTTTTCCACAATGGGGCGGTAAATCTCCTCCGTTTTCACCAGCTCGCTGGCCACCCCCAGGCAGCCAGGCATATCCAGCACCTGGCGCTCCTGGTTTGACAGTGTCCTGGCGCTGATGGCGCTAATGGGAAGGAAGGTGGTGCGGCCCAGTTTATTCTCCCGCAGGTAGTCAATCAAGCGCTGTGCCGTCTCCTCGTCATCGGTCACGATGTTTTGAAGAGTGTTCCCCAGCAGCATTTCAATGGCGTTTTCCATTTCCTTTGGCACGCTGATGAGCTGAGCCAACACCCCTCTGACCTTTGGCATCTGGCGCGCGTATTTGAGCGCCTGGCGCACCGGCTGAAAATAACCCTCCAGGCCCTTGGAAAGCTCTTTCAAGGTCTCATGGCGGGCCTCTTCCTGGCGTACTTTGGACTCAAGAGCGCCAAGATCCCGCACCATTTCCTGATGGCGCGCATGGCCTGCCCGGGCTGCTTCTTCCCTTTGGGCCAGCTCGCCAAACAATTCTTCCACCAGGCGCTTGGCAGCTTCGTGCTTTTGCGTTGCCGCGTCCAGTTGCGCCGCCTGGTCGTTCTGAGCGTTTTCAAGCACTTTCAGCTCCGCTTTCAGTTCATCCCGGCGTTTGGTGGCCTGGTCCAGCATCATCTGCTGGCGCACCTTATTTTCCCGTGCCCCACTTAAGGAACCGGCCGATTTAAGCATCCGGGATCGGTGGGCTTCAAGGGCTTCTTCCGACGTTTCCACAGCCTGGGATAGCTTGCCAAGGGCTGCTTCTTCACGCTCCAAGGCCTGGCTTAAGTCCTGAAGACGCGCGCTTCTCTGGTTTTCTTCAGCCTGGCTCCGCTCGGCCTGAGCTTTCAACTCCGCATATTCTTTCTGAAGATTGTCGGACACTTGTATCAGGCGACTGGTCTCTTCATGTGCCTTATCCAGTTCGTTTAGCCTGCGCTGGGAAGCCAGGCGATGCTCTTGCCATGCCGTTTCAAGCTCCGCCAAACCTTCTTTGGCATGTTCCGACGCGGCCTCCTGGCTTGAGAGCGCCGTGTCCAGCTCGTTTCGTTTGGCTTTGAGCGCGTCCAAGTCTGTTTCGTGCCGGGCAATCAGCTCCTGCATCCCGGCCCCTTTTTCCTCAAGCGTCTTTATCCGCTCTGTCAGGCGGTCGTGGCGCCAGAGGAAAATATGGATATCCAGTGCTTTTAGCCGCTCGGCGCTGAGAATATACTGCTGGGCAGCCTGGGACTGATCTTTTAGCGGAATCAAACGGCTGGACAGTTCCTCCACCAGATCCATCACGCGGGCTAAATTGTCCTCGGTGCGCTGGAGTTTTCTTTGCGCCTCTTCCTTGCGGGAGCGGAAAGCGGCGATACCGGCTGCTTCCTCAAATGCCGCCCGGCGCTCTTCCCCTTTATTGGAGAGAATTTCGTCGATGTGCCCCTGGCCTATGAGCGAATAGCCCTCCTGCCCGATACCTGTGTCCCGGAATAGCCCCACAATGTCCTTCAGCCGGCAGGGTTTCTTATTAAGGAAATATTCTCCCTCTCCGCTGCGGTAAACCCGCCGGGTCACCATCACCTCGCTGTGAAGGTCATTAAGCGTACCGTCGGCGTTGTCGAAAACCAGAGATACCTCACAGTAGGGCATCATCTTGCGCGTCTGCGTGCCGGTAAAGATGACATCCTCCATTTTGGCTCCCCTTAAGGCTTTGGCGCTCTGCTCGCCCAATACCCAGCGCATGGCGTCGGCGATATTGCTTTTGCCTGATCCGTTTGGCCCTACAATGCCGGTGATGCCATCATCAAAGGTGATGGTGGTACGGCGGG
Organism: Eubacteriales bacterium; assembly: GCA_028701335.1. Classification (GTDB taxonomy): domain Bacteria; phylum Bacillota; class Clostridia; order Christensenellales; family Aristaeellaceae; genus UBA6115. The sequence goes on from JAQVQY010000065.1 coordinate 5,667, forward strand.
GGAATGATTTAAAGCCAAATAGCTCAAGCCGGGATAATTTCATCGCTCTGCTTCTTCTTTTTTTAGTGTTTCCAGGGCTTTTTCCGCTGCCTGTTGCTGGGCGGCTTTGATGGTGCTGCCCCAGGCGCGGGCCAGCTCACGGCCGGAGGCGTAAACGGCGGTTTCAAAAGTCCTCTGATGCGGCGGCCCCATCTGGCCTGTCAGCTCGTAATCCGGCTGGGGAAGCCCTTGTCCCTGGAGATGCGCCTGTAGGGCGCCCTTGGCGTCAAGCGCCGTGTCCGTTTCCCTTATCAGTTGGCCCCACAGGCGGTTGACCAACCCACAGGCCTCATCCATACCGCCATCGAGGTAGACAGCCCCGATTACCGCCTCCATGGTATCCGCCAGCAGGGAGGCGCTTTGCCGCCCGCCGGCGCGCGCAAGTTCCGGCTGCATCCGTATGTAGGCGCCCAGATTCAGATGACCCGCCACCTCATGCAGCGCCGCCTCGCGCACAATCTGCTGGCGCCGCCTGGTTAGGCTGCCTTCATCGTCTTTTCTTTTTTGGCTGAAAAGCTGCGCGCTGATACACAGCTGAAGCACCGCGTCGCCCAAAAACTCCAGCCGCTGGTTGCTCTCCTCCCGGGAGAGGGACGCATGGGTCAGCGCGCGGGAAAGCAGCTGCTGGTCACTGAATGTGTAGGCCAGCGCCTTCTCCAGCTCCCCTAGGCCTGCCATCCTGCCCCCACATGAAAAAGGGCTGCCGGCCATAGGCACAGCAGCCTTCTTGGCCTCATGTCAGACCTTGCGTGACTCAATATAGTTGACCACATCCCCCACAGTTTTGAGGTTGGTGATAACGCTGTCTTCCACCTGCATGTCAAAAGCGTCTTCCAGGTCCATAATCAGCACCATCACATTGGCGCTGTCCGCCCCCAGATCTTCCACCAGTTTGGCGTCCATGCTGACCTTATCGGGGGTTACCTTCAATTGGTTGGCGATCAGTTCGGATACTTTCTCAAATACCATGTTCTTCTTCCTCCTGCTGATTATTATCAATATTTGATTGGGCTTTGATGGCTTGCTCAATGGCCTGAGCTACGCCGCCGCGCACCATGCTGGCGGCCTGCCGAATGGCGCTGGCAATCGCGCGGGCATTGCTTGAACCGTGTGCTTTTACCACCGCGCCCTGAACTCCAAGCAGGGGCGCGCCGCCCACCTCGGTATAATCCATCCTTTTCCTAACGCGCCGAAAAGCGTTCTTTGACAGCAGGGCGCCCAATTTGCTGCGCGCGTCGCTCATCAACTCCCGCTTGATGATAGCCATCAGTGTTTCCGCGATGCCTTCCGTGTATTTTAGGATGAGGTTGCCGTCAAACCCGTCACACACAATGACATCCGCGTGATCGGCGGGAATGTAGCGCCCTTCGATGTTGCCAACAAAGTGAACAGGCGCCTTTTTTATCAGCTGGTGTGCCTGGCTGTACAGCAGGTTGCCCTTCTCTTCCTCAGCGCCGTTGTTCACCAGACCGATCCGGGGATTTTTTATCCACATCACCTGCTTCATGTAAGCGTCGCCCATAATGGCGAACTGCGCCAGCCACTCCGGGCGGCTGTCTACGTTGGCACCACAGTCAATCAGCAGAAATTGACCGTTGCTGCTGGGAATCAGGGGCGCCAGGGCGGGCCGTTCAATGCCCGGAATCCTGCCCAGGCGCAGCATGCCGCCCACCAGCACAGCCCCTGTGGGACCCGCCGACACAAAAGCGTCAGTTTCCCGGGCCCTTAGCGCCAGCATGCCCAGCACGACGGCGCTTTTCTTTTTCTGCCGGATGGCCAGCGCCGGGGATTCATGGTTGTCAATCACCTCAGGCGCGTCCACAACGCTCAGCTTATCCCGCAAATCTCCCGCTTCTTCAAGATAGGGCGTGATGACATCCGCCGGCCCTGCCAGGGTGATGTGAAGCTCCGGATCGTTGCGGATAGCTTCTATTGCCCCGCGGCATGTGGCCTCGGGGGCGTGATCTCCGCCCATGGCGTCCAAAAATACTCTGATCATTTCTCTCCTGGCGGCTTATGCTGTTTGACATAAACCGCGGTCATTCTAACATACGGCCCAATAGTTGACAAGCGTTGGCCGGGCTTGAAACATACACCAAAAGCAAGTATACTGTAAATGACTGGAGCGGAACACCTCTTCCGCGCAATCGAACAGGAGGTACAAGAAATGAAACTAATTATTGCCATTGTCCAGGATGAGGATGCATCCCATTTAGTCAGTGAACTGATGGGTGAAGGATATGGCGTAACCAAGCTGGCGACCACGGGCGGCTTTCTGCGCGCAGGGAACACAACGCTCCTGGTGGGCGTTGAGGACAACCGCTTTGATGACTGCATGGCCATCATTGAGAAGGTATGCAAAAGCCGCAAACAGATCGCTACTTCCCCTGTTACTATGGGCGGCGCCACCGGCATGTACGCCCCTTATCCCATTGAGGTCACGGTGGGCGGCGCCACAGTATTTGTGCTAAGCGTCGATCAGTTCCTGAAGATCTGACGCTTTGGCTGTTCGTCCAGATTTTTCAGCGCCTGCTGAGATCATTGATGTTTTCAGCGCTGTTTCAGCGCCCATCAAACACCTGATCTCAACCTGCCTGACAGGCCAGGCGCCCCAATCTCTTATGCTTTCAGGGCCTTTTGGCGTGGGTAAACGCACGCTGGCAAAGTTACTGACGCTGTGCCTTCTCTGTGATAACGGTGAGGATGTATCTTGCGGACAGTGCAAAGCCTGCCGCCGCGTAATAAGCGGGTCCCACCCCAACCGCCTGTGGTTAGGCCTTATGCCAAATGCCAAGAGTGTAAAGATCGACCAGGTGCGCGATATGCTGGCTCAGCTTAGCCAGTACCCCCTGGAAAGCGGACGCCGGGTGGTGATCCTGGAGGACTTCGACCTTTTCACCATGCCCGCGCAAAACGCGCTGCTCAAAGCCATTGAAGAGCCGGATGAGATCACGGTATTTATCCTCACCGCCACCAATGAAAAAGCGGTTCTCCCCACTATCCTATCCCGCTGCAGGCTCCAGCGCCTGCCAGCCTGGCCGGATGATTTGCTTGAATCATTTTTAGCCGGGCAAGGGTTTTCCGCCCAGACAGCCCGGGATCTGGTTCCCCTGTCCGGCGGCAGCCCCGGAACGGCGCTCAGGTTGTCGGGTGACGAGGACTTTTGGACGCTGAAGTCACGCGCTGACGAAGCGCTCCTGGGCCTTGTTGACACTTCGCGGCTCCCTGAAACCTCTGACCAGTTAAAGGAATTCCGCCAGGAGGCAAGCCAGTTGCTGGACTATCTGGAAGCCAAAGCCATCGCTTCCTTTGACCCCAGTGCCTCTGCGAAATCAGATCCGCAGGACTTTTATGATGCATCCCGGAAGCACCGGGCAATGCTGGAATCCCTCTTCCTTGCCCGGCGCCAGCGCGCATCGAATGTGACCTGGCAGGGGACCGCGGATCAACTATTACTCAACATTTTGGAGGAAAATCAACCATGCCTATGGTAATCGGCGTTCGTTTTGTTCAGGCCGGCAAGCTTTTTTATTTTAGCCCCGGCACACTGGCCCCCATGGTGGGCGATTCGGTGGTGGTGGAGACGCCGCGGGGCGTTGAGATCGCCCAGGTGGCGGAGTCCGCGCGCCAGGTGGACGATATGCTAATCAAACCCCCATTGCGTAACGTGCTGCGCATGGTAACTCCGGCAGACCTGGAGCAGCAGGCGCAGCGCAAAGAGCGGGAAAGAGAAGCCCTTGCGATCTGCCATGAGAAAGTGGAAGAACACGGGCTTGACATGAAGCTGGTACGGGTAGAGTACAGCCTGGACCTGAGCAAGCTGATGGTCTACTTCACTTCAAACGGCCGGGTGGATTTCCGGAAACTGGTGAAGGATCTGGCTTCCATATTCCGCACGCGCATAGAGCTAAAGCAGATCGGCGTGCGGGATGAAGCGCGGATGATAGGCGGCCTGGGGCCTTGCGGCCGCGGTTTGTGCTGCAGCCAGCATCTGAAGGATTTTCAGCCGGTTTCAATCCGCATGGCCAAGGATCAGAGCCTCTCGCTGAACCCCACGAAAATTTCCGGCGTGTGCGGCCGCCTGATGTGCTGCCTGGCGTACGAGCATGAGCAATATCAGAAAACGCGCAAGCAGATGCCGAAAATGGGCAAAGAAGTCATCACTCCTGATGGGCGCGGCGTGGTTGTTGACCTGAATCCCCTCATGGAGACCATTCGGGCCCGTGTCCAGCATGGAGATGGCTCCGAGGTGCGGGAGTATAACATGCAGGACATCAAGCGCGTACAGCCGCCCGTTTCCGTTGGCGAGCCCAGGGCTGCCAGAAGCAAGAAAGAACCGGTGAATGACGCGCTCAGCGCGGTGGTTCCGGATGATGAGGAGTTCATCGGCACGGAAGTGGAGATGCTCAGTGATTCCAACAGGATCGCGGATGACTGAGAATTGACTCATTTATGAAGGGCAAAACGGAAGCCTGCTGCGGCTTCCGTTTTGTCTTTGCGCCTGTCAATACCGGTAGTTTTTCAGTTCGTTAAATATTTTTGCCGCTATCGGGGCCGCTGTCTGGCCGCCGCCGCCCCCGTCCTCCACCACCACGCACAGCGCATAAGGCAGATCCGGCTCATCCAGGAAGCCAATGAACCAGGCGTTGGTTGCCTCCTGGCCCGTAACCTGGGCCGAACCGGACTTGCCGCAGACCTTTAGCCCCGATACGGCTGCCCCGGTGGTTGTTCCTTTTGTGACCACCGCGCGCATCGCGTTGGTGATAACATCCGCTTCAAAGGACTCAAGGGGGTATTTGTACG
>JAQVQY010000066.1 GCA_028701335.1 Eubacteriales bacterium
GTAGGCTGGCGCACATACAATTCATCAATGTCCACGCCCAGGCGCTTGGCATAGTGGGGGTCCAGGGCATGTTCTGCGTCGATAAAGGCGGCCAGTCCCCCCAATTTCTGGGCTTCGGCGATGATGTGCAGCGCCACCGTGGTTTTACCGGAAGACTCGGGACCATATATTTCTACGATGCGCCCCCGCGGGATGCCGCCTACTCCCAGGGCGCTGTCAAGCCCCAGGCTGCCAGTGGGAATCACATCTACCTGCAGTTTGGTCTGGCTCCCCAGTTTCATCACGGTGCCCCGTCCAAACTGCTTGTCCAGCGCCGCCAGGGCACGGTCCAGGGCCTGGGTGCGCTCGCTGGGCTGTACCTGGGCCGCCGGGTCTTTGCTTGTCTTGTCTTTTGCCGCCATTGTCTTTCCTTTCAGCGCTTACTTTCGCGCGCTTTGCTTGATATCCTGCCGGAAGAGGTCTTTACCGCCTGTAAAATACTGGATGCCGCTGATCACGGTAAGAAGTGCCATGAGAATCGCCAGCGGCAGCGAGAGCCAAAAGGGCCCCTTAAGGAGTGAGGCTACGATACTTATGAATTGGGCGTTGGTCTTGACTTTGCCCAGTTTGCCCGCGGGGATGACAATCCCCTGATCCACCGCCACCAGCCTCAGGCCATCCACCGCCAGTTCCCGGGCAGCGACAATGGCGGTAGCCCACCAGAAATAGTCCCCCCGGGCGAGAAGGGCGATCATCATGGTCAGTGTCAAAATTTTGTCGGCCACAGGATCGGCGAATTTGCCGAAATTGGTGACGATGTCCTGCTTCCTGGCAATATAGCCGTCCAGGTAGTCTGTCAGGCAGGTAATGATAAACGTCGCCGCCGCAAGCCCATTCAGGTGCAGCATGGTGAACAGCAGGCACAACGGAATCAGGGCGACCCTCAGGAGGGTCAGTTTATTGGGCAGATTCATTGGAGCCTCCCTGGCCCTGTATCATCCGGGCTTTCAGGTCATAGGTATCCGCCTGTGTAATCAGGCCTTTCACCATGTCTCCAGGCTTAAGCATATTATCGCTCTCAAGGCGGATGATTCCGTCGCTGTCCGGCGCTTCCCACTGGGATCGGGCAATATACTGTCCGCCCTCCCGCCTGTTGATCAGCAGTGTTTCAGTGCTGCCAACGCGCAGGCGGTTACGCTGAAGGCTGATATCCGCCTGCAGCCGCATCACCATTTCAAGGCGGCCGGCCTTGACGTCCTCAGGCACCTGCCCCGGCATTTTTTCTGCGGGAGTGCCTTCCTCAGGAGAAAAGGCGAAGGCGCCCAGCCGGTCGAAGCGCATTTCCTCCATGAATGAAGTCAACAGGTCAACATCTACCTGCGTCTCCCCGGGAAATCCTACGATCATTGTGGTGCGCAGGGCAAAGCCCCTGTCCCGGGCATATGTCAGCAGATGCCTTGTACGATTGATATCACCTCGTCGGTTCATGCGCTTCAGCAGCCGGGGAGAAGCGTGCTGCAGGGGGAGATCCAGGTACCTGCAAATATTGGGGCGATCGGCCATCAGGTCGATGAGCGACTCATCAATTTCATCCGGGTAGCAGTAGAGGACCCTCAGCCAGTCGATACCCGGTATCGCTGAAGCCGCGCCCAGAAGCCCGGCCAGCGAGGTATTCTTAAGATCCTGCCCATAGCGGGAGGTGTCCTGGGCGATGAGAATCTGCTCCCGAGCGCCCTTTTCGGCAAGCCCCTGCATTTCTGTAAGGATATCATCCAGGGGCCGGGACCTGAACCCGCCCCGGATGCCGGGAATGGCGCAGTAGGCGCAGCGGTTGTCGCAGCCTTCAGCGATGCGCACATAGGCGCTATAGGCGGGCGTTGTCAGTACCCGGCCGCAGGTATTGAAGTCCTTTGTCCGGGTGGTGTCGCTGGCACGCTCACCCTTGAGCGCTCCGCGGATCAGCTCCGGCAGCACCGGATATTGGGAAACGCCTGTTAAAACATCGATTTCAGGAATCCCGTCAAGCAGTTCCTGTTCATAACGCTGAGCTAGGCAGCCCGTGACGCACAGCACCTGGCAGCGGCCCGTTTTCTTAAGCTCCGCCATCTCAAGGATGGCGTCTATTGATTCCTCCTTGGCGGAGGTGATAAAGCCGCAGGTGTTCACGATCAACACCTCAGCCTGGGAGGCGTCGGGCACAAAATCAAAACCGCCTTCCTTAAGGAAAGACAGCATCTCTTCCGTATCCACCTGGTTTTTCACGCACCCCAAAGAAACAATGCCAACCTTCATCCTGTAACCTAACCCTACCCCTCACCTGCTTGTATTCTTTGTTGATTCTAACATAGCCGGGACGCAGGGACAAGGGCTTGACGCCGAAATAAGAACAAAAGTTCGTCTCATTTTCTCATCCGCCGGCGAATGACCTCAGGCCTGGCGACGCTGAAGCCAAAAAATCCCAGCGGCTCTGTCAGGCCCGTGTATTCGCCATGGCTGTAGGCGACCAAACCAGCTTTGTGGAAGTCAATTTTGCCGGAGGCGTCCATAAGCGTCTCTTCAATGCCCATGCTGACGATTTCTCCAATAAACAGGGTATGGCTCCCAAGCGCGAGTGATTCTTTCACCCGGCAGGCCAGATAGGCCGGGCTCTTGTCGATGGCGGGCGCCGAAGCGAGCCCGGCCGCGGGGAACGGTGTCAGCCCGCAGAGGCTGAACTTGTCATGCTCCCGGCCTGAGCGCACACCGCACAGGTCGCAGGCCTTCAACAATTCCCGATTTACCAGGTTGACCACGAACTCCCCGGAATCCCGGATAATATCGTGGGAGTGGCGGTCCGGGCGAATGGAAACTGACAGCATGGGCGGATCGGAATTAACCGTACCGGCCCAGGCCACGGTGATGATGTTGGGGCGCTGGGAAACACTTCCGCAGGACACCATCACCACCGGGGTGGGGGAAAGCAGGGTTCCGGGCTTGACATCGATAAAGGCCATGGCTTCCCTTCCTTTGCGCTCAGTACGCGCTTTCAATGCCGCGCAGCACCTCGGGCTCCCGCACATCCCGGACACTGGTAAACATGCGCCGTGTGAGGATGGCGCCGCTGCGGTAATACAGGCAGATAAAGGGGATATCGCGTAGGAAGAGGTCCTGGATGGCACCCAGCTTTGCCCGGTACTGGTCACGGCTCATCGTTCCCCGCAGTTCATCAAAAAGGGCATCCATGGCGGCGCTCTTATAGCGGGTGTAGTTGGCGGTGTTGCCGCTGATCAGCATAAAACCGGGGTCCGGCGTAAAATCCATGTTAAAACTGGCCAGGCACAGGTCATAGCTGCCGGCTTCCAGCTTTTCCACCGTTTCCTTAAAGGACATGGGGACCAGCCGGGCTTCAATGCCCACTGCGGCCAGCTGGGAGACGATCAGGCCCGCGGCGCTTAATCGCGCGCTGTTGTCCTGTTCTTCATAGGCGTAAAAGCGCAGGGACAATTTCACTGATTTGCCGTCGCGCATCATGTCCCGGATACCGTCATTGTTGCTGTCTATCCAGCCGGCCTCGTCCAGAAGCCGCTTCGCTTCCTCCGGGTTGTGGCGTACAGCGCCTTCCTCCGCCCTGTACATCCAGGTACCAAGGGGCATGGGGGTATCGGTCCGCTGGGCCATGCCCATGTAGGAAGTTTCGGCGATGGCGTCCAGATTCAGCGCGAAGCGGATTGCCTGGCGCACGCGGACATCCTCCAGCTCATAGGAGCGGTGGTTGAGCTGCAGGGTCTCCAGTTGCTTGGTGCGGTAGTTGAGGTGCAGCGAACTGATACCCGAACGGTACTGGGCGGCTGTCAGGGAGCGGGTCAACACCGCGTCCACCCGGTTGTACTCGTAGCTGGAAATCAGCTCCCGGTTGGCGGTGTGGAAAATCACGCTGATTTCCTTAATACTGGGCGGAGCGCCCCACCATAAGGAGTTGGCGGAGAGCCACAGGTAATCCTTGGGCAGAAACTGTTCCACCACATAAGGCCCCGTGCCGGCCGGCTGATCTGCCTGGACCTGGGCAGCTGGAAGGATGGGGAAGTTCATCGCATACAGAAAACCAAAGTTGCGCCGCGGTGTCATAATGACCACCGTGTCCTCCCCCGCGGCGGAGGCATCAGTGACAAAATACCTGATAGAGGCGTAAACGCCTTTATTGGCGTTGGTTTGATCATTGGCCAGGCGCAGGATCTCCTGAATGGTGGCCACCACGTCATTGGCTGTAAGCGGCGTGCCATCATGGAAAGTGACGCCTTCCCGCAGCGTGAACTGCCAGCTGGCGCCGTCCGCGGAAGGCTCCCACCGCTGGGCCAGGGCAGGCTGGGGCAGGTAATCGTCATCCATGCTCACCAGGCCCTCATAAACAAGGGCATGAAGCGACATAAACTCACGCTCCACCGCCATCAGCGGGTTAAAGCGCGCCGTGGTGGTGGAGACGATGCCCAGGATCAGCGTTTCTTCCTGATTACCCTTAGCGGCCAGCGCCCGGCTTATTGGCAGAAGCAGACACAGCGCCAGGCACAGCGCCCTTTTCCATAGCATCCTGTTCATAATAAATTGCATACGCGTCCATCACCTTTCTCACATAGTCCCGGGTGTTTGACATGGGCAGCTCGTCCACACTCAGCGTCCTTTGGTCCGCCGCGTAATTAAGCGCCCAGAGCTTCACATTGTTCATGCCTGCATGGTAGGCCGCTGCAACCATGACCGGCTGCCCGTCAAAATGATTGCTTAGGTATGCCAGATAGTATGCCCCGTACTGAATGTTCAGCTGGGGTTCAAAAAGCCTGTCGATGGTGTAATTGGGCGTTCCCAAACGTCCGGCCAGCCACACGCCGGTGTCCGGCATGATCTGCATCAGGCCCCGCGCATCCGCAGAGGATACGGCGCGGGGGAGGAAATTGCTTTCACATTTGATAACCGCTGCCACAAAGGCCGGGCTGATCCCGTATTCGGCTGAGTAGGAGTCAATCAACCCCTGGAAGCCAGACAGGTCCCGGTGGCGCAGGTGGTTTTCCATTTTGTCAGCCTGCTGGCGCCGGGCTTTCTCCCGCTCATTCTGAAGCGCCTGAAACCTGATGTTCGTCTGGATGAGGGAGATGGATGTGATGGCAAGCACAATCAGCAGTATGCCGATAAAAACTGCAGCCGCCGTTCGGGGGACTCTTTTTACCATACTGTCCCGGTTCCGCACTGGGCTTTTTTTCCCATGGGCCGCAACTTTTTTCTCCGGGCGGGGCACCAGCAGCTGGCGCCGGGCTTTTCGCCTTGCCCTGGGTTTGGGAGTCTCCTGGGGAGGATTATTGCGGGGCATATGTTTCACCTGCGCGCTTTGCGGCGTGAACGGCTTGGAGCCGGGCGGTTCCTTGCGGTTAACGCTCCAGGGGGATTCAGACAAGGGCAAGCCTCCTTAAAACGCTGTCCCACAGGGCAATGGCCTGCGCCGCGCTCTCTTCCTTGGTGCCGGTTGTGTGGATTACATGATCGCTTCGCTGCGCTTTCTCTTTTGTGGACATTTGGCTGTCAATGCGCCTGATGGCTTCCTCCTCCGAAAGGCCGCGCTGCAAAAGGCGCTCCAGCTGTATTTCCCGGGCGGCGTAAGCGCACCAGACCTCATCGCAGCATTTGTCAGCCCCGGTTTCAAACAGCAGGGGCACATCAAATACCAAGGCGGGCTGATCCACATGCTGGTCCGCCTGCCGGTGCATCTCCTGAAAAATCAGGGGATGGGTGATGGCGTTGAGCGTCTTAAGCGCTGAAGGATCAAAAAACACCAGGCCGGCCAGCTTCCGGCGATCCAGTTCCTCTCCCCAAAAAACACCGTCGCCAAAAGCGGCGCGGATACCGGGCAGGGCAAGGCCCCCCGCGGCCGTAATGGCGCGGGAGATCTCGTCCGCGTCAATCACCACAGCGCCACAGGAAATGAGGGCGGAGGTCAGGTTGGACTTCCCGCAGGCGATGCCGCCGGTAAGCCCGATGATGTAAGGCTTATTTCGTGTCATACCAACTTATTCCTGATTTGATGTCGCATTTTAAAGGCACTTTCAGCTCCGCTACCTGCTCCATGCTGGCCTTCAGCAGCCGGGTGACTGCCTCCACCTCTTCCTCCGGCGCCTCGATAATCAACTCATCGTGCACCTGGAGGATGAGCCGGGCTTTCAGCCCGTGTTCATCCAGCGCCGCGTGGACCCGAACCATGGCCGCCTTGATGATGTCAGCCGCCGTGCCCTGGATGGGCGTGTTCATGGCGGCGCGCTCGCCGAAATTGCGGGTGTTGGCGTTGCCGCTCTTAAGCTCCGGCAGCAACCGCCTTCTGCCAAAGAGGGTGGCGATGTAGCCGTGCTCATAGCCGTACTTCACCGTGTCCTGCATGAATTGGTGCACCTGGGGATAGCGCTCGAAATAGCGGGATATGAAGTCCGACGCGCGCTTGCGCGTGGTGTTCAGATTACGTGCCAAGCCGAAGTCGCTGATGCCATAAACGATGCCGAAGTTTACCGCCTTGGCGTCAGAGCGCATCCGCGGGGTCACTTCGTCCAGCGCCACGCCATTGATCTCCGCCGCCGTGCGCAGGTGGATATCCTGGTCCTTGAGGAAGGCGTCACACATCGCTTCGTCCCCGCTCATATGGGCCAGGATTCTCAGCTCAATCTGTGAATAGTCTGCGTCCACCAGCAGCCAGCCGGGCTTGGCGATAAAGGCGCGGCGGATTTCCCGGCCCATTTCTGTGCGGATGGGGATATTCTGCAGATTGGGTTCGGCGGAAGAAATGCGCCCGGTGGACGTGCCGGTCTGGTCAAAGGTGGTGTGGATGCGCCCGGAACCGTCCATTTTGCGAAGCAGCGCGTCAATGTAGGTGCTGTTGAGTTTGGTCACCTGGCGGTATTCAAGAATCAGCGGGATGGCTGGGTGAAGGTCGGATATGCTCTCCAGCACCGCAGCGTCCGTGCTGTAGCCGAACTTGGTTTTGCGTCCGGCGGGAAGGCCAAGGGTTTCAAACAGCACCTTGCCCAATTGCTGCGGGCTGTTCAGGTTGAAGCCGGAAACGCCGGTCAGCCGGTAGATTTCCTCCTTTAGTTCCTCTGAACGCCTGGAAAAATCGGCCCCCAGGCCTTCAAGGACCCCGCCTGCTACCTGAAAGCCTTCCCGCTCCATGTCGTACAACACACGGACCAGAGGCAGTTCGATGTCATAATAGAGCTTTTCCGTGCCCTCGTCCTTAAGCTGATTAAGCTGCGCGGTATACAATTCCGCCACGCCCCGGGCGTTACGCTGGGCAAAGGACTGCAGCGCGTAACTGCGCTCCTGGGAGTTGTGCAGGTAGGCCGCCACCATGGTGTCAAAGGCCAGGGCAGGGGACGGCTCGCCGGCTACACGCATTTTGTGGTAGAGCGCCTTGGCGTTGTGCGCGATAAAACCGTCCGTTAGCCGGGGGGCGAGGATTTTAAGCGCCCCGGTGGATGTCATACCCTCGCTGGCGGTGCCAAAGAGGTCCTGCTGCCCGCTGGCAAGGATCACCTGGGCGGCTGGCCCTTCCGGCCAGGCGATGGAGAGTTCTTCCTGCGTGGTGAAAATCACCGCTGGACCATCCGGCGCCTTGTCAAGGAACGCCAGAAGCCCCGCCTTGTCCTTTACCGTTGCCCAGGGCGCCTCCGGCATGGGCTCGGCCCGGTTCGCCCGGTGGGGTGCCATCCCGCCAATCAGGCGCTTGAGGCGCTCGGAAGTGCCGCTCATTTGGTACTTCCGCATGGCCCCAAGCCCCTCCGCCATGCGGTCAAGGCTGGCATCCTTTAAACTCAGCTGGATGGGCGCATTCCGGTCGATGGTGGCCAGCTCGCGGCTCAACCTGGCCTGGTCGGCGAAGGTTCCCAGCCTCTCGCCAAGCTTGCCTTTGATGTTGCCGGCGTTGGCCAGGACTTCATCCATGGTGCCGTACTCCTGAAGCAGTTTCAGCGCTGTTTTTTCACCCACACCGGGCACGCCGGGGATGTTGTCGCTGGAGTCCCCCATCAGGCCTTTCCAGTCGGTTACCTGTTCAGGGGTTACGCCGAAATAGTCCTTTACACCGGCCGGGTCAAAAAGCACGGTTTCCGATATCCCCTTTCGGGTGAAGAGCATCTGAACGCCATCATCCACCAGCTGAAGGTCATCCTTGTCGCCTGTCAGGATCAGCGCGCGCACGCTTCGCTCCTTTAACTGCCGCGCCAGCGTGCCGATCAGGTCATCCGCCTCATATCCTTCAAGCGCTACCACGCCAATGTGCATGGCGGTGAGAATCTCCTGAATCACCGCGAACTGGGGGCGCAGCTCCTCAGGCATGGGGGAGCGGGTGGCTTTGTATTGGTTGTATATGGCGTCCCTGAACGTGGGCCCGTGGGTGTCAAAAGCCACGATGCAGTATTGGGGCGCCTGCTCCTCAAAAGCCTTGATCAGCATGCTCAAAAAGCCATGCACCGCGTTTGTGGGCACTCCGTCCGCGTCCATGGGGGGCAGGGCATGAAAAGCCCGGTACATCAGGCTGTGGCCGTCGACCAGCACGCAGGTCTCCTGCAAATTAATCACCTCACACAACATTATAACATATCAGGCCTTCAGGGGGAATTTTGGGCCCGTGCCGCAATAAAAAACGCGGCCTGCCGTGTGCTGCGGCAGGCCGCGAAAGTTGGCTATGTGGCTTATGCGAACAAAGGATACGCCTGGGCCAGTTTGGCCACCTGCCTTTTGATCTCAGGAATCGCGGCTTCCTTTTCCCTGATGATGCGGGTAATCAGGCGGGCGATCAGGTCCATGTCCTCTTCCATCATTCCCCGGGTGGTAAGGGCTGGGGTGCCGATGCGCACACCGCTGGTTTCGTTGGGTTTGCGGCGGTCTTTGGGCACCATGTTCTTGTTGACGGTGATGTTGGCCTCCCCAAGGAGTGTTTCCACCTCTTTGCCGGTGATGTCCATGTCGGAGAAGTCCAGCAGCAGCAGGTGGTTGTCCGTGCCGCCGGAGACCATGGGTACACCAAGCTGGGTGAAGGTTTTCTCCAGGGCCTTGGCGTTTTTAACGACCTGGGATGAATATGTTTTGAATTCTGGCTCCATGGCTTCCTTGAAGCACACAGCCTTGGCGGCGATGATGTGCATCAAAGGACCGCCCTGGATGCCGGGGAAAATGGCTTTATCGATAGCCCTGGCGTGTTCCGCCCTGCAGAGGATCATCCCGCCCCGGGGGCCGCGCAGGGTTTTATGGGTGGTGGTGGTAACCACATCGGCATAGGGGATGGGAGAGGGGTGCAGGCCGGCGGCTACCAGGCCCGCAATGTGGGCCATATCCACCATAAAAATGGCGCCTACTGAATCCGCCACCTCCCGGAAGCGTTTAAAGTCAATAATCCGGGAGTAGGCCGAAGCGCCCGCCACAATCATTTTTGGCTTTACCTGAAGGGCTTTCTCGGCCATGGCATCATAATCGATGTACTCCGTGGCTGGATCAAGGCCGTAGGACTCAAAATGGAAGTAGGTTCCGGAGATGTTCACAGGGCTACCGTGGGTGAGGTGGCCGCCGTGGTTGAGGCTCATGCCCAGCACCGTGTCGCCGGGCTTCAGGAAGGCGAAATACGCGCCCATGTTGGCTTGGGAGCCGCTGTGGGGCTGCACGTTGGCGTGTTCAGCGCCGTAAAGCGCGCAGGCCCGGTCCCGGGCGAGGTTCTCCGCCACATCGACATACTCACAGCCGCCGTAGTAGCGCCGGCCGGGATATCCTTCGGCGTATTTGTTGTTCAGCGGGCTGCCCATGGCGGCCAGCACGGCGGGGCTGACGAAGTTCTCACTGGCAATAAGTTCCAGGTGGCTTTCCTGCCTGGCGCATTCATCAAAGATGGATTGCCAGATCTCCGGGTCCGCGTTTAGCGCTTCAGGGATGTTCCACATGCCATAATCCTCCGTTTCGCTCTGATAAGCATAAAGCCCAACAAAAAACAAATACCGCATGGGATGCCAGGTAAACCCGCAGCACATCCCAACTTGCGCTTACTGCTGCTTCCTTCCGGACCTGACAGGATTCACACCATGGAATCGCACGAGGCCCAACGTCCCATACGGCTTGTTTATCATAGCAAATGAGCTGGGGCAATGCAAGAGTTGGATGGAGGAATTCATCACCAGACCCTTTGGCGTCCGGGAACTGAAAACCAGCATCAGCACCGCCCTAAGGCGAATAAGCTCCACCGCCCGGTGAATGGTGCCTGGTCCGAAAGTGATTGAACACGGCTAGCGCAAGACCGCCATCAGGCCTTTGGCCGAAGCCCGGAGAAGATACGCTGCATCCTGCCTGGATCAAAAACGTTTTTGGCATCGAGTTCCTGCTGCTTGCCCTGAGCACGGATCAGGGGTGAGTTGTAGAATATAGTGAAACAGAAAAGCTCATGACAATCCTGTAAGATGGATTCACCACAAAACATCAGGAGGATCATCATGAGCTACCACAAGTATACCAGGAAGCGCAGGAAAAACGA
>JAQVQY010000009.1 GCA_028701335.1 Eubacteriales bacterium
CGCTCGGATTGTAGGGCATGAGGATCTTGATCGGGAAGGTTGCGCCCGCTTCCGTGAGTTCCTTTACGGCAGCTTCCTTATAGGAAAGGGCGGTTTCCTCGTTGAAGGTATCCGTGCCCAGCGCGGTGATCTCCGCCAGGGCGCCCATCTGCGTGTAGTCCAGGCCATCGATGGACACGAACTCCGGGGGCGTGATCGTGTTGAAGATGATCGATTCCGGCTGATCCGGTTCAATGCACATCATGGCCTTGACGCGGTCCAGGCCATAGTAAATCGACTGACGGAAGTTCTCGTTGTTCACAGCGATCTTCCAGTTCTCCGGCTCATAGGCTGCGTCAAACTCCGGCTTGAAGTTCAGCGCGTAGAAGTAGGAGTAGAAGCCACTCTGGCGCACAGGCCGTATAAGATCGGCCGTCTCAGGATTGGAGAGCCACTCATTGGCAATTGCGCTGTCAATGGAAGCTTCGTCAATTTCGCCGCGCTGGTAAAGCTCAGGCGATAGCGTGGTCGCTTCCTTGTTGTAGAGCTGCTCGATGGTTTCAATCAGCACATTGCCCGCATCCCAGTTGGCGGCGTTCTTGGTGTAAATGCGCTTTTCCTGGGGCTTGAACTCAGAGAGGACATACGCGCCGTTATAGAGGATCGTGTCGTTGCCGGTGGCCAGGCCAAAGCCCGCGCCTTTCTCCTCCAGGAACTGGCGGTTGACCGGCATAAAGCAGACGTAGGTGGTCATGGAAAGGAAATAGGGGATAGGCGAGTTCAGGCGATATTCCAGGGTATAGTCATCCAATGCTTTGATGCCCACAGTCTCCCAGGGCATCACCGGAGCCGGTTCCTCCCCTTCCTCGGGGGCGGCGGTACCCTGATAGTAAGCTTCGGCGCCTTCCACCACACTGTAAATGATGTCCGCGGTGGAAGAAGCGTTGGCGGCATTGAGGATATATTCAGCGGCCGCCACAAAGTCATCTGCCTTTACTTCGGCGTAAGGCTCTCCCGCGCCGTTCACCCACTGGGCGCCCCTGCGCAGGTGAAAAGTCCAGGTTAGGCCGTCTTCGCTGACCTCCCAGCTTTCAGCCAATGAGGGCTGCACCTGGCCTAGCCTGTCATATTCCACCAGGGTATCAATGACATTGGCGGCAACAGCGAACTCGTTGGTGGTGGCTGTGGTGAGGTAGTTGAGGGTGGTTACCTCACCGGAGTACAGGGTGGTGTAGGTCGCGTCCTGTGCCTGGGCGGATGCCAGGGACAGGATCAAGAGCAGGGCGAGGAGCAAGGCGAGTGTGCGTTTCATAGGCTACCTCCTTTGTTTTCTCAGTCCCAAATGAATACCATGGATAATAGGCGTAAATAAGATGCTTAATGATACCATCTATTGGAATAGTATGCAATTGTGGGTTTTTCAGGGGGCCTTCGTGAAGGCTTGAGGGGACTGGAAAATCTGCTATACTTATGACTTGCAGCAACTTGCGGGTGAGGGAGGGATATCGACAGACCTCATTATACATAGCGGCAGTGTTCTGACAATGGAAGCGGGCACCCCAAAGGCGGAGGCTGTCGCAGTCAGGGATAAGAAAATCGCGGCGGTGGGCGTCAACGCGGGGATTTTAGCGCTGCGAAAAAGGCACACCCAGGTCATTGACGCCGGAGGCAGATCAATCCTCCCTGGCTTTAACGACAGCCATCTTCATCTCTATGGCTATGCCCTGAACAAGGGGACGGTGGATTTGGATGATCTGACAAGCATTGGCGGCCTTCAGGAAAAGCTGATTGCGCATATCAAGGTCATTCACCCGCTTAATGGGACCTGGATCACAGGCCGTGGCTGGGATCAGACCGGGTTTCGGGAAGGCCGGATGCCTGATCGCCATGATTTGGATCGGGTTTCCGCTGACTATCCCATCGCGCTCAAGCGTAAATGTGGGCATATCAGCGTCCTGAACACACGCGCTTTTCGGGAAGCCGGGATTTTTGAACATCCTCCGAAAGTCCCGGGCGGGATGATTGAATTGGGCGGGGATGGAAAGCCAACAGGAATTTTGAAGGAAAACGCCATGGATTTGGCGCGGCCGCCCGCTGGTGATTTAACATCAAGCGGGGCCAAACGGCTCATCTCCCTGGCTGCAAGTGACTTCGTGAAAGCGGGGCTTACCTCGGTCCAGACGGACGACCTGGGGGCCTTTGGCGGGGAAGCGGAGGGGCTGTTCAAGGCCTATAGGGAGTTGGCTGATAAGGGAAAACTGCCTCTGCGGGTCAACGAGCAGATGCTGGTCACATCACCGGAAAAATTGAGAAGCCTCATCGCCATGGGATATACAACCGGCTTTGGTGATGACCGCTTTCGGATAGGCCCTCTTAAGATATTGGCTGACGGATCCCTGGGCGGCCGTTCCGCCTGGCTCAGGGCCCCATATGCGGATGACCCCGGTAACCGGGGTATTGCCCTGCATGCCAGAGAGCAATTACAGGAGTTGGTTGTCGCCGCCCATCAGGCGGGGATGCAGGTGGCCGCCCACGCCATTGGGGATAGGGCGATTGATGCCGTGCTGGAGGTATTCCGGGAAGCGCAGGCGGCGTATCCGGATGCCGACCCGCGTTTCCGCATCATCCACGCCTCCCTGTCCACGCCGGACTTGCTGGATCGGATGAAGTCCCAGGGAGTATCGGCTGATGTTCAGCCGGGTTTTATTCCCTCCGACCTGCCGTTTATTGAAGGCCGGCTTGGTACCCAAAGGGCGAGCCTGGCCTATTGCTTCAAGGATTTTCTGCGCCGGGGAATTCACATAGCCGGAAGCTCGGACTGCCCGGTGGAGGACTATCGGCCCCTCATGGGCATCTATCATGCAGTCACCCGACGGGGGCATGATGGGCAGCCGCTGGATGGGTGGCTTCCCGGCCAGAAGCTGTCGCTGCATGAGGCCATTTACGCCTATACCATGGGCTCCGCCTATAACGCTTTTGAGGAGGGAATCAAGGGGTCCATCCGTACAGGCAAGCTGGCGGACCTGGTGATTCTTTCTGAGGACATTGAGGAGATACCTGCCGATGAAATCAGGAAGCTGAAGGTTGAGAGGACCATCATGGGCGGAGAGACGGTGTACGCCTCATAAATCGCGCGCTGTCGCTGGGTACAATGATGATAACGCAACGGGAAGGAGAACAGCATGATTAAAGCGGACATTGGGCTGGTGGGGCTGGCGGTGATGGGCGAAAACCTGGTGATGAACATGGAGAGCAAAGGCTTTTCCGTGGCGGTATTTAACCGCACCACCAGCAAGGTGAAGGAGTTTGTGGAGGGCAGGGGCAGGGGCAGGAACATCATCGGCGTTTCCTGCCTCAAAGAGCTGGTGGATGCCCTGGAAAAGCCCCGCAAGGTGATGCTGATGGTGAAGGCGGGGAAGCCAGTGGATGATTTCATTGCGCAGCTGGTGCCCCTTCTTGAGGCGGGGGACATCATTCTGGACGGGGGGAACAGCCACTTTACAGACACCGCCCGAAGGCTTGAATATGTGGAAAGCCATGGCCTGCACTATATTGGCGTTGGGGTTTCCGGGGGCGAGGAAGGCGCGTTGACAGGGCCCAGCCTGATGCCGGGCGGATCTCCGGCCGCCTGGCCGGTGGTTAAGCCTATCCTGCAGGCTATCGCCGCCCAGGTGGACGGGCAGCCCTGCTGCGACTGGGTAGGTGAGGGCGGGGCGGGGCATTTTGTCAAAATGGTGCACAATGGTATTGAGTATGGCGACATGCAGCTGATTGCGGAGGCATACCTGCTTTTACGTGACCTGCTTGGCATGGCGCCTGATAAGATGGCTGGAGTGTTCGCGGAGTGGAATAAGGGAGAGCTGGACAGCTATCTGATCGAGATTACCTCCGATATCCTGGCCATGAAGGATGAGGACGGCCGTCCCCTGATTGACAAAATCCTCGACACGGCTGGTCAGAAGGGCACCGGCAAGTGGACGGCCGCTACGGCGCTGGATGAGGGAGTTCCCCTCACATTGATTGCAGAAGCCGTATTCGCCCGCTACCTCTCCGCAGACAAGGAAAGCCGGATGCGGGCAGCCGTGGTGCTGGCCGGGCAAAAACCAAGTTTTACAGGCGACAAGAAAGCCTTCGCTGGACGCATCCGCCAGGCGCTGTACGCCAGTAAAATCGTATCATACACCCAGGGCTATTTGCTGATGGCGGAGGCCGCCAAGACCTATGGATGGCACCTGAACTTTGGCGGTATCGCCATGATGTGGCGCGGAGGCTGCATTATCCGCAGCGCCTTCCTGGGAAAAATCAAGGAAGCCTATGAGGATGATCCAGCCCTTGGCAACCTGTTGCTGGCGCCCTACTTCACCAAGGCCACAGCCGGCGCATTGCCCGCCTGGCGCGAGGTGGCGGCCACCGCTCTACAGGAAGGCATCCCGCTGCCGGCGATGACCAGCGCTCTTAGTTACTATGACGGGCTGCGCTCGGGGCGCGGCGGGGCCAATCTGCTCCAGGCCCAGCGTGATTATTTCGGTGCCCACACCTATGAGCGGGTGGATAGGGAACGCGGGCATTTCTTCCACACCAACTGGACGGGAAAGGGTGGGGATACAGCCGCCGGAACCTATAACGCCTGAACGTCTTTCTCCAGAAAAAGCCTCCCCGGGACTTGGCACGGGGAGGCTTTTTATTGGACTTGGGCCAGCTGTCAGATGAAAGGTGATGCTGCTGCCAATAGCGTTTCAGGGGAAGCGTCTGTGACCACCGCGACAGCGTGGTTGACGCCCGCCTGGTGGTCAAACCAGGTGATCAGGCCCTCTCCGCCGGGTTCGTAGCTAAGGATTGTTTCGAAGGGTCCAAGCGCGGCGATCTCCCACTTGGGCCATGGATGGTAGACCTCTGATATATCGAAGGCTTCATCGCCTTCACGTGCCCAAAAGACCTGCTGCCTTCCCTCCAGTTCATAGCGGACTGCGGCGAGGGGATCGTCACCGTTGGTGCGGTAGAGGTAATACCTTGGGTTTTCAGCGCCCTGCGGTTCTTCAAGGGCGAAACCAAGGGCCTTGGCCAGAGCAACGGAATCGGTTTTCTCAGCCCAGGCCAGGCCGGGGAGCACGATGCCCTCCAGCCCCTCGCCGGGGATTTCCGGAGGTTCCTCATACTGATATTCCGCCATGCTGTTGGCCAGCGTCATCAGCTTTTCAAGCGTCGCGCCTTCATCAATAGAAACGGAGTAGGTCGAGCTCTGCAGGACATCGTACCACTGGGCAACGCCTGGCCCGCCGTCCACAAACATCACGCGCCCATGGAAAACGCCGATGCGCATCCCCCGGTCAAAGGTCCATTCGTGGTACATGCCGGAGAAATCCTCAAGCTCGTCCGTAAGGGCCCCGCGGAGCAAACAGCGCGTCCCCTGGTAATCGAACATCGCCTGGGCGATGACCCTGCCTTTAGGATCGCCCTGAAGGGCGTCGATGTAGCTGTAATCGGCTTCTTCCACACCGTCAGGCAGCGGGGGCAGGGAGAAGAATTCGCCTGCGGCCTCCTCAGCTTCTCTCCGGGTGGCCTCATGGATGGGGTTGGGCAGGCCGGTCATCTCCGCCAGGGCGCCGGGCGCCTGCAGCGACACCATCAAGGCCAGGATAAGCAGAATGCGCAGGATTTTCATAGGATTACCTCCATATTTGGCGAACGCGCGCCGAATCAGTTCATTTCAAAGGCAACCATGCCGGCGACGATGTAAGCTGTTTTGCCGTTCTGCAGCTGAATTTCATACCAGCTTGTCTTTGGGATAGAAACCACATTATAGACTTCACCCGGATTGACCTTGCCCACGATGGCGGCGTCCATGGAGGGCTGCGCCCGCAGGTTAGCCTGCCGCTTATGGGTGACGGTCACCTTGCCCAGGAATTGATGGAAGGAGTTATAAAGCCGGTAAACCGCCTGGATGGCTTCCGCGCGAGTGAAGGGATTGTTGGGGAGGAACTCATGGTCCGCGTCAAGGGTCATGACCGGCTTTCCGGAGACAGCGTCCACGTTGTCAATGATGGTCAGCACCATATCAAGCATCGGCAGCGCGCGCCAGTCGCCCACCAGATTGCTGGATATCCCCGCGTGTTCCTGGCAGAGCGCAATGGTGGCGCTGTCAGCGACAAAGGGGTCGTTGGAGTGATTGAAGGAGGGGTCGCTCTCACCCATGTCAATCAGCGCGCCATACATCTCAGCGGCTGCCACGCCGCGCAGGACGATGTTGAAATCAAAGCCGGCATTTGCCGCCTGGTATTCGGCAAGTGACAGGTATACATGGCCGCGGGTTGCCGAGGGATTCTTGTTCTTCAGTCGGATGGCGTTGGTGAGCAGCTGGTCCAGCTCCTGCCATGTGATGTTGCCCTCAGAGATCATTCCCTTGGGCACCAGGCCCAGGGCTTTGGCCGCGGCGATTTCCATGGCAGTCTGTTCTTCAGGGGAGGGCGCTTTGGTTGGGGTGGGCTTGACCGTGGGCTTGGGTGTGGGGGTGACATGGGGCTTTGGCTTTTTGTCACTCAGGAATTCGGTTTTCACATAACCGTTGTACATGCCGTACTGCACATGGTACCAAACCATGCCGAGGAAGTCAGAATACACCTGCACTTCGGCGGCGTAGGGAATTTTGGCGATGACCTTTGCGTTGGCATCGGGTTGCTCACGCAGGTTCAGCGTCTTTCCGTTGGCGGTTTTGACATACATGGTGGAGGAAGGGACATTGATGGAAGCGGTGGCAGGCAGAAGGGAAGCCAACAGGATCAGGACAGTCAGGAGGCTGAGGATTTTTTTCATGGTTCACTCTTCCTTTCACATTTTGCGCGTATCACTCTTTGGTACGCGGCGGGTATCGGATTTTTAGGCCGTAAATTGCTTATGTTATAGACTAAATTCGCCCCGGTGTCAATTGCCGGGGCGAGCTTTCGCAAGGCCTTCAAAAAAATACAACTGAGCCCTAAATGGTCAGCTTCCCGCCGCGGCGTACGCGCGCGACGTTAATGAAGTAATCGTCCAACCCCTCTTCCATTGATGGGTCAAAGCAATGCGGGGCACCTTCTTCGTCCCCCTTGTCGCCCAGAATCAGCCGCTGGTTCTTCGCCACGCCTTTTAATATCTTGCGGGCGGACTCCTGGGCGGTCTGGGCGCCCTCAGGCGGGCCTACCTCTCCCCATATCGCCGTGAGGGTTGTGCCGGGTGTGGCGGAGTTGAACTTGATGTTCTCGTCCCAGTACTCATATCGCAGGGTCAGCGTCAGCATATTCAGCGCCGCCTTGGTGGCTGCGTACATGGTTTGATAGGCCATGGGAGACCAGGCGATGCCGGAGATGATGTTGACCACCTGCCCGCCGCCCTGGGGTGTCATCACCTTGATGGCGGCGCGGCTGCCGTAGAGAGCGCCATAGAAATTGATGGCGAAAGCTTTTTCCCAGTCGTCATTGGTCTGCACCCGCAGTTTCAGTTTTTCCGAGAGGTTTTTGTCTGATGCTATTGGCGTGAACATACCGGAGAGGCCCAGGCCGGCATTGTTGACCAGCAGGTCAAAGCGGCCATCCAATAATGCCACCGCCTCACCGATCATGCGCCGCACCTCCGCCTCTTTGGTGACATCGCAGCGAATGCCCTTGACCTGGCCCGGATACTGGCGCTCCAGCCGCTTTTCGTGTGTACGCAGGTTTTCGTCGTTGATGTCAGCCAGCACCACCTTGCCCGCGCCCTGGGCCAAGAGCTCTTCGCACAGCGCCAGGCCGATGCCTGAGGCCGCGCCCGTTACCACGGCGTTTTTGCCCAGGAAGTATCCCTTGTTGTTGTCCACCGCTTTATCCTCCTGTTTACTCATAATGTTGGTGATGGCGCGTCAGCGTGCATTGGTCATAACGCCCGGAGAACAAATATTGCATCGTTTGCATCGTCTCCTCCGCGGGATACTGGTACAAGCTATGCTGTCCCCGCACAAAATTGTCGCTCACCATCCAGCCGGCGCCAAGGACCCTGGTGATAGGCACCGCTCCCCAGGGATCATCCCTGGAGGAGCAAAGCGCCACCTCCGCTTCCGCAGGCTCCCAGCTGTAGAATGTGGTGGGGCTGTCATAGAATAAGAGATGCATGTTGGTGAATCCTTCAGACGCAATTTGGTATTTGTGCAGCAGGCATCCCCCTTCGGTGGTGATGGGGTTCTCCCGCGTGCATCCTTCCTGCTCGGACGAGAAGCCCGGGTCATTGTAACGGCCCATGCGCAGGGTGACTTCCACCAGCGGCACGCCGTTGCGCTGGATCATGCAGCGGCCCCAGTTGCCCTCGCGTTCCACTACGATACGCTCGCAGAGTTTCTTGGGAAGGCCTGAACCTTCCCGGCCAGAGAAGGCGCCCATCAAAGCGCCCGGCCCGCTTAGCTGGAGGCCCAGGAAGTAGAGTCCCGTGGTCTCCCCATGGCGCGCCATCAGGCCGACGCCGCCCTCCATGTACCAGGGAGCGAAGGTAGGCTCGCGGATGTTGACGATGTAACCGTAATAGACCGGGGCCTCAGGGTTGATCAGTTTAAGGGGCGGGGGCAGCGCCCGGGCTGCCGCCTCAGGATCAGCGATGGCGAAGAATTGGATGCCGTACTGGCTGTTCATTGAGCCGTCTTTCATGAAATTTTGAAGCTTGTCAAGGGGGGTAAAGTTGCTTGCTTGCATGGTTTTCTTCTCCTTTCAATTCTGGTCCGGATCAAACACAAACGCCTTGCCCTGGGCATCCTGCATGGCCTCCAGGATGCGCCCGGGCTTTAACGCGTCTCCAATCACCTGGACTTGTCCAAAGCGCTCCCCGCAGGCATCCGCAAGCGACCTCCTTGGTGAGACGCCTACGGCCATCACCACCCAGTCGGCAGCTATGGTTACGTTCTGGCTGTCAGCGAGCCTTTGGAGATTCACTTCGTTATCGCCAACGCTGATGAGTTTGTGCCCCAGAAGCACCTGTGTTCCTTGAGGGAGAACGCGGCCCATGATGTCGCTGACCACCGCCGGATAGGCGCCAACGCCCAAGGTGTCCAGCATCTCCACAATTGTTACTTCACGACCCTTAAGGGCCAGCAACTCGGCGGTCTCAAGGCCTGTCATCCCCGCGCCGATGACGGCCACGCGGCCCTTGGGATCGGTTTGGCCCAGCAGTACGCTTTCCGCGGTGACCACATGGTTTTTATTGATGCCTTCCACAGGCGGCAAGAAAGGTTCTGCCCCGCAGGCCAGGAACACCGCTTCAGGATTAATCTTATCGAGGCTTTCCACCGTTGCGCGCTCACCCAGGCGCAGCCGGACACCTGCTTTTTCCAGCTGTGTATGAAGGGATTGCGTCAGCCGGGTGATTTTCTCCTTGCCATGGCCCTTATCGGCGATATTGAGGGCGCCGCCGGTGGTGGCGTTTTCGTCAAACAACACGGGCGCAAAGCCCCGCTCCTTAAGTGTCAGGGCAGCCTGGACGCCCGCAGGGCCTCCGCCCACGACGGCAACCGTGCGCCCGGCGCCATTAACCAACGGATGCCCGTACTCCCGTTCATGCCCCGTTAGGGGGTTGACAGCGCAGTTGATGCGCTTGAGGCTGCAGATTTCGCCAAAGCAGCTCAGGCATCCGATGCAGGTTCGTATCTCACTCTCACGCCCTGAAAAGGCCTTGCGCGGCCAGTCCGGGTCAGCCAGCAGCGCCCGGCCCAGGCCCACCAGGTCGCAGGCGCTTTCCTCAAGCAGCTTTTCAGCAGCTTCCGGTTCTTTGATATTGCACACGGACAGGACCGGGATACTTACCGATTGCTTAATGCACTGGGCCATGTGTTTTTTCCAACCCTGGGAATAGGTGCCCGGCTCAATACAACCTTCGGTATAGCAGCTGACATTGATAAGGCTGGCGCCCGCGTCTTGCAGCGCCTTGGCGATGCGGGCGGCCTCCGGTTGGTCTATGCCGCCTGGCAGCGCCTCTTGAGCGTTGATGCGTACCGACACGGGGAAGCGCTGGCCGCAGGTCTCCTGGATTCCCTGAAGGATTTCCAGGATAAAGCGCATACGGTTTTCAAAGCTGCCGCCGTATTCATCCTCACGGTAGTTCATGGCGGGGGAAAGGAACTGGTTGATGAGGTAGCCGTGAGCCCCGTGAAGCTCAATACCGTCCGCACCAGCCATCTGGGCGATGTGGGCGGCGTTTACGAAGCGTCCTGCCATCTCTTTGCATTCAGACAGGGAGAGCGCGCGGGGCACTTCACCACCCATAGGGCTGGCCACCGCAGAGGATGACACCGGCTGAACACCGGCCACCCAGGAAGACGCTGCCCGACCCGGATGCTGCAGCTGGACAAACAGGCGGCTGTTCCAGCGATGGATCGCGTCCACCAGACGCTGGATCTCCAGAATGTCTCCCGGGCGGTAGGCCGCCATCTGGCAGGGGTCGCTGATGCCGGCGCCGCCCTCAATGCGCGTGACTTCCGTGATTATCAGCCCCACGCCTCCCTGGGCCCGTGCCTGGTAGAATGCGATCAGGTCGTCGGTGACGCCTCCCTCCGGTTTGCCCAGGTTGATGCCCATGGCGGTCATCGCCAGGCGGTTGGGTAAGGTTAGTTTCCCGATTTTAAGCGGGCTTTTCAGGCGTTCATACATGCGGTTCCACCTCCAATTTCAGGGGCTTGGTTTCAGGCAGCGGCAGCTGCCGGTAACGATGGACGGCCAGCGCCTCTGCCAAGCGGCTCAACAGTTTTGTGTAAGCGGTGCGGATGATGAAGAACTGGAAGAAGTTGAGCGTCTCAAAGCCGAAGAACCGCATAACGGCCCACAAGCTTAGAGAGGAGAGCGCCATAACGGGCAGAAGCAAAACGCCCGCCAGTACCCAGGGGTTGGCGGGAAGGGCAGATAGGAATCGGTTTGGTTTGCCTGCTGGCGGAAGGTTCCCTGCCAGGGCTATCTGCTGTACAGACGCCAGGGTGGGCCTGACCATCAGCAGGCTGACAATGATGCCAAGAACCAGGCCTGTGATGACCACGCCGCTTTGGGCGACTCCCGTCAGCACCACCATATCCCCCTGGATGATGGTGCCGCCAAGGACCAGGCCCAGGAGCATGTTCATCCCGAAGTCGGTGGTCACGCTCGCGTAAAGCCTGGAAAACATTTCACGCCGCGGCAGGGGGTTGATAACGGTTTGCCGCCCCTTTTGGGGTGGGTCGGAAGGCCGCGCCAGGTCAGGCTGTACATGCCTGAAGATGCCAAATTCAATCACTTTGGCGGCAAGAAGGATGGAGTAGCCGATCTTCCAGGCGAGAAAGCGCGGGAAGGTGTAGTCAGTCTCAGAATAAAAGGTCAAAAGCGCCCATGTGATAAGCGCCATCAGGGTGGCTGCTGCCGTGCCTGTCAGGACTGCCAGCGGAAAGTAGCTCCGTGGCATCCTTTGCACAAATGCGCCGGTGGGCACCTGAGCAGGAAGAGCTCCGTGGGCACGGCGGGAGCCCACTGCCCAGCGTGTATACGCAAGGCTGGTGAAGGCCGTCACGACACCGCATATGGCGGCGTCAATGACAAAGTCGCGGACTGTAAGCGCCCGGCCATACTGGACTAGAAACGCGAGGGGCAGGTTGATGATACAGACAACAAGCGCCATTGGCAGGTTATTCAGATAGGGCAGATCGGTCCGGCTTTTACCCACGCTGTTTTTCATCGCGGTTTACTCCTTTTGGCATTAACACAGCGCACCCGTTCAGCCTTATGGTATTCCAGCTGAGGGATTGGGTGTTAGGCCAAAAAGAGGGCCTAAACGGCCATATTATCAAAACAGGTTTTTAAGCTCCCGGCGGCAGGTGATGCCAAGTTTGTCATAGATACAGGAGAGGTCTTTTTTTACTGTCGAAAGGGAAAGAAACATCTTTTGAGCGATTTGAGGATTGTTCAGACCATCCGCCGCATACATCGCCACCTGGTGTTCTCTCCTGGTAAGGATCTCCGGGATGCTATAGGCGGCGAACTCGTTATGCGCCCTGAGCCATTGGGGAAAAATCCCCTTCCAGCGGCTGATTACCAGGTCATACTTCTCCGGGAAGGCCTCCATCAGGCAGCGTTCTGTCAGGCCCTGCATTATGGTGAGCGTCTCCACGAAGGGGCCGATGAAGCGGTCCGGAAGCGCCAGCCGCATCACCGTCATCATGCGGTCGCGGGCCTGGGCGGGGTTATCCTGTTTGAGGTGCCCAAGCGCCGCGTACAAATAGACATAGATGTCGCTGAGTGAATAGTACCCCGGGTCCTGTTTGGATATCCTGGCTTCCGCCGCTGCCAGCATCACCCGGTAATCCTTGTTGATTTGCAGATACTTGATGTAGGTATACCAAGCCAAATCCCGCATGGATGGCGGCAGGACCGAAAGGTCTCCCTTTTTGAGCCACTCGGGTGTATTGCGGGTGATAAAAAGGCTGGCGTTTATATTGGCCTGAAAGCATTCCAAAACATAGTGTGGTTCAGGCGTGCGTGATTCATCGCCGGGAGAGTTATCAAAGAACCCGCGGGTTTGCCGATAACGCTCAAAATCGCCCAGGCAAATGGCCGCATACATCGTGAAGAGCCTGGCGGTCAAATAATTGATGTTGCTTTTGGGAATATGGTCAAAAGAGGCAAGCGACTCCGCGTATTCGCAGCGATAATATGCAAAAAGCCCGCGGGCAAGCCAACGGGCAGGGTCACACGGCAGCGACTGAAGGTAGGCGTCCGCCTGGCCGCTGGCAAACTCCAGGGATACGGTGACTGGTCGAGAAAACTGAGCCGTCTTGCCCTCTCGGCCGACGCCGGGTAACGTATCCAGATCCCTGGGGATAAGCCAATTGCTGCCCAGCTTAACGGCGCCTGGAATAATTCCGGCCTGGCAATGACGCTGAACGGTTCTCAGGTGAATATCATTTATCGCTGCATATTGCTCTACGGACAGGTATTCCATACCCACCTCTTGTGCCGCGTTGGCACACAACTTGTCGTTTGCGCGACATTCCGGTGGGCTTAAACCCTAACCGAAGGCCGCGTCCATAGGTGAAAGATAGATTAGGCGCCTACTGCGCACTGGTTCATAATACCAATGTTAGACAATATGACAGAGGCTGTCAACCTGGAAGGCAGCCGAAGAAAAAGGCCACCGGACTGGCCGGTGGCTGAATAGGGTAATCCCCGATATCAGTTCATCGTGAAGGAGACCATGCCGGCCGCGATAAACACCGTGGTGCCGTTTGGCAGCATGATCTGGTACCAGCCATTGGTTGGGATGCCAACCACCTCATAGACATTGCCCGGATCGGCTTTGCCCACAATGGTTGCTTTCATGGAAGGTTCCGCCCGCAGGTTTGCCTGGCGGGTGTGGGTCACCAGGACGGTGCCAATGCCGGTGTGGAAGGAACGGTGCAGGCGATATACGCCCAGGATGGCGTCCGTGCGGGTGAGGGGATGGGTGGGGAAGAAGAGGTGCTCCGCATCGATGCTCATCACAGGATTCCCTGAAGTGGTGTCTGCATGGTCAAGCACGGTGATCACCATGTCCAGCATGGGAAGCTGGCGCCAGTCTGAACTGTCATCGGTGGTTACCACCCCCGCGTAGCCCTGAGCCAAACCAATGTCATCTGCGTCGGCGATATAGGGGTCATGGAAATGGTCCTGCCTGGGGTTCTCATCGCCCATATCGATCAGGGCGCCATACATCTCAGCCGCCGCAACGCCGCGCAGCACAATGTTGAACTGGGCGCCGGCGCTGGCCGCCTGGTATTCCTCCAGGGTCAGGTAAACATGGCTTCTGATGGCGGCGGGATTTTTGGACTTCAGGCGAACGGCGTTGGTGAGCAGGCCGTCCAATTCCTGCCAGGTGACATTGCCCTCAGACAGCATCCCCTGGGGCACAAGGCCCAGGCTGCGGGCTGCCTGGATCTCCCGGGCAATCAGCTCCGCCGGTGAGGGTGTGGCGGTGGGGGTGGGCTTGGGCGTGGGCTTGGCAGTGGGCTTTGGCGTGGGAGTGATGAAGGGCTTGGGCTGGCGGTCGGTAAGAAACTCGGTTTTCACATAGCCGTTGTACATCCCATACTGCACATGGTTCCAGACCATGCCCAGGATATCCGGATACACCGTGACCTCGGCGCCATAAGGGATTTTGGTGAGCACCCGGGCGTTCGGGTCAGGTTCCTCACGCATATTCAGCTGTTTACCGTCAGGGGTTTTCACATACATGGGGTAGGCGTCCGGGTCATAAATGGACGCGGCGGCGGGCAGCATGGCTGCCAGCAGAAAGAGGGCGGTCAGGAGGCTGAAAATTCTTTTCATGTAGTATTCCTTCCTTTCATGTCATGAGCAACGGATTTGCGGGGGAGCTCATGGTCCCAGGCCATGGACGGGTATACTTAAGACCCATCGTACCCACCAAAATATGTTAGGAATCAGCATGAACACCATCCCATCAATAAGATGGGGCATGAAAGCCCGCCGCGCATGACCCCAAAGGGCTATATTCAGGGGCATAACAGATCGGCCAGCCTGGCACGCCGGTCAATATCAAGTTTTGAGAAAACGGTCTTCAGGTGGTTCTTAACCGTCTGCTCAGAAATAAACTCACGCTCCGCAATCTCCCGGTTGCGCAGTCCCTGGGCTGCCAGAATGGCAATTTGGCGTTCCCTCTGGGTTAGCGAATCAGGGAAATCCCGCTGGCAGGCATCGGCCAAAGCAGAAAAGGAGTCCCCCGGGAACTTAGCCCTGATACTGCGAACGCACTGAATAAACGCGCCGTATTTTTCTTTTAGCGCCGGGTCATCAAAATGCATCGTCAGGATTCCCCGGTGATGTACAAACAGGGATACCAGCCCGTCAGGGGAGCCGATGGCCATCGCTTTATCCAGCGCTTCCAGGGCCTGGGTTTGGCGTGACAGGCCCAGGCAGCATAGGGCCAGGCCCACGTAGAGGTAGTATTCCGCTGCCTTGGTGCATACTCTTTTATCCACGCGCAGGGTGGCTTCAATGATGCCTATGGCCTTGGCGTAGTCCCCCTCCAGTATGATATCCGTGATGATAGCGTAGCGGTTCATCAGTGTGTTGACAGACGGACTTTCCTCCCCAGGTTCTGTCTGCTGCGCCCGTTTTGGATTGTGGCAGTTTTGCTGCATCATGGCGCGGAGTGTCCTTAGGCTGGTATCAAGCATCACCTTGTTCATGGCGCTGCCCTTCATGAAGGGGAAGGCAGAGGCCTTGCTCTCAAGATAAGCGATTGCGGTCTTCAGGCCTTCCACATCCGAGTGGGAAATGGCGATTCGCCCCAAAAGCAGGGCGGCCCCAATGGACACAGTGGGCTGCTTGGCATCCTCCGATAGCTGGCCCGCCTCATATGCCAGTAAACGGGCTTCCTCATGATCCCCGCGCATGCAGGCAAGCTCCGCCCGGTAAAGAACATCAGCGCCGCCGGCATGCCCGCCTGTCAGCGTATTGTACAGGCGGACGGCATCTTCCAGCTCCCGGCCGATGCGATCTCCTTCGCCCGGGCTTGTATAAAAAAGAAGCCACATGGACGTGCATCCAAACAAAAAAGGTTCCTCAGCCGCCACCACCTGACAGCGTCCTTTTATCAGCTTTATGGCCTCACTCAGGCGCTGGCCCATCAAATGGGCGTCCGGGAAGGCTGACAGCGCATCCATCACCAGCCACTCACCTTTGAGTGTCATGTCGCCGCTTTCTTCGGTGATTTGCCGCGCTTTTTCCATAGCAACGCCATACCCTGTGAAGTCAGCGGCGGCAAACAGGAAATAAGCCAGCCGCAACAGCGAAATAGGGTATTTGGCCAAAACCGGCATGGGGCAGGACGCCAGGATTTCCCGGGCCACCGCCGTAAAAGGCACTTGGCCGGCCCGGGCATGGCAGAGGTTAACCAGGGGGAGCGCCAGGATCCGCTCATAGGCCTTAATGGTATGGAAGCAAGCGATGGCCTGGCAGATATTCCCCTTACCAGCATGCCACTGGCCAGCGCTCATGTATATGCTTTTTCGCTGCTCATCCGGGGCGCTTTTCAAGCGCAGGAGCAGGAAGTCCTGCAAAAGGGCGTGGGGGTAATGAACGCCCTCCGCCGCGTCATAGCGGATCAAGGGCGTTCGGCGCACCAATTCTCTTGTTTTCGCGCTGACCGGCTCCCCTGACAGCTGGCTCATTTGACCCTCGGAAATGGCGTCAAACAGGGCAAAGGGCAGAAGCCGCGCCTGCTCCAAAGGAGATAGACGGTCATAATAGACATCCGCCAAAAGGCAGTCCGCCCGGCAGCTCTCGGACAGAACCGCGTTATCCCCGCCGCCCCGCAGAAACAATGAGACTGCCAGCGGCCAGCCTTCCGTGCGGTGATATAGAACATCAGCTTCATGGGCCTGGATGCTAATACCCGCCTGGGCAAAAAGCGCGCGGATCTCCTGAGCGTTAAGCGTCAGATCGCTGGTGGTGATTCGGTTAAGGTGATACAGGGCCTCCGCTGTTTCGCGTGCCGCGCGGAAATATTGGGTGGAGATGATAACATGAAGGCCGGGGCTGACTCGGTGCAACAGGGCCGCGGAGATGAGCGCCTCCATCTCCCTTGGCAGGTTTTGGAAATTGTCCAGGATCAGAACAGTTTCTTCAGCGCAGTGCAGCTGGCATAAAGCCTGGACACACAGCTGGCGCCTGGATTGGGAAGGTGTGCCCTGGGCCAGCAAGTTGTCCGAAACCGCCGGGTCAATACCTGACAGCACCTTGCACAGGCGCTCCCATGCATCCCCGGCATCCTCCTTCAGGGCCGCGAACCAATGGACACGCGCCTGTCCCACGCACAACTCCTCCAGGCGTTTGAGCGCGGTGGTTTTCCCGTATCCGGCGGGTGCTTCCACCACCGTAACGGGCGCCCAAAGCCCCGCCCGCAATTTGTCCAGCAGGCGATCCGGAAAATAGCACGCGGGGGGAGGGGGCATTGCAGTGTCCATCGGCATCTCCAAAGGGTTATACCAAGCTTGTTTGACTCATTTATTATTATACGGGATATTTATTCCGCTTTTCAAGGAAAGCGAACGAAAAACAAGAGAGGGTCCGCGCGGCGGACGGCCGGCGGACCCAAAATGGAAACGATTTTGCTTCATTACAGATAAATGCGAAGCCTCCAGCCCGTCTCGATCAAATCGGGGTTGCTGATGATATCGCGGTTCCAGTCGTAAATCCTTTCCCAGGTTACGCCGGAGTGGCCATGCTTCTGGTAATGCTTTGCGATGCTATGCAGGTTGTCTCCCTTGACCACAGTATAATAGACCATGCTGTTGGTGCCCGCGCCTCCCGATACATTGTTCAGATCGTCATCCCTGAGTGTCATGATGGTATCCTCCTTTATTTTTTCCGGCCGCGCCGCGGCCAGGGATTGCGGAATTAAAGCGGCGTGTTACTCCTCGCCCAAGTCAGACAGAAGCAGATCAGACATCTCCAGCAGCGCTTCCTCCGTGGCAACATTGAACATGGCCAGGGCAAAATTATAGCCTTCCTTTTCGTAGCGCCACAGGGCGATGCCATCCCCGAATTCATGCAGGCAGACGGTACCGCTGAAGGGAGCCATTACAACATGCTTTACAGTATCCCAATCCTGGTACATGCCGGATATATCATTGGGGTCATTGTCCAGTTGGGCCCGGAAGATGTACTCTACCTGCTGGAAGACAAAGCGCACCTGGCCCAGAGGTTCCTGATCCGGGATTTCAATGAGCGAATAATCGACCTCTGTGGCATCCTCAGGCACAAGCAGATTGGCCCCGGTGGCCTCCAGAACCTCTTCCCGGGTAACCTCACGGACCGGGTTTGGCAGCATCATCCCTTCGGCCAGCCCCAAAACGGGAAGCATCAAAGCCAGAACCAAAAGCAGTGACAGCAGTTTCTTGTTCATACCTGTTCCTCCATTTTATTGTCCAGTAGTTTGCGCAGTTTTTTGAGCGCCGTTGATTGGATGAAGCCCTCGTTGCTGTAGGAGATGTTCATTTTCTGCGCGATTACTCCGGGACTTAGGCCCTCATAAAAGCGCAGAATGAGGATGTCCCGTTCCCGTTGGCTAAGGCTATCAAGGGCCTGGGCCAACTCGGCCAGCTGCTCGCGCCCAATCACCTTGTCATCCACCGCTTCGTCGCCATCCTGCAGGTTCTCCTGTTCTTCCAGGGGAATGACGGGTTTTGCCCTTCTGTAATAATCCCGCACAGCATTGCTTGTAATGGCGTATATCCAGGTGGACAGGCTGCCTTTGGCGCTGTTGTAACTGTCAAGGGCCGTTTCCACCTTGAGGAACACATCGCTGGCCAGATCCTCAGCGTCGTGGTGGTTATTGATTCTGGAGCGGATATAGCGGCTTACCTTGCTCTGATATTCCCCGAAGATGTGGTCCATGGTGACCGGTTCACACATGGGTGTCCCCCTCTTCTCTGAGGATATCAGGATCGCCCGCGGCATTGAGTTCCAGGTCTTCGTCCGAAAGGGGGATGCCCTTTTTGACCCACCGCGCCAACGCCCCGTCTATCAGTCTGCCCAGGCGTTCCTCGCCCTCAAAGCGCTGAAAGTCCAAAAGCTTGCGCAGTACCTTGTCACTCATTGTCATCGCTTAACTTCCTTCCTTCAGATGTTGTTACGTGTTGGATTCCATTTTCTTAGAGTCCGGTTCCACCTGCTGCCGGCTTACCAGGTCTGTGAAGATGCCGCCCCGGGCCACCAGATCCTCATAGGTTCCATCTTCGGCGATCCTGCCCTCATCCAGCACCAGGATGCGGCCGCACTGCCGGATGGTGGACAGGCGATGGGCCACGACTATCCGGGTACACTTGAGTTTTTCCAGTGATTGGGAAACCTGCCGCTGGGTGATGTTGTCAAGAGCGCTGGTGGCTTCGTCCAGCAGCAGGATGCGCGGCTTTGAAGCGATGGCCCTTGCTATCATCAGCCGTTGGCGCTGCCCACCCGACACGCCTCCCTCTCCCTCAGACAGCAGGGTGTGCATGCCCATGGGCATTTCACGGATATCCTGGGCGATGCCGGCTGTTTCCGCCGCCTCCCAGGCCTCCTGCAGGCTCAGCCCGGGAGCTGAGATGGCGATGTTGGAGAAGACATCCCC
This sequence comes from Eubacteriales bacterium, assembly GCA_028701335.1. GTDB lineage: Bacteria > Bacillota > Clostridia > Christensenellales > Aristaeellaceae > UBA6115. The sequence continues at coordinate 19,096 of JAQVQY010000009.1, forward strand.
CTGAAACAGCTTGCTGTCCTGGGTCACCACGCCCAGGTGGCGCCGCAGGCTGCGCAGGTCAAGCGTTGCCATGTCCTGCCCATCATAGTAGACGGCGCCGCGCTGTGGCTGCTCAAAGCCCAGCAGCAGGCGGAAGATGGTGGACTTTCCGCTGCCCGTACGCCCCACGATGGCCACGTACTCTCCCGGGCGGATTTTCAGGCTCAAGTCATGAAGCACCGGGGGCATCCGCTCATGGTAGCGGAAGGAGATGTGGTTGAATTCTACCCCGCCCGAGAGGTGCCGGACGCTTTTTTTGTGCCGCGCTGTTTCAGGCGTGGCCTTCAGCAGCGGGCCAATCATCTGAAGCATCGGGCGAATCTCCGCCGCCTGGAACACCATCCCCGCCAGGGAAGCGAAGGCGCCGCTGACCATCCCAAAGGAAAGGCTGAAGGCCATGTAGCCCGCCGTGTCCACTCCGTTTCTCACCGCGGCAAAGTAGATGAGCACCGTGCCAAGCAGGGCGATGGCCTGGGGAATGACCTGGCCAAAACGGACCAGGAAGGGCGGTTCATACTGAAGCCTGGCGCCTTTTACATAACAGTCGGCCCATTTGGCGAAGGCGCGCTTCTCAGCCCCAGCCAGCTTGATCTTTTGCACACTGCTGATCAGGGAAAACACCATGCCGCTCTCCTTGGCGCTGATTTCCATGCGCTCCTGTGTATAGCGTACCTGGGCTAAGGTGGACAGCACGGAAACGGCCAGGGTGGACAAAACGATGGCAAGCGCCGGGACCGCGAGCGACGGCGCGAAGCGCGTTACCTGTCCCAGGTAGGCAAACGACATCAGGCTTGACAGCCCGCCGGTGAGGGCGATGTTTATTATCAGGCTGCTAAGGCTTCCCACAGATCTTACCCTGCTGGTCAGCTCACCAGCGTTATAGCCCCTAAAAAAACTGGCCGGAAGCGAGAGCACCCGCATCATGGCGGCGGACTGCACCATCAGGTCAAGCCGCGTCTGTATCTGGGAGAGCAGTAGCATCCGCGCTGTGGTGATCAGCGCCATGGACACAATCACCCCCACCATGGCGCTTGCCACAGGCGCCAGCAGACTGTACGCGCCGCCACTGAGAACGGGCCCAAACAGCAGGAGGTTCATCCGCGGCAGCAGGAGGCCCAATCCCGTTACCAGAAAGGCCACCAGGAAGACCAACGCCAGGTCCGACCAGGAGAGGGCCCTGGCAATATAGAACAGCAAATCCCGCGCGCCAAGCTTTCTCAAGGGGAAGGGGCGGTAGAAACAGAGCGCGTCCTCAGATACAGTTCCCGCTGTGCGGGCGTTCAGCTTGACCCGCTTCCCGGTATCCGGGTCCAGATAGGTGTAGCTGCCAAATGCGCCCGGCAAAAGGGCGATAGCCTTTTCTTCCCTGGTAGTGCCCAGCATAGGTCCAATAGCTTCTTTATACCAGTTACCTGACAGCCGCACCCGGCGGTGCATCAGGCCCAGGGGGGCGGTCAGCCGCGCCAGTTGCTCCGGAATTTCCTCAGCCGTCTGCGTGTCCTCAGGCGGGGGCAGCCGGTAATAGGAGATAATGTGCATAATAGCGCCCTGGGCTTGCCGGCTGTCAGCCTGGGGAAAAGGTGGATGCCCAAGCACAGCCCCAGCCATATCGGCAAAAGCCTGGGCAAAGCGCTCGTCATCCTGCTGCGTGCGCTTGCGTATCTGCTCGTCAAACCAACCCATTGCGCTTCCCCTTACTCATTGGACACCAGCCGGCGGTAGAGCCCGTCCCGGGCATAAAGTGTGTCGTGGGTGCCCCGCTCAACGACTTTGCCGTGGTCCAGCACTACGATCTCATCACAGTCCCGGATGGTGGACAGGCGATGTGCCACCACCACCGAGGTGACGCCCCGCTGCCTGATGCCACGCATCACCTCATACTCCGTGCGGGCGTCAAGGGCGCTGGTCGCCTCGTCCAGGACGATAATGGATGGGTCCTGGGCCAGGACACGGGCAATTTCAAGCCGTTGGCGCTGCCCGCCGGAGAGGTCCCGGCCGCCTGAGAGGATTCGGCCCTGATAACCATCCTCCCGGCGCAGGATATCATCGTGAATCTGGGCGTCCCGGGCCGCCAGGATCACCTCAAAATCCTCAATGGAAGTGTCCCACATCCTGATGTTGTCAGCGATGCTGTCCTCGAATAAAATGATGTCCTGGTCCACCACCGCCAGGGAAGCGGTGAAAATCTCCCTCGTGATATCTTCCATCAGCCGGCCGTCAAATAAAATCTCGCCCCGCCAGGGTTTATAAAGGCCTGAGATCAGCTTGGCCAGCGTGGATTTGCCGCAGCCGGAAGGCCCCACCAGCGCCACACTGGCTCCCGGTTTGAGGCTTAGGTCAAAGCCCGCAATCAGCGGTTCTCCCAGGGGGGCATAGCCAAAGGTCACTCCCCGCATTTCCATTCCGCCATGCAGCTTATCACAGTCACCCTCGAGCAGGGGGGAAGTTCGCTCAGGCACATCCGGGGGATAAGACAGCACATCCTCAATGCGCTCCATATCCCCGCGCATCTCCTGAACACCCTGTCCGGCTGAGATCAGATTGCCGGCAGGCGTGGCGAAAGCGCCCATGAAACCCTGGAAGGCCAGGATCATCCCGGCGGTAAACTGGCCCTGCAGCGCCAGCCAAACACCCAAAACCAACACTGCCGCGTCCGCCAGGGAGGAAATCAGCCCCGGAATGCTGCCCAGGCAGTGGTTCAGCCGGGTAAAGCGCACCACCTGGGTGTTGACTGACGCCTGGTAACCCGCCCACTTCTCAAAGTACCCGTCCTCAGCACCGCAGGCCTTGATGGTTTCAATCAACTGGATGCCTGTCACCGTGGCCCCGGCCAGCCTGCCGGCGTCCCGCATCTGCACCCGGGTGATGTTGACCCGTTTTTTTGATATAATCCTTGCCAGAATCATCTTGAGCGCCATAGCCCCGATGCCAACGGCAGTAAGCAGGACGCTGTAGCGCAGCATCACCACCAGATAGAACACCAGCATGGCAAAATCCAGGAACAACGGGGCCAATTGCCGGACCAAGGCGTTGGCAACCCCGGCGTTGGCGCTCTGGCGGGAGGCGATATCTCCCACCATGCGCTGGGAGAAAAAGGCGAGGGGCAGGCGCAGCACATGCCACATGAACTCCGCGTTGGCTACCACCGCGAACTTGCCCTCAATGCGCAGCGAATGGACTTCCTGAAGGAAACCTATAAGGATTTGCGCCAGGGCCAGAACAGCAAGCGCCAGGGTGAAAGGCCCGAGCCACTCCGGGTTTCGCCCCGTCAAAAGCCGGTCCATAAAAACGCGGGAGAAGGCCGGGTTGATGATGCCAATCATGGCGGTAGCCAGGCTGGTCAGGACCACAAACGCCACGGCTGCCTGGGCGCCGCGTAGGCGCGAGCGGACAAAGGCCAGCATGCTCTTTGGCTTTCCGCCTGGCTCAAAGGCATCGGTTGGAGCAAACATCAGACATACACCAGTAAAACCCCGGTCAAACTCTTCTTTGGAGAGAATAACAGTGCCCCGGGCCGGGTCGTTGATAACGGCGCGCTCCCCCTTAAAGCCGCACAGCACCACAAAGTGGTTAAAATTCCAGTGAATGATACAGGGGAAACTCCCCTCCCGTTTCAGCTGCTCCGGCTCATAGCGAAAACCCTGGGCCATTAGCCCGTAGCTGCGGGCGGCAATGAGCATATTACGGGCGTTGGAGCCGTCCCGGGACACGCCGCAATCAGCGCGCACCTTTTCAAGCGGCAGCCATTTGGCGTACCACGCCAGCACCATCGCCAGGCATGCAGCGCCGCATTCCAGCGCTTCCAGCTGCATCACCATGGGTACTTTGGCCCATCCCGTCCTTAGGGGTTGCCTGGATGATTTATTGCGCACCATGCCCGCTCCCTTCCAGCAGGAATTCAATGGGGCGGATGGTTTCCGTGGTTATAATCACATCCCAGACTCCGTCAGGCAGCCCTGGAGCGCTTACATGCACCGGGTAATTCCAGGTCTGGGGGTTCAGCTGATATGCCAGGAAGTCCTCCGGGTGGATTTCGTTGAACTCCTCTTCAGACAGCGGCACGGGTGACACGGACACCACCGTGCCCTGGAGCTCACCGATGGCGGCGGGCATGCCGGGGGAAACGCGCTCGATTTGTGCCACATAGCATACGACCTCTCCGTTTTGGGCGATTCCCTTGGCGGAGACGGTGCTGGGAAGGGTTCCATAGAAGCCAAACCCCACAAAAGCCACGAGAAGGATGATGATGGCCGCCAGCGCCAGCCATACACTGGGCCGCGCCACGCGCAGATAGTCGCTGAGCGCTTCGGGGGACGTGATCCTGTCCACTTGGCTTTGACGAAACAGCTTGTTATCCATGGCCGGGCTCCTTTGTGCCGCGGGATTTTGCCTTTTTTTCCGGCACGCGTGCCAGATTTATATGGATAAGCAGCCGATTTTCCCCGTCCTCGTAAGTGTAGGCAGCATAATCGGCCAGTTTTCGGATCATCATAAGGCCCAGCCCCCCGGCTTCCCGCTGGTCGCTGGAGAGGCTGATGTCCGGCATCGGCTGGGAGAGGGGGTCAAACGGCTCACCCCGGTCCCTGAAGCGCATTACGGCTTCCCGGCCCACCAGCTCACAACTGAATGTCACCTTGTCCCCAGGGGAGCTGGTATAGCGAACCATGTTGGAGAAAATCTCGTCCACCACCACATAAAGCCGGTTGAGCGCGTGGGGGGACGGGTTAAGGGGCGCTGTTTCGGCTTCAGCCAACGACTGGATGGTTTTCAGCTGTTCCTCCTCAAGGGGGATGTCCACCCATGGGAGTGCCGCGGGGCTTTTCAGGATGTCCAGCGCCATCAGCGTAATGTCATCAGCCTGCTCCCGGCCGCCGGCAAACTGTCTTAGGGCCTGCATCACCTTTTCGGGTTGCTTATGCGCCGGCATGTCACGCAGGGGAGTGTGGTCAATCAAGGTTTTAAAGCCCCCGGAGGTAAGGAAAGCACCCTGGGCATTCTCCGCCTCAATAACCCCATCGGTGTAAAGCAGCAGTTTGTCACCCGCTACCAGGCGGACGCGGCACATGTGGTATTGGCTGTCTTCCATGGCCCCCAGCACCAGGCCGGCCGAGCAACGCAAAAAGGCGTACTCTTCGCCCGTCCTGGCCAGAAGGGGTGGGTTGTGCCCGGCGTTCACATAATCAAGCCAGCCATCCCCTTCAAAATCCCACAGCCCCACAAACGCGGTGACAAAGAGGCCGGCCTCATTCTCCTCACAGAGCTTCCGGTTGGCGTGGGCAACCGCTTTGGCCAGATCTCTTTCCGCCAGAATGTCGCTTTGTAGCTGCGTCTTGACGCGCATCATAAATAAAGCGCCCGGGATACCCTTGCCGGAGACATCAGCGATAACAAGCGCCAACTTTCTGCCGGAAGGCCCGGGGACGAAGAAGAAATCATAAAAATCCCCGCCCACTTCCCGCGCGGCCTCCAAAAGCGCTCCAAGGCGGAACTGGCCTTCCAGCCCCTTAAGCGCGGATGTCCGGGGGAGGTTTGCATGCTGCACCTCCCGGGCCAGTGCAAGTTCCGCATCAACACGCGACCGGGCATCGGCAATGGCCTGTTTGAGCGCGTCAACCGTTGCGTTAATGCCGTCTGACAGGGCGCGAAACTCGGCGTTGCCGTGCTCTTGCACCCGGGTTTCCAGGTTCCCCTCTGTGATGAGGGCCAGGGAGGCGTTCACATTCCTGATACCCCGGATGACCTCCACGTCTACCATTCGGCTGACCAGGATGAACACGCCAAGGAAAAGAAGGAGGTAGGCCAGGCCCATGAACATCATGGTAATGTTTCGGCCCGCATGGATTTCGGAATAGGGGAGCATTCCGATGATCAGGTAATCTCCCCACTCTTTTCCCAGGCCCAGCGCGCGGGAAGCTCCCAACCCGGTTGTGAAAGGCTCGCCCGAACGGGCTTCAGCCAACTCAAAATCCAGGTCCTCCGCCCTCAGGTCCATCAGTTCACGCTTACCGGAGCTTACCACCAGCCCACGTTCAAAGACCACCACGGTGCCGTGGCTGCCAATGGCAAATCCCGGCGCCAGGCTTTTGATATCAGCTACCTGGACGGCTTCTGCCAGGCGCTCCGGCACGTCCCCGATCTGCACCATGCCCGCCCGGCCGGGAATGCCGGCGGCTGAGAACTGCATCATCATACTCGCGTCATGCCCCGTGGGGGCCGCGGGTTGTATCAAAATAAGGTTCGGGTCTTTTAGGATGGGCAGGAAGAAGGAGGACTGCTCAGCGCTGGCAAGGTCATAGCCAAGGTAGGGCGCGTAGGTGGTGGCGGTGATGATGCCGCTGCTATCAATCACATGCAGTTGGTCTACGTCAAGCACAGGCAAAAGGGCAGCGAGCTCATCACCGCTCTGTGCCATCTCCGGGTGCCGGGACAGAATCCAGCGGAGGGTATGAAGTTTGGTTGTCAGGGATTCGTCATTGCTCTGGCGAATTTTTTCCAGGTCTCTGTCGTGCCGGGTAATTTGTACCCGCGCGTCAGCAAGCCTTGATTTAATCAGCTCCAGCGCGTCCTCCCGGGCATGGCGGGTCTGTACCAGCCAGGTGATAAGCAGGGTAACCCCGAAGGCCGCAACCATGAGGATCAAAAGGCGCCGCTGAAAGGTTCGCCTCATGGGGTCTCGTCAAGAATGGTGAGGACATCCGTAAAGCCTGTGATCTCAAACACTTCCATGACGGCCGGGTTGGGATTTAAAATCGTGAGGCTCCCCTGCCGGTTCATCACCTTCTGCGCGGCCAGGATGACCCGAAGCCCGGCGCTGGATACATACTCCACACCCCGCATCTCAAACTCCAGTTGTGTGACGCCCTCAACCCCCGCGCGGAGAGCCGCTTCAAGCTCCCGGGAAGTCATGCTGTCAAGCCGTCCTGTGAGCTTCAGGCGCAGGCGGCCGCCATCCCTGGTTTCTTCAATGGTCATCCTTCACCTTCCCTTATATACCAAAGACACGGAAACACATTTCTCTAAAGCATCGTGTCCAGGAGCTCGCGCACGGATGCCCGCAGTTCCCCAGCGGGCGTGCGCCATACGGCGAAATCCCCGTCCGAGCGCACTGTCTTAAAGACATCAGGGTCACTTAAGGCCTGGAAACGGATGCCGTCCATGCGCTGCCTCATATTGACCAGCGCGATGCTCCCGCTGCTGAGCTCCAGCTTCAGCAGGTGATCGTCAATGACGTCGATTCGCCGAATGCTATCTTCCAACGCAATCACCCCGCTCATCTATCCGGGTATTCATTTCCATACTGAATTTACCACGGATTGGCGCAGGGCACATGGCCCTAAGGGGCTATTCCATAGAAGAAAGCCGCGCTCTTTGGGCGCGGCAAAAAGGGAAGAAGCGGGAAGAAACCCGGGGAGCTTACTCACTGCCCTCCTGAGGCTCCAGATACTGCAGCAGTTTGATGGACACAAAGAACAGGCTTAGAACCAGGAAGACGCCGGCCAGGCCAAGGCCGGTCACAATCAGGCCGATGGTAAAATTGCTCATTCTCAACCTCCTTAGCGGATAAGCAGGGAAACCAGGGTGATGACCAGGCCCCCGGCGACAATGGAACCCAGCTGGCCGGACACGTTGGCGCTGGTGGCCTGCATGAGGACAAAGTTGTAGGGATCCTCCTCCTTGGCCATTTTCTGAATGACCCGGGCGCTCATGGGGAATGCGGAGATGCCGGCGGCGCCGATCATCGGGTTGATCTTATTTTTGCGGAATAGATTGAGGAATTTGGCAAACAGTACCCCGCCAGCGGTATCAAAGACAAAAGCTGCCAGGCCCAGCGCCATGATAAGCGCGGTGTCCCAGCGCAGGAAGTTCTCCGCCAGCATGGTGGAGCCGATTGACAAGCCCAGGAGAATGGTGACCAGATTGGCCAGCTCGTTCTGCGCGGTCTTGGACAGGCGCTCAAGCACGCCGCATTCCCGGACGAGGTTGCCAAACATCAGGCTGCCCACCAGGGGAGCTGACATGGGGACAATGATGCCTGCCACCAGGGTAGTGATAATCGGGAAAAGGATCAGCGCCAGTTTGGACGCCCGCTTGCCATGGTAGTCCATGCGGATTTTGCGCTCTTCCTTGGTGGTCAGCGCCCGGATGACCGGAGGCTGGATGACCGGCACCAGCGACATATAGCTGTAGGCGGCGACGGAAATCGGCGCCATGTAATCCTTGAGGTTGAAGTGGTTGGCCACATAGAGCGTGGTGGGCCCGTCCGCGGCGCCGATGATGCCAATGGCCGAGGCCAGGCGCAAAACAATGTTGGGCTCCGCCAGCTGCTCGGGGCTTAAAACCAGGGGCAGCAGCGCGATGGACAGCAGGAAGGTGGCAAAGATGCCGAACTGCGCCGCCGCGCCAAAGAAAATCATGGACGGGTCCTTGAGCAGCGGGGAGAAGTCAATCATCGCGCCTACGGCGATAAAGATGAGCACCGGGAACAACTCATTGGCGATACCGGCGCTAAAGAGCACCTGCAGAAAACCCGGCTCCTCCACTGTGCCGATAACCGCGGGAAACGCGGTACCCAAGACCGGCGGCAGGTTTGCCAGAATGGCGCCAAAACCAATGGGCAAGAGCAGCGCCGGCTCATAGTCCTTCTTGATGGCCAGGTAAATAAGCGTACCAGCGATGATGAACATCACCAGGGTTTTTAACCCCGCGGCGGTGAACAAAAACGCCACGCCTGAGAACAAGTCGGCCATAATGTCTGAAAACATGCATGCAACCTCCCCGCATATAATAGGAGTGCTTCCCAACCCCGCCAGGCAGCCATGCAAAAGCACGGCAGTCCCTCCCTGCTTTGGGGCCGGAGCGGCGCCCGCAGCCGGTTCGCAAATAGTGGGCTCCCTTTGCATGCTCAGATTTGCGAAAAAAATGGTTGGTTCGCGGTCCAAAATGTAGTATAATATAAAATAGGCTATTATGTCGAGTGTTAATTTTTTTGAAAGCGAGGATGCAAATGCAAAACACACCGTGGTGGGCCGCTTTATTGCTGGCTCTGAATATCATTATGCTCTTTATTGGGCTGAGGCTGCTTCGCCGGCAGCCCGCAGCGGCGCCCAGTCCCGTGAAGGCGGCTTTGCCGGTTCAGCATGCGCCTGTGTCTCAGGCGCCGGCCCAGGCAATACCAAACAGGCAGCAGCTCATCGCTGCAGTGACTGCGGCTATTGCCGAGTATGAAGGCACCGATATTTCAGCGCTTCGCGTTGTTTCATTTGATAAGAGGAGGAAGACATGAGGAACTACAGGGTCATCGTTAACGGAGTGGAATACGACATTGCCATCGAACAGGTTGAAGCGGCCGAGGCGAAGGCTGCCGCGCAGCCGGAGCCACAGGCAGCTCCCGCGGCCAAGCCGCAACCCCAGCCCAAGCCCCCGGCGCAGGCAGTGCAGGGTGGTGAGGATGTTAAGGCGCCCATGCCCGGTTCCATATTGTCATTGAACGTCAAGCAGGGCGATCAGGTGAAAAGGGGCCAGGTCCTCCTGATTTTGGAAGCCATGAAGATGGAAAATGAGATCCTGGCGCCTAAGGACGGCGTAGTGGCAGCCTTGTCAGTCCAGGCCGGCCAGTCAGTGGAAACCGGCTCTCTGCTCTGCACCCTGGTCTAAGCCTGCCGGATTGGCGTTCAAAGGAGATACAATGGATCAAAAGCAACTGTTGATTACTGAAACCATTTTCAGGGACGCGCACCAGTCCCTGGCCGCCACCCGCATGCGTACGGATGAGATGTTGCCGGCGGCAAGCTTCCTTGACAGCATCGGCTACTGGTCGCTGGAAGTCTGGGGCGGCGCGACCTTTGATACCTGCCTGCGTTTTTTAAATGAGGATCCCTGGGAGCGCCTGAGAACCCTTAAGAAAGCGATGCCCAGCACCAAACTGCAGATGCTTCTGCGCGGGCAGAATTTGTTGGGCTACAAGCACTACGCTGATGACGTGGTGGAGGAGTTCGTTCGCCTGTCAATTAAAAACGGTATCGATGTGGTGCGGATTTTTGACGCCCTCAATGACCTGAGGAACATGAAGACCTCCATTGAAAGCGTTAAAAAGCACGGCGGGCTGGTGGAGGCCGCGATATCCTACACCGTCAGCCCAGTGCATGACGAGGCCTATTTCGTCTCCCTCTCCCGGGAGCTTCAGGATCTGGGGGCCGACACAATCTGCATCAAGGATATGGCAGGCTTGCTCTTGCCCAGCGCCGCCGCCAGCCTTGTCAGGGAACTGAAGAAGCATATCACCATCCCCATCCACCTGCACACCCACAACACCGCCGGTATCGGCACGGAAACTTATCTGGAGGGCGTCCGCGCGGGGGCTGATGTCGTGGACTGCGCCCTGTCTCCCCTGGGCAGCGGCACCTCCCAGCCCGCTACGGAATCCCTGGTGGCAGCCCTGCAGGGCACGCCCTATGACACAGGGCTGGACCTCAAAAAACTGACAAAAGCCGCAGACTTCTTTAAGCCCGTGGCTGAGCGGCTGGAAAAGGAAGGCTTCCTGGTGCCCGGGCAGGTGTTAAGGCCCGATGTGAAGGCCCTTATCTATCAGGTACCCGGCGGGATGCTGTCAAACCTGCTTTCCCAGCTTAAGAGCGCCAACGCCATGGACAAGTACGACGCCGTGCTGGCCGAAGTGCCCAATGTGCGCGCCGACTTCGGCTATCCGCCTCTGGTAACCCCCACCAGCCAGATAGTGGGGACCCAGGCTGTGCTTAACGTACTCCAGGGCGAGCGTTACCGTTCCTTCACCAAGGAGTCAAAGGCCCTGCTTCGCGGGGAATATGGCAGGCTGCCAGCCCCGGTCAACCCCGATGTGCGCCGCCAGGCGCTGGGGGACGAGGAGCCCATCACCCAGCGGCCCGCAGACCTGATTAAGCCGGAAATGGACAAACTCAGGGAAGCCAGCCGTGATTTCGCAAAAAGCGAAGAGGATGTGCTCAGTTACGCCCTCTTCCCGCAAATCGCGGAGAAATTCCTGCGGGAGCGCAACGCGCCCAAAGCCGCGGCTCCCGCCCCAGCGCCAAAGGAAAGTGCCGCGCGTGTTATTTATGTGGAGGACAGGGGCTAAACCGAAAACCTGTCAGCCGCCCAGCGCCAGAAAATCTCTGGCGCTTTTGTATTTCAGCCGGTATCGGGCTGCTCCGCCCAGCATCAAGAGCGCCAGGGCGTATAGCGCCAAAAAAAGCGTTGGCGAGAGGGTATTGGCAAGCGCCAGGATAAATAGGGCCGCCGGCAGCGCCACCACCAAAAAGCCTATAACCATGGTGACTATGACACTGGCGCTCTGTTTCACAGCCTCGGTGGGGGTGTTCCAGTCAAACTTGGGCATTTTCAGGTTGACGAATACGCCTATCAGCCCCATGAGTGCCGCCACAAGGGAAGGCAGGAGCACCGAAAAAAGCACATACAGCGCCGGCAACCGCAGCACAAGCCCCAGGGCGAGGCCTGAAACCAGGACGACCGGCAGGCAGACGGCCATGTGGGCATAAGCCTTGGACAGAAGCACCTGGCCCGCGCTCACCGGCAGGGACTGGGCAATCCACAGGGACTTGCCCTCCAGGGCGATGGAAGGTGCTGAAATAAGGACGGTTGAGGCCAACAGGCACATGACGCCTGCCGCCACCAGGCCAATCAGATGGGACGGGATATCATACTGGGAAAGGATGGGCGCCAGCAGGTCGGGCTGGACGAGCAATACGATGGGCAGTGCCAACATGAAGATTAGGCCAAATCCGCTGTTGAGCATATACATGGGGTTCTGGAAAAAGAGGCGCAGTTCCTTCATGATGAGCGCACGGACAGGGCTGGAGGACTTCAGCGGCCGCTCCACATAGGCCGTCCGGACAGCGCCGCGGTTGGAGGTGGCGATGGAGATGAAAGAACGCTGCAGCACCAGCCACACAATGGCAAAGGGGGCAAGCGCGCACAGGAGTAATATCAGAAAGCTTATCCCATTTCCTTCGGCGATGGCTTTTCCCAGATGGTAGGCCGGGAACAGCACACGCTCAAACGCGTCCGCGATCTGCCGTCCTTGCTGGACAAGCCGGGCCAGAATTACATTCATCCGGGATATGAGGGCCAGATAGCCCAGCATCAAAAGGATTGACAGCAGCGTGATTACCAGGGACTTCCGGCGCAGCCGGACGCTGATGACGGCAAGGCCCCACCCCAGGAGGCTGGACAATGCCACTGCCATAAAGGGCAGTGCCAGGCAGACGAGGGCAAAATACGCCCAACCGGTAAACCTCATGGGCACCCGGACGGCCCAGGCTATGGCGGCGGGCGCCAGCACCATGAGCGTAATAAGGAAATTGAAAAACAGGAGCACCGCCATGCGGCTGAACAGAATCATCCCCGGCGGGATGGGCATAGACAGGAGCAAATCATTATCCCTTGCCTGAAACAAAAGGGGCTGGGCCATAAAAATGCTGCTGACAAAGCACAGCGCGAACGCACTCACACCGGCCAGGGCAAAGTAAAACCAATCGAGGCCTGTCTGCGAAAAAGGCTGGACCAGGGAACTGAAAAACATTCCAAACATCACGGCCAGGGAGATTGCCGCGTAAACCATCAGCACCACAATCAGCGCCTGCATCAGCCGGCGGTTCTTGCGGCGGCCGCCGATGGTAAAGGCAGCCTGCCAGGCCATCTGCAGGCGGGTTTTGATGAGCGCCTTAAGCATGGTTTTCCTCCAGCTCCAGGAAGACCTCTTCCAGGGATTCGTCCCCCCTTACCGCCTCCATGGTGCCGGATTTCACTAGCTTGCCCCGGCGGATGATGGCCACCTTGTCACACAGTTTTTCCGCCACCTCCAGCACATGCGTGGAGAAGAACACAGCGCCTCCTTCATTGCAAATACTGCGCATCATCTGCTTGAGCGTAAAGGAAGCCTTGGGGTCCAGGCCGGTGAAGGGCTCGTCCATGATCAGCAGCCTTGGCTCGTGGATCAGGGCAGATATGACGGCCAGTTTTTGCTTCATCCCGTGGGAGTAGGCGGAAACCATCTGGGCCAGGTCATCCGTCAGCTCAAACATATCAGCAAAGCTGCGGATGCGTTCCTGGCGCGTTTCCCTGGGGATTTGAAAAATGTCGGCGATAAAATTAAGGTACTTGATGCCGGTCATAAACTCATAGAGGTCGGGATTATCCGGGATATAGGCCAAAAGGCGCTTGCAGGCGAGAGGTTCCATTTTAATGCTGTGGCCGCTGATCGTGATTTCCCCGGCGTCAAACTGCAGGATGCCGCAGCAGGCCTTGATGGTGGTGGTTTTTCCGGCGCCGTTGTGGCCGATAAAGCCATAAATCTCGCCGGGCTTGATATGGATGGACAGGCCGTCCACCGCTTTCTTATCCCCATAAGTTTTGGTCAGGTGGCTGATGTCAAGCATTGCGTGTTCCCTTCCTGCTCATTTTCAAAGGCTTCAACCATTTTACCACATACCGGGCATTGGCGCGTGCCTTTATGCGGCAAATCGGGTATATTGAAGAAATAGCGAAGGAGATACGTTAAGCATATGGAGAGAAAAATCAACTATGGCATCCTGGGATATGCCCGCATCGCCAGGGATAAGGTGATTCCAGGCATTCTGGAAGCCCGGAACGCCAATCTTTACGCCGTCGCTTCCACCAATGACACGCGCCGCAAACAGGCCATGGACACCTATCCCTTTGAAAAGTCGTATGACAGCTACCAGGCGCTGTTGGATGATAACAGAGTGGACGCTGTCTATATTCCGCTGCCCAATTCCATGCACAAGGAGTGGGCCATCAAAGCCGCCAGGGCCGGGAAACACATCCTCTGTGAAAAACCCCTGGCGTTAAGCCTTGAGGATGTGGACCAAATGACCGCCGCCGCGCGGGAAAACAAGGTGCTCCTGATGGAGGCTTTCATGTACCGTTTCACCACGCGCACCCAGAAGGTGAAGGAACTGCTGGGGGAAGGCATCATTGGGGAAATCAGGCACATCAACTCCACTTTCCGCTTTTTGCTGGAAGACCTGTCTGATATCCGCTTAAATGCCGAGCTTGGAGGCGGGAGCCTCTGGGATGTGGGCTGCTATCCGGTGAACTTTTTGGGTATGCTGATGGGAGAGGAACCAACGGATGTTTCCGCCCTGAAGGTGGCGCGCCAGGAGGTGGATGACTCCCTCAGCGCCGTGCTACGTTACCGGAATGGGGCCATCGCTACTGTCAATTCTGGCCTAAACAGCCAGTCCTGCATGTTCACGGAAATCAACGGGACAGGCGGGACGCTCTTGATCCGGGATACCTTTGACGATACCACCACGCCGATTTTGCTGGTGAAGGATGGGAAAACCACAGAGATTGAGATCGCGCCCTCCAAGCGTTACGTCCGGGAGGCGGAGGATTTTGCGGATGCTATCCTGAACAACCGGCCCGCTGAAATCAGCCTTGAGGAAACCCGGCGGAACATCAATGTGATCCTGCGCATCCTTAAGGCGGCGCGGTAACAGAAAGGCGCGGCCATGCCCGAAACCCTGTCCATCCCACAATGGAAGCAAACGGTACTCTATCGCCAGCACCTGACAAACCCGGCCAAACCGCTTGATGTGAGCGCCAGGCTTAACGGCCTGCAAGCCCAGTTTGCCTCCGCTCCCTATTACGCGCTGAAAGCCCGCTGTGAACCAGACGGGCTTTCAGACTGGGGGAGGGGGCTGGTGCGGTCCTACGGCGTTCGGGGTACGCTGCACACGTTCCCGGAGGCGGATTTGCCGCTGTATGTTCACCCTGACATGGACGCCAGCCTCAGGGACATGGACAGCCTCCGGGATGATGCCCATGCCAGCGGCGCAAGGAAGGGCGTGTTTGTCCGGATCATCCTGGAGTCGCTGAAAGACGGCCCCAAAACCCGCCAGGAGCTAAAGGATCTGTGCGCACACGCCGGAATGACCGGGGCTGAAAGCCTGAGTGTTTTCAACGCCTGGGGCGGCCTCATCCGCCTGCTGGCGGTGCGGGGCCGCATATGCCAGGAGGCGGCGGGACGCGGCCGCTACCGTCTTTGCCCGCCCTTTGAGATAATGGACCGCGAGAAAGCGGCGCTTGTTTTGGCAAGGCGCTATTTCACGCATTTCGGGCCCGCGTCCCTTAGGGATGCCAGCTACTACTTCCAAAAACCCCAAGCCCGCATGAGCCGGATTATGGATCAGCTTCCGCTGCGGGAGTACAGCATGGACGGCGTTACGCGCTATGACCTGCCAGGGGAGGATGGGGAAAGCGCGCTCCCGGACATTTCCGATATCCTTTTTCTGGCGGGCTTTGACCAACTGCTGCTGGGCTTTCAGAAGAAGGCCAACCCCTTCCTGCCGGAAAAGCACCTGCGCGGCATTTTCACCATGACCGGCATCATCCATCCTGTCCTACTTGTCTCAGGTGAGGTGGCCGGCCGTTGGAATGTCAATGCAGGAAAGCTCGCCGTCACCCTGTTTGAGCCTATGAAAAAGCGCCGGCTTGCCCAGGTGGAACGAGCGGCGCAGCGGTATTTTGGCAATGAAGATTTAAGGAAGATAAGCGTGGTGAACTCCAAGAGTTGAAGCGCTAAAGCGCCACGATTCTTCTTACATTCGCCGGGTCATCATGGGTGAGCCCGGCGGATTTTTTTGTATCAAGAGCTTTAAGTGCTGTCATATCCTCATCAGAAAGAGCGAAATCAAACAGGCCGATGTTCTCCCGGATGCGATGTTCATTGACAGACTTGGGGATGACCGCGATGCCCTGCTGGATGAGGAAGCGCAGAGCCGCCTGGGCAGGGGTTTTGCCATATCGGGCGGCGATTTCCCCAAGCGCGGCATTTTTGAGCAGGTCAGTCTTCCCCTGGGAAAAAGGGCCCCAGGCCATCAGCCTGATGTCGTGCCGGGCCATCAACTCCCGGGCGTCCAGGCGCTGGTGGTAAATGTGGGTTTCCAACTGGTCTACAGCGGGGACCACATCAAAATGCAGCAACAGGTCCTGGAGTCTGTCCGGGTAAAAGTTGGAAAGGCCGATTGCGCGTGCCAGGCCTTCATGATAGAGCTGCTCCATCACCCGCCATGCGCCATATACATCCCCAAAAGGATGGTGAATCAGATAGAGGTCCACATAATCAAGCCCCAGGCGCTTTAGAGAAGCTTCAAACGCGAGGCGTGTTTTTGCGTCCCCGGCATCGGTGTGCCAGAGCTTGGTGGTGATGAAAAGTTCCTCCCGGGGGATGCCGCTCTCGTTTATGGCCTGGCCCACCGCTTCTTCATTGCCATAAAACTGTGCGGTGTCAACCAGGCGGTAGCCGGCCTCCAGCGCCGTCAGAACGGAGCTCTTACAGACTTCAGGGTCTTTGATAAGATAGGTGCCAAAGCCAACCAAGGGCATTGGCGCTCCGGTGTTGAGCGTCAGGCTGTGCTGCATGTCAGGGCCTCCTTCAAATATTCGCATACTGCTATTCTACCCTTCCTGAGCGGGTATTATCGTACTGGCGCCGGCCCGGCATACCGGAGCGCCCCAATTGCGAAACAAAGCACGAAAATGCCTTGACAAGATAGGGAGAAGCGTGGTACATTATCCACAGATTAGCACTCGAGGGGCGAGAGTGCTAACAGGCCGGAGAAAGGGAGGAAGGAGGACCCATGAACGAGCGCAAACGCCGCATTTTACAGGCAGTCGTGGAAGATTACATTCTAACGGCTATGCCCGTGGGCTCCCGGACCATCTCCCGCAAGTACCTCCGGGATGTCTCCAGTGCCACCATCCGCAATGAGATGAGCGACCTGGAGGAGTTGGGCTACATGATGCAGCCCCATGTTTCGGCCGGCCGGGTGCCCAGCGCCAAGGCCTACCGGCTGTATGTGGATATACTCATGGACTCAGGCCTCACTCCCATCAAGGAGGACGAGGCGGCCAAGGATTACTTCCTCCAGCGCGTCAGCCATCTGGAGGATGTGGTGGCAAGCACCGCCCAGGTCTTATCGGACTTTACGCATTATGTCTCCCTGGTAATGATGCCGGGCCAGGCGAATTTACGCATCGCCACCCTCCACCTTGTGCCTGTCAGCCGCGCAATGGCGCTTTTGGTGATTGTTACTGATGGTGGCATCATCCGGGATACGATGGTGCATGTGGCGGATTCGCTGGACACGGACGCCCTGTATGCCATCAGCCGGATGCTCACGGAGCGCTTCACGGGGAAGACGCTAAAGGAAGTGCGCCAAAAGCTCCGCGAATTCGCGGCCAGCGCTCCGGCAGACCCGCAGGTGCTCCAGGGCATCGCGGAGTTGTCCGACCAGATGGACCGGGAGAATGCCACGGACACCATCACTGTGTCCGGCACCCACAATATTCTCAATTTTCCCGAGTATCAGGAGGCGGAGAAAGCCCGCCCGGTGCTCTCGGTGCTGGAGGACAGGGAGCGGCTGATGCAGTTTATCAAAGCCGTGGACACCAGGGATGGCGCTGACGTGGCTGTCCATATCGGCCCTGAAACCGGTATCCCGGAAATGGAAGATTGTAGCGTGGCCCTGGCGGAATACACCGTAGGCCAAGGGCACCGGGGCGCAATTGGCATCATTGGCCCCACCCGCATGCCCTATGCCCGCGTGCTCAACACCCTGCGCCTGGTGGGCGACGCGTTAAGCCTCGTCCTGACCGGCGGCAAGCAGGCGGAGTAATTTTTGGAGGAGTTCATGGACCGCAAGAAGAAGAAAACCGAGCAGGATCAGGCGCCCGTATTTCCGGAAGGCGCCGGGCTGTCGCCCGAAGCCGACAACCAGGCTGAAAAGCCGCAGGAGACAGCGGATTTGCTTGAGGAACTGGAGGAGGCCCGCGCCAAATGGGAGGAATACCTGGGGCTGGCTCAGCGCGTGCAGGCGGACTACGACAATTTCCGCAAGCGCAATCGCCAGGTGGCTGCGGAAAGCTATGATGATGGCGCCCGCGCTTTTATCAAAACCATCCTGCCGGTGGTAGACAACCTGGAGCGCGCCCTTAGTGTGGAAAAAGACAAGGAAGACCCGCTGTTCAAGGGGGTCACGCTGGTGCAAAAGCAGTTGATGGAAGCGCTGATGACCCGGGGAGTCACGCCTATTTCCCGGCTGGGCGAGCCTTTTGACCCGAAGCTGGAAGACGCCGTAGCCCAGGGCAGCCCCGAGGAAGGGGACCCCGGCACGGTATGCGAAGTGGTCCTTACGGGCTACCAGATGGGCGAGAATGTGCTCAGGCACGCGATGGTCCGGGTAGTCCCCGACCTTTAAATAGATAATACTGAAAGTAACGCGCAAGCGTATGGAGGAACTACACTATGGCAAAAATTATCGGAATAGATCTGGGAACCACGAACTCCGTTGTCGCCGTGATGGAAGGCGGCGAGCCGGTGGTCATCCCCAACTCGGAGGGCGGCCGCACAACCCCGTCCGTGGTTGCCTTTACCAAGGAAGGCGAGCGTTTGGTGGGCCAGATTGCCAAGCGCCAGGCAATCACCAATCCGGACCGCACCATCTCGTCCATCAAGCGGCAAATGGGCTCCAACTTCAAGTGGAGCGTTGACGGCAAGGACTATACCCCCCAGGAAATCAGCGCGATGGTGCTTCAGAAGCTCAAGCAGGACGCCGAAAGTTATCTGGGCGAGACCATCACCCAGGCGGTCATCACCGTGCCCGCCTACTTCTCAGACGCACAGCGCCAGGCCACCAAGGACGCGGGGCGTATCGCCGGCATGGAAGTACTCCGCATCATCAATGAGCCCACGGCGGCCTCCCTGGCCTATGGCCTGGATAAGGATGAGCCCCATAAAATTTTGGTGTATGACCTGGGCGGCGGCACGTTTGACGTGAGCCTGCTTGAGATTGGCGACGGCGTGTTTGAAGTGCTGGCCACCAACGGCGACACCAAGCTTGGCGGTGATGACTTTGACGATCGCATCGTGGACTATATCGCTGAGATTTTCAAGAAGGAAAACGGTATCGACCTGAAAAAGGACCGCATGGCCTGGCAGCGTCTGAAGGAAGCGGCTGAAAAGGCGAAGGTGGACCTCTCCGGCGTCATGTCGGCGAACATCAACCTGCCCTTTATCACCGCCGATGCCAATGGCCCCAAACACCTGGACATCACCCTGACCCGGGCCAAGTTCAATGAGCTCACCCATGACCTGGTGGAGCGCACCATCGGCCCCATGCAGACGGCACTTAAGGACGCTGGCCTCACCGCGCAGGACATCGATAAGGTGATTCTGGTGGGCGGCTCCACCCGTGTGCCGGCTGTTCAGGAAGCGGTGAAGAACGTCACCGGCAAGGAACCCTTCAAGGGCATCAACCCGGACGAGTGCGTGGCCATTGGCGCCGCGATTCAGGCCGGCGTGCTGGGAGGAGACGTCAAGGACGTGCTGCTGCTGGACGTGACGCCCCTTAGCCTGGGCATTGAGACGGAAGGTCACATCTTCACCCGCCTCATCGACCGCAACACCACCATCCCCACGGAAAAGGCACAGGTGTTCTCCACCGCCGCCGATGGGCAGACCACCGTGGAAATCCATGTGCTCCAGGGCGAACGCCCCATGGCCTATGACAACAAGACCCTGGGCAGGTTCCAGTTGACCGGCATCCCGGCAGCGCCCCGGGGCGTGCCCCAGATCGAGGTGAAGTTCACCATCGACAAAAATGGCATCGTAAGCGTGAGCGCCAAGGACCTGGGTACCGGCAACAGCCAGAACGTCACCATCACGGCCTCCAGCAACCTGACGGAGGATGAGATCAACCAGCGCGTGAAGGAAGCTGAGCAGTTCGCTGAGGACGACAAACGTCGCAAGGAAGAGGTGGAAACCCTCAACCGCGCTGACTCCTTCCAGTACGAGATGGAAAAGCAATTGAAGGACAACGGCGACAAGCTCTCTGAGGAGGACCGCGCCACCGTCCAAAGCGAACTTGAGAACTTCAAGAAGGTCCGCGAAGGCGGCAATGTTGAGGAAATCCGCCGGGTGATGGATGAGACCACGCAAAAGGTCTATGATATCTTCGGCAAGATTTACCAATCCCGGGATGCCCAGCAGGGCGGTCAGCACCACGAGCCGCAGGACGGCCCCGGCCAGAACCCGGATGGGTCTGTGGACGCTGACGGGGAAGTGCGGTAAGAAATCAGGATGAATGGAATCCTTTCGGGGGCTTTCGGAATGGAAAGCCCCCGGGCAAACGCCCCAAAAAGGATGCCATACGGGATTTATTGAGGAACTATGGCAACAAAAAGAGACTATTATGAGGTGCTGGGCGTCGATAAAAAGGCGAACACGGAGGACATCAAAAAGGC
>JAQVQY010000067.1 GCA_028701335.1 Eubacteriales bacterium
ATTCTACTAATTGCGTGCTCCTTGGCCGCAGGGCTGTCTTCCACCTTGTGCATCAGGTGCTGCCACCCTCCGGCAGACTCACGCGCCTGCTGCGGACTCATCCCAAAAGCTTCCACAAAACTCCTGCAAAAATAGCGGTAGTCCGAGAAACCGGCCTCCATACACACATCTACCAGGCGCAAATCTGTCGCGTTCATCAGGCGGATCGCCTGCTCCAGGCGCAGCCGGTTGATATGCTCCCGAAATCCAAGGCCAAAGGCATCTTTTATGAAGTGGGACAGATGCGCCGCCTTAACACCTTCCAGGCTGGCCAACTCCTCCAGGGAAGGCTTGCCCATATAATGCTCCTGCAAATAGCCCATCACATTGACCATACGCGCGCGCCTGCGCTCCTCTCGTCCCAGGCTGCCACGGGAAACCCTTTCAAAAACACCGTACCGGACCATTGCGTATGCCAGGCCATTCAAAGCTGCCACAACCCCAAGCGGATACCCGTTGCGCCGCTTGCCCAGGCTGTCAAACAGAGCAAGCAACGCTGTTAAGAGCCCGGCATACAATTCCGGCGACCCCTCCGGGGTTAAAAGGGGGCTGCGCATGCGCAGCCCGGCAAAATCAGGGTAATACTCCCTGGAAAAGTCAGGATTGAACTGCAACACCAACAGAACATTGGATTCTTCCGTACTCTCCAGACTATGCGGCTCAAAAGCCCTGACATAGCAAAAGTCGTTTTGCCGGACCAGATAGCTCTGGTCGGCCACCTGGATGGACACCGAGCCCTCAATGGGAATCAACAGCTCGCTGTCGCTGTGATAGTGGGTGCGCCTGCGGTGGATGGTGACCAGGAACATGTGAACATTGATGCCTTCCAGGTGGCGCACCAGCTCATACTCAATGGGCCCATGCCGGGTCTGGCCTGTCATGTTCCTTTTGTCAATACATTGTGAAGGCGGGCATATCTATCGCCCTGCCGCCCTGCATGGCCGATTCATGGGCCAGGAGGCCCGCGACCGTCCAGTTGGCCGCCACCCGGGCGGACACATGGGCCTTGCGGCCCTCCTGGATGGCGCTGACAAACTCATTCACCATGTGGGGGTGCGACCCGCCATGCCCGCTGCCCTGGACAAATGATACATGCTGCTCATCCACAATCTGGTGCTCCAGCGCGAAATGGGCGATATCTTTTGGCAGCATATGGTCCGTGTCGGGCACCTTGACCCGCCTGGCGTCCTCGAACCCTGTGAAGATCACCGGATGCTCCCCCGCGCACTGCTCCCATTCAAAGGATTTCTCGGAGCCGTACACGTCAAAGCTTTCCCGGTATTGCCGGATGGTATCAAACAGCGACCGGGTGGCCTCCCCTGCCACATCCGAATCCCTAAACCTGAGCTGTGCTGTCTCCACGGCGAAGGGCGAATTGTATTTGGCGATATATTCCTCATTGATGCGGCCGGAACCAAGCGCCCGCACCTGGCTGACGGGCCGCTCCAGCAGGTCAGATAGGGGGCCTATTGCATGGGTGGGATAATACATGGGCGGCAGGCCATACCAATATTCCGGCCAGCCCGGCAGGGACATGTTCTGCTGGTGGGACCCGCGCACAAACTGGACGCGGCCCAGTTCACCCTTTTCGTGCATTCCCTTCACATAGAGGTACTCCCGCGTATACACCGCGGTTTCCATCATCATGTAAACCCTGTCCGTCTTTTCTTCAAGCCTCACGATCTCCTCGCACTCATCCATCTTCATGGACATGGTGACGGTGGAGGCCACATGCTTGCCGGCTTTGAGCGCCTCTATCGCCATCCAGCCGTGGGAGAGCAGATCGCTGTTGATGTGTACAGCATCGATGTCCTTATCCCTCAGCAGATCGCTATAATCCGTATAACGCTTTTCAACGCCGAACTCATCAGCGAACGCATTGAGCTTCTTTACATCCCGCCTGCAAACCGCGATACATTCAGCCTTGTCAAATTGCTGGTAGATCGGAACAAATTCAGCGCCAAATCCCAGCCCCACCACGGCAACCCTTACCTTTTTCATGGTTAGACCCCCCAATTTTCGCTTATTCTATGTTGCAGACAGTTTATCACAGGCTTGCCGCTATAGCAAGAATACGTCGCGATAAACACATGGCGCAGTTTACAGCCGAAGCCAATTATGCTATGCTCCTGATGGTTTTCGAATAGGGAGGTCCAGGCGTAAAGTGATTATTATGGTGCGCAATCGCGTTGCCATAAGAGAACATGGAGGTAAAAATATGGCAAAATTCCGTTTCACCGTCGGGCCCTGGAACGTGCATGAAGGCACGGAGACCTTTGGCCCCGGCATCCGCCCAGCCATCCCTTTTGAGGAGAAAATCAAGCGCTTCGCCGAGATCGGCATGGACGGCGTGCAGTTCCATGATGATGACGCGGTGCCGGACATGAACAACATGTCGGACAAGGCGATCGTGGACTACGCCAAAGACGTGAAAGCGCTGCTTGACAAGCACGGCCTGTTCGCTGAGTTTGTGGCGCCCCGGCTGTGGTTTGACCATCACACCAATGACGGGGCGTATACCGCCAGCCGCAAGGAGGACTATGACTTCGCCATGTGGCGCACTTTCCGTAGCGTCGACATCGCCAAAGCGCTGGGCACCAACAAAATCCAGCTCTGGCTGGCGCGGGAGGGCACCCTGGTGGCTGAGGGCAAGAACCCGGTGGAGAAGATCCTTCAGCTCAGGGACGCCATCAACCAGATCCTGGCCTATGATCCGGATATCCAGGTCCTTATCGAGCCCAAGCCCAATGAGCCGGTGGACCGCAGCTACTGCGGCACGGCGGGGCACGCGCTGGCGGTGGGCGCGCAGACGACCGACCCCTCCCGCGTGGGGCTTTGCATTGAAAGCGCGCACTCCATCCTCTCAGGCCTCGATCCTGCCAACGACATGGCCCTGGGCCTGGCCTTCGGGAAACTCTGGGGCGTGCACCTGAATGACCAGAACGGCATCCGCTTCGACCAGGACAAAACCTTTGGCGTGGAAAACCTGCGCGCGGCTTTCAACCAGGTCAAGGTGCTGTATGAAAACAACTTCGGCGACAAGGGCGAGTGCGTGGGGCTGGACGTGAAGGCCGCGCGCACCCAGGGCCCGGAGGATTGCTACCGGCACATCATCAACTCCAAGCGCATCTTTGAACTGCTGCTGGAGAAGGTCAAAAGATTTGATTACGCTTTCCAGGCGCAGTGCGTCAAGGAGCAGAACCTGGAAAAGCTGGAGATGTACGTGATGGAACTGCTGATGGGCGTTGATTCCTGAGGATCAGGACGCCTGCGGCCGCGATCACAATGTCGCGGCCGCCTTTTTCTTGACGGGGCGGGCAAGGCTCCTTTACCATATCGGCAAAGAAATGGGCGGCTTGGGCCGCGTAAAAGGAGGCATGGACATGGATTTGACCACGCTTGATTACCTTCGGGCGTTTGGCCTGACCGCGTTTGCCGGCCTCTCAACCGGCATCGGCGGCCTGGTGGTCTTCCGCAAAAAACCCATCAACCAGCATGTGATCTCAGGCTCCCTGGGGCTTTCCGCCGGGGTGATGATCTATATCGCCTTTGTGGAGATGCTCAGCGGCTCCTTTGAAACCTTAAACGAAGTCTATGGCAAAAGCGGCGACCTTTTCACGGTGCTGGCTTTTTTTGGCGGCATCCTTTTGAGCTTGCTCATTGACTTCATCATTCCTGAGGAACGCAACCCCCACGAGATGCACGGTGTGGATGAGGTCAGCTATGATCCCCACGCCCAGGAACAACCCGAAGCCGCAAGCCGGAGCGTCATTGCGCGGCACAACGGAAAACGCAAAAAAGAGCTTGCCCGGGTGGGCATGATCTCCGCCGCCGCCCTCATCGCGCACAATCTGCCCGAGGGCCTGGCTACCTTTGTGGGGGCGCTTAAAGACCCGGCGCTTGGCATCAGCATCGCGCTTGCGGTGGCTATCCATAATATCCCTGAGGGCATCGCGGTGGCGGTGCCGCTATACGCCGGCACAGGCGACAAAAAGCGCGCCTTCCTGGTGGCCCTGTTGTCGGGCCTGGCGGAACCCATCGGCGCGCTGCTGGGCTTCCTGATTTTCCGGCCCTTCCTAAGCGACGCCCTCATGGGCATCATCTTCGCCGCGGTGGCGGGGATCATGGTGTATATCTCCCTGGATGAGCTTTTACCCTCAGCGGAAAAGCAGGGTGAGCATCATATCGTGATCGCGGGCCTGATTATCGGCATGGCCGTCATGGCCGTGTCCCTGTTGATTTTATAGCGCCAGCTTCATATCCCCGGGCTTGATCCAGCCCAGTTTTTTGAACACCCACCAAAACGCCAGCGTCAGCGCCGCCGGCAGGATAAAGTGCATCAGCAGCAACAACCCTATCAGCTCAAGGGGCGGCATGGCGGGTGACATGGCAGCCCAGGCGCCAAACTGGCCAACCAGGCCGCTGGTGCCCATGCCGGCGCCGGAGGGCGTGTTGGTCATCCCGAGTACCGCCGTGGAAATGGGGCCCAGGACGGCGGAGGCCAGGGTGGGCGGCAGCCAGATGACGGGTTTCCTGAGGATATTGCCAAACTGGAGCATGGAGGTGCCCAGGCCCTGGCTGATGAGCCCGCCCACGCCGTTGTCCTCATAGGACTGGACGGCAAAGCCTATCATCTGGGCGCAGCAGCCAACACAGGCCGCCCCCGCGGCCAGGCCGCTTAAGCCCAGGGAGATGCTGATGGCGGCTGATGAGATGGGCGCGGTCAAAATCAGGCCCATCACGGCGCTCACCAGGATGCCCATGGGAATGGGGTGGAGCTCCGTGGCCCGGTTGATGAAACCGCCCAGGGCGTCCATGCCCGCGGCGATGCCAGGGCCGGCCAGGTTGGCGATGATGCCGCCGGACACGATCGTAAAGATGGGCACCAGCACGATGTCCACCGGGGTTTTCCCGGCGATGAACTGGCCGCACTCCGCCCCCACCACAGCCGCCAGATAGGCCCCTACAGGGCCGCCCAGCTGGTAGCCGTAGGCGCCGGCCACCGCGCAGGAGAATATCGCCAGGGGCTTGACCTTCAGCCCGTAGGCGATGGCCACGCCGATGGCGGCGCCCACCACCGGGGAGGAGGCGGAAACCACGTCCGCCATAGGCTTGAGGAAGCTTAAGAAGGGAATGGCCGACAGCTGGGAGAGGATCAGCCCGATGATCAGCGAGGAGAAGAGCCCCAGCGCCATGTAGCTCATGGCGTCGATAAAGTAGCGCTTGAAGAAAGCCTTTGCTTTTTCCCTCATAAAATGAACTCCGTGAGCGCCGCAGAGAATTTGTCAGGCGCCTCCAGGTGGCCGGCGTGGGCACAGCCTTCCAGCACCACTTCCACAAAGCTGCCGCCGTTCTCCCGGTAACGTTCCAGCACCCGGCGGGTCTGCGCCACCATGGGCTGGGGCGGGAACACGTCTTCCCCGGGATAGCCCGGGATGGCGCCCATCAGTCCCAATACGGCCAGGTCAGAGTAGGACCGGTCGCTCACCAGGCCGTCTTTATCCCCCCTGATCCACAGGATGGGCGGCTTGGGGCTGATGTCAACAATCCCGGATACATCAGCGTACTGGGGCGCCAGGGCGTTTGAGATACCGCGGCTGCCTGGCAGCACATAGGGAAACTCCGCTATCGGCTGGTAGTCTCCGGGGTAGTAGTCCTCCCCCAGCCTGATTTTCAGGAGCTCATCAACAAACAGATCCTGCCATTCCTTCTCCAGCGGCCAGCCGGCGGCGAACAGGGACTTGCCCAGCACCGCCCGGGCCGCCATGGGGTCGTTCCCGCGGTCTTTTCCTTTCAGTTTGGCAATGAAGGCCGGGTTGGCAAAGCCGCCGGGGGCGCCCCAGCCCCGGGCGTCGTACATCTCCCCATCTTCCCCCCTGGTGCCGCCAAAACCAAAGGGCGACATGGGAGACAAGAGCACCAGGTGGCTGAGTTTCTCCGGGAAAAGCGCGGCATAACGCCAGGCCACCCCGCCGCCCAGGGACCAGCCCAGCAAGGCAAAGCGCTCAAAACCCAGCGCCTGGGCCAGGGCGTTTACATCCTGGGCCCAGTCATGAAGCGCCGTGGGCGCCTTGACCGGCACGGCCTCGGTGTCGCCAAAGCCGTTCAGGTCCGGCGCCACCACCTCAAAATGCTCCGCCAGCTTATACAGGGTGGGAAAAAAGAAGGCGGCGGAGGACGCGTTGCCGTGCAGGAGGATCAGCTTCCGCTCATTTCCTTCCCCCAAATGGTAATAGGCCGTCTGCCGGCCGCGGGCGGCGATATATTTTTTCTTTTCCATGTTTCCTTGCCTTTCTGAGCCGTGATGCCACCAGGCGCCAAAACGCATGGCCGTATTATACGAAGTGCCATACAGGCTGTCAATTACAAGCCCTTCCGCTCATTCGGGACGGATTTGTCTCATATGGACCAAACCCCATAATGTATGAAAATTGCTCCAGAACATCTATTTTAACTTCTTGCCAAATGGAGTAAAACCAATATGGAACATGAATCAGTTTTCATAATTGGCGAAAAGCATAAAAGCCGGAGCGCCAAGGAAACGCACGAGGAGGAAACCATGAAAAAAGTCTATATCATCTCCGCCAGGCGCACCCCCGTGGGCGCCTTTCAGGGCGCTTTGAGCGCCACCCACGCCAGCGACATGAGCGCGGCGGTTATCAAGCCGCTTTTGGCCGACGCCGGTGTTAAGCCGGAGGAGGTGGACGAGCTCATTTGCGGCAACATCCTTTCCGCCGGCCTGGGGCAGGGCATCGCCCGGCAGGCGGCGGTGAAGGCCGGTATCCCGGTTTCCGTCTGCGCCTATTCCGTCAATATGCTCTGCGGCTCCGGCATGAAGGCGGTGATGAACGCCGCCACCAGCATCGCCGCGGGCGAGGCTGACATCATCGTAGCGGGCGGCGTTGAGAACATGTCATCAGCCCCCTACCTTCTGCCCAAGGAAGTCCGCAAGGGCATCAAAATGGGCGCTTTCCAGGTGGAGGACCACCTGATCAAGGACGCCCTCACCGACGCTTTTGACAACACCCACATGGGCATCACCGCCGAAAACATCGCCGACAGGCATGGCATCAGCCGGGAAGCACAGGACGCCTTCGCCTGGGCCTCCCAGGAGAAGGCCATCAAGGCCGTGGACGCGGGCCTTTTTGATGAAGAGATCGTCCCCCTTGAAGTGAAAGTGGGCCGTGAGATGGTGACCTTCGCCCGGGACGAGTACCCCAACCGCAAAACCAACCTGGAAAAACTGGCCGGCCTGCGCCCCGCTTTCAAAAAGGACGGCAGCGTCACCGCCGGCAACGCCTCGGGCATCAACGACGGAGCGGCTTTCCTGCTGCTGGCGGGCGAGGATACGGTAAAAAAGCTGAACCTGAAGCCCCTGGCTGAGATCGTGGCTGCCGGCCAGGCCGGCGTGGAGCCCAATGTGATGGGCCTGGGCCCGGTGCCCGCCATCCGCAAGGCGCTTGAAAAGTCCGGCCATAAACTCCAGGACATGGAGCTCATTGAGCTCAACGAGGCCTTTGCCGCCCAGTCCCTGGGCGTGGTCAGGGAATTAAGCCAGGAGCACGGCATGTCCGAGGGAGACATCCAGGCCCGCACCAATGTCTATGGCGGCGCCATCGCCCTGGGGCATCCGGTGGGCGCCTCCGGCGCGCGCATCCTGGTCACCTTGCTACATGGCCTTAAGCGTGAGGGCAAAAAGACCGGCCTGGCGTCCCTTTGCATCGGCGGGGGCATGGGTACGGCCGTCATCGTGAAAACCGTTTAACCATCACTTTACAGACAGGGAAGAAGAGGAGAAAAGAAATGAGACTCGAGGGAAAAGTCGCGATTATCACCGGCGCCGCCAAGGGTTTGGGCGGGGAAATGGCGCAGCTGTTCGCCAAAGAAGGCGCTAAAGTCATCGCCTGTGACATGGCGGAGATGAGCTATGAGGCGGAAAACGTTGAATACTACAAACTGAACGTCACCGACACGGCAGCCTGTGAGGCGCTGTTCAACTACGCCAAGGATAAATACGGCCATATCGACATCCTGGTCAACAACGCAGGCATCACCAAGGACGCCATGACCCGCAAAATGACGGACGAGCAGTGGAACGCCGTCATCGACGTGAACCTCAAGGGCGTCTTTAACCTCACCCGCCATGTGGGCCCCTACATGCAGGCCCAGGGCGGCGGCTCCATCATCAGCATCTCCAGCGTCGTGGGCGTCTTTGGCAACATCGGCCAGGCCAACTACGCCGCCACCAAGGCGGGCATCATCGGCCTCACCAAGACCTGGGCCAAGGAGTTCTCCCTAAAGGGCGGCAACGTCCGGGTCAACTGCATCGCCCCCGGCTACACCATGACTGACATCCTAAAGACCGTGCCCCAGGACCTGCTTGACAAGTTCGCCGCCATGACCATGCTGGGCCGCCTGGGCCAGCCCATTGAAATCGCCAACGCCGCGCTGTTCCTGGCCTCAGACGAAGCCAGCTTCATCACCGGGCAGACGCTGCAGGTGGACGGCGGCATGCGGCTGTAAGCCGCCCCGGCAAAGGAGTAAAGAGACATGAAAAACCATGTGGGCATTGTGGGCACGGGCATCTACCTGCCAAAGGGCGTGATGACCGCCGCCGAGATTGCCGAAAAGACAAACGGGGTGTGGGCGGAGAGCGCCGTCAGGGAAAAACTGGGCATCAAACAAAAGCTGATGCCCTTGGATCCCGTAGCCGACGGCACCCAGGAGATGGGCGCGCTGGCGGCGCTTGACTGCCTGAAAAACACGGGCGTTGACCCCAAGGACATTGACCTTATCCTCTGCATTGGCGAGGAATGGAAGGAATATCCCCTAACCACCTCGGCGCTTTATATCCAGGACCGCATCGGCGCCGTCAACGCCTGGGGCATAGACGTGCAGAACCGCTGCTGCACCTGCGTTTCCGCCATGAAAATCGCCAAGGATATGCTGCTGGCGGACGACGAGATCAACACCGTTCTGGTGGTGGGCGGCTACCGCAACGGCGACTTCCTGGACTACACCGACCGGAACATGTCCATGATGTACAACCTGGGCGCGGGCGGCGGCGCCATCCTGCTTCAGAAAAACCTGGGGAAAAACCTGCTCCTGGGCAGCCACATCATTTCCGACGGCTCCCTGGCCCGCACCGCGGGCGTCCAGATCGGCGGCACGGTTGAACCCATTACCTGTGATAATGTCGATGAGGCTTACAAATCCCTGCGCCTGTTTGAGCCGGTGAAGATGAAAAACCGCCTAAACGAAGTGTCCGCGGCAAACTGGGTCACCTGCATCGAGAAATCCCTGGAGAAATCAGGCCTCACCCTGGAGGACTTAAACTACCTGGCCATCCTGCACATCAAGCGCTCCGGCCACCTGGGAATGCTCAAGGACCTGGGGCTTAGGGAAGACCAGACCATTTACCTGGAAGACTACGGCCACATCGGGCAAATTGACCAGATCCTCTCACTGCACCTGGCGCTTGAGCAGGGCAAGGTGAAGGACGGCAGCGTGATCTGCATGCTGGCCGCCGGCATCGGCTATGTTTGGGCCGCCAACATCATCAAATGGGGGCCCGCAAGCGTATGACGATTCAGGACATCCTGCAAACCATCATCAACTCCCTTCCCATGATGGGGCGATACTCCCTGGTCACCATGGGCATCGTGCTGATCTTCCGCACCACGGCCACCACCAACTTCGCCCAGGGGCTCATCGCCACCTTCGGCACCTTCGTGGTGACCTGGGCGGCCCTCCTGTGGACGGAGCTGTCGCTGTGGCTGTGCCTGCTTCTGGGCATGCTGGCGGGGTTTGGCATCGGGATGTTCGTAGACGTGGCATTGATCCGCCGGGCGCGGCATATCACCCCCTCGGGCAAGCAGATGGTCACCATGGGCGTGATGATGATCCTGGTGAATATCACGCCCGTCATCTTCCGGGACATCACCATCTGGAACCGCCCGGGCAAGGGCTTCACCACTGAGATCCTGCATTTCAACCTCTTTGGCCACAGCATGAGCATCACCGCGATGGGGCTTTTGTGCTTCGGCCTGGCCGCGGTCTCCCTGTCCCTGGTTTTCGCGGCGCTCAAATTCACCAAGTGGGGCCTGGGTGTGAGGGCCACGGCGGCCAATGAGTCGGTGGCGCAGATGCTGGGTGTTAACACCAAAGTCATCACCGCTTTTTCCTGGGGGCTGGCAGGAGCCCTGGCCACCCTGGGAGGCTTTTTCACCGGAGCGGGAACGGCGCTCAACGTCACCCTCATGGGCTCCGCCCAGGTCTATGGCTTCCTGGCCTGCGTGCTGGGCGGTTTTTCCAGCTTTCCGGCGCCCATCCTGGGGGCGGTGATCATCCCCCTCATCTACAACT
>JAQVQY010000068.1 GCA_028701335.1 Eubacteriales bacterium
GTTATCTCCGATAATCGAGCTTTTTGGGCTTCTATTAATTGCCATGATGGCGATATTGGGGATACTTGACGCCGGATTTACGCTGCAATTGCTTCTGATATACGGGCTGTTTGGCGCGGTTCTGTCAATAACTGCTTATTTCCAGCGTATTTATACGCAAAACCTGAAACTTAGTCCCCGGGATGTTCTGTACGCGATCATGGCCTGTGTGGTGGAAAGCGTGTTTTTCCGTTATGTCCTGGCTTATGTACGCGCCACTGCGTTCTTCTCTTATAAAAAGCGTAAGGGGCAGTGGGGCGTCATCCGACGAGCCAAAATCAACAAGCATGGGCAATCGGCAGAAAAGGCGCAATAACAGAGCCCAATATAAGCCGTGCATTGGGCGTTGGCTATCCCACCCTGGCCCTTCTTCTGACCTGGCTTTTGTATTTGCCGCCCTTCTCCCAGAGTTCATCAGCCACTGGTGTCCAACGCCTTGCAGCGTGTGAACATTTGGCGCAAAGGGCGTTGACATCCTCAGGTTCCTTAAGGTCAGTGGATTTGGCTCCCGATGCATTCACCATTTCCGCCAGCTTCCCATCGTTGTCAAGCAGGGGACAGGGCCTGAGCATATTTTTATTAAAGGGCTGATTGTTGTAATATTGCATGAACAGCGGGCGCTTGTAGCCTTCCAGCAAGGTGTGCTCGCGAATATTGGAGTCCGCGTAATGGATAAAGGCGCAGGGCTCCATATCGCCGTTGGCGTTGATGTGCAGATAGCTGCGGCCGCCGGCAATGCAGCCCCCAGCATATTCGCCGTCGTTCCAGAAGTCCATGGTGAAAATGGGCTTGGTATTTCTCCAGGCGCGGACGGTATGGTACATGTGTAATCGCTGCTCCGGGGTGACCATCAGCTCCGGCGCGGCGTCCACCCCCACCGGCATATAGGTGAAAAACCAGGCGAATTTGGCGCCCAGCTCAATCATATAGTCAATATACTCATCGCACCCGATCACCTCGGTGTTGGTGGAGGTGTAGCAGAGGGAGATGCCAAAGGGAAGCTTCCTGCGCTTTAAGAGCTTCATGGTGCTGATTACCTTGTCATAGGTGCCTTGGCCGCGCCGGCTGTCCGTAGCCTCCCTGAATCCCTCAATGCTCAGCGCCGGAACGAAGTTCCTGACCCGGAGCATCTCATCAGCAAAGGCATCATCAAACAGCGTGCCGTTGGTGAACGCCAGGAAGGCACAGTCAGGATGCATTTCGCACAGGCGAATGATATCATCCTTGCGCACCATTGGCTCACCCCCGGAGTAGATGTAAAAATACGTGCCCATCTTCTTACCCTGTGCGATGATGCTGTCAAGCTCATCCAGGGATAAGTTCATACGGTTTCCATATTCAGATGCCCAGCAGCCGACGCATTTCAGATTGCAGGCAGATGTGGGATCCATCAGGATAGCCCAGGGGACGTTACAGCCTTCTTCATGGCTCAGCTGCTGCTGGCGGGGTGAGCCCAGCATGGAAGCGTTGATAACGAAGTTCTCAAAGAGTTTTTTCCGCACGCCATCATCTACATCCGTCCATAAGCTGAAGAGCAGCTTGCTCCAAGGGTTATCTTTATCATGGATATAAGACCTGATGGTGCGAACGGGGTTGGCAATCTGGCCGCCAAAGTCGAATTTCTCCAACAGATCAAGGAGCTTCAGGATGTTTTCTTCAGGATTTTTGTCGATGTACTTAATAGCTTGCTTATAGGCGATAGCTTTCGCCGACTCAGTGATGGTTCTGTCGCTCATGATGCGCTCCTCCTTTGTATTTCTGTTGTCGCTATGGCACGGAATTCATTGGAAGAATTAAGTCATTGGGGTAGGCCGGATGCTCGACCTAAGCCTCGTATGAATAATATAATCCATATGAAGTGGATTTTCAACGGACAAGCAACGCCAATGCCGCAGCTTATACAACATGTGTGCAAAATATGAGCAATTGGAGACAGCAATGCAGAAAAGACGAAATCCGGCCGCAGCATAATCAAATAGCGCAAAGCCATTCGCAATGCTTTGTCCTTGCTGATGACCCAAAAAAATGTGGACAGCATCACGGTTGCAGAGATCGCTGAGGAAGCGGACATCAACCGCAAAACCTTTTTCGCCATTATATCGGTATTCATCAGGTGATGGAGCAGATAGAGGACGAGAGTGTCTCTTCCTCAAAACAGGCGCGTGGCGAAGTGGATTTCACGCTCATCATGAAGAATCCCCAAAAGCCCTGTGAAAAGCTGACCGATACCATTGAGGCTGACATCGGGTTCTACGGCAACATCGTGCAGGCCAACGCGCATCCGAGGCTGTATGCCAAACTGATTGACCAAGTGCAGGACGAGCACAGGACGTCGTTCACCAAGCAGGGTTTATCAAACGAAGCTTCAGTCGACATTGTGGTGAATTACGTTGTACTATGCATCATCGTTGTCTTCCATCACTGGTTCAGCAGCGGCCAGCGGGAACCAATCGGGAATATTTCCAGCGCCATCAGTGCTTTGACCTTCAGGGGAATCAACGGTGTTATCCGCACGCAATGAGCCGCGTTTACCGTTCTCAGCCATGACCCTAATAAGAACAGAAAGAGTCATGGCTTTGTGGTATAAAGAATGCTATATCATTATTATGGTCGGAGGTGGATGGCGTGAGGTTAAGGGCCTTGAAGGCGGCGTTTCCCAAAACCCTGCCGGTGATGGCGGGCTATTTGTTTTTGGCCGTCGGATTTGGCGTCCTGCTGAGAAAATCCGGACTGGGCGCGGCCTGGGCGCTTTTGATGAGCACCGGTATATACGCCGGAGCCATGCAGTATGTGACCATTGACCTGTTCCTCTCCGGCGCTGCTCCGCTTGAGAGCGCGCTGATGACCTTGATGGTAAATGCCAGACACCTGTTTTACAGTATTTCCATGTCTGAGAAATACCGGAATACTGGATGGATGAAGCCCTATCTGGCCTTGGCGCTGACGGATGAAACATATGCGCTTCTGGCCGCAGATGAGGTGCCCGAAGGCGTGGACAGCCGGTGGTATTATTTTTTTGTTTCACTCTTGAATCATGGCTATTGGGTCATCGGCAGTGTGTTGGGCAGCCAGTTGGGCCAGATGCTGCCTTTTGATTTGGCGGGCATCGAGTTCGCCATGACAGCGTTGTTCGTCGTAATTTTTGTGGAGCACTGGCAGAAGAAAGCGGCCCGGATTCCGGCGTTGGTGGGCTTTGTGGCTTCCGTGCTGTGTCTGATACTCTTTGGCCCCGGAGGGTTTACGTTATTGGCCATGCCGGCTATCTGCGGCGTGTTGCTGCTGTTGCGCGGCCGGCTGGCCTTGGGGCAGTAAGGAATGGAGGCGCGTCACTTTTCCATCATCCTGGCCGTTGCTGTCGTCACAGCGGCGCTCAGATTATTGCCGTTCCTGCTGTTTGACAGGAAAGGGCGGAGCATCCCGCCTTGGCTGTTTTATCTCAGCCGGGTGCTGCCCAGCGCGATTATCGGGCTATTGGTAATATACAGTCTTAAGTCTGTGAATCTGTTTCAACCGCCACACGGCTTACCTGAACTCGCGGGGGTCGCCGCCGCCGCCCTGATGCACAAGTGGAAGCGCAACACGCTCTTAAGTGTGTTTTCTGCCACCACCTGCTATATGATTTTAATCAGGTTGTTTTGAGGACCTGCATCCCCGCTTCAACGGCGCTCTCTGTGGCACGCATGGCGGAGAGGGTCTTGTCCATCAAGCTATCCAGTTCCCATCCCAACATATCGGCGCCCTGACGGATTGTTTCCCGGGAGCAACCGGCGGCGAAAGACTTGTCTTTGAATTTCTTCTTTAGGGACTTCAGCTCCATATCCTGCACGGACCTGGAGGGCCGCATGAGCGCCGCGGCGCCGATCAGGCCGGTCAGTTCATCGGCCGCAAACAGCACTTTTTCCATCTGATGTTCCGGCTTGGGGCTTGATGGCATGATGCCATAACCATGGGCGCACACTGCATGGATGAACCGCCCGCCAAAGCCCGCCTGTTCCAATATTTCCGCTGCTTTGGCGCAGTGCTCTTCCGGGTACCGCTCAAAGTCAACGTCATGCAACAATCCCACCATGGCCCAGAAATCCGCCTCTTCGCCATAGCCCAGTTCGTCCGCGAACCAGCGCATCACAGCCTCCACAGTCAGCGCGTGCTGGAGATGGAAGGGCTCCTTGTTGTACACTTTTAAAAGCGAAAAGGCCGTATCTCTGTTCATGGGCATACCCGCCTTTCAGATTGAATGAGCGAAACATATCACGCGTCGACTGGGAAGTCAAACACCGCACCGGCCAGCCTTGACCCTTATGACGGCGAAACGTATAATAGCGCCGTTGGAAGGGGGAGGTCACATGCCGGACAAGAAGACATTTTATATCACCACGCCCATTTATTATCCCAGCGGGCAGATGCATATCGGGCACACCTATACCACTGTGGCGGCGGATGCCATGGCGCGGTTTAAGAAAATGACCGGGTATCAGACGTATTTCCTGACGGGAACGGATGAACACGGGCAGAAAATCGAGCGCCAGGCCAGAGAAGCGGAGAAAAGTCCCCAGGATTTTGTGGACGGTATCGTGGAAGACACCAAAAAGCTCTGGGCGATGATGGAGGTTGAATATGACGACTTCATCCGCACCACCGACCCTCGGCATATCAAGGCGGTCCAGAAGATATTCAAGCGCTTTTTCGACCAGGGTGATATCTATGAGAGCGAGTACGAGGGTGACTACTGCGCCCAGTGCGAGTCCTTTTGGACCCCCACCCAGTTGATGGAAGGGAATCTCTGCCCGGACTGCGGACGTCCCACAGAAAAAGTGCGGGAAAAGAGTTATTTCTTTCGTATGAGCAAATATCAGGACTGGCTGATCGACTATATCAAGACCCATCCGGAGTTTATCCAACCAGCCAGCCGCGCCAATGAAATGCTTAACAACTTCCTCCTGCCCGGCCTTCAGGATCTGAGTGTCAGCCGCACGTCCTTTACCTGGGGCGTGCCGGTGGATTTCGCTCCGGGGCATGTGGTGTATGTGTGGGTTGATGCCTTGTCAAATTACATCACCGCACTGGGCTATTTGTCAGATGACGACAGCCTGATGAAGGCCTTTTGGCCGGCGGATGTGCACCTGGTGGGCAAGGAAATCGTGCGCTTCCACACCATCTATTGGCCTATTATGCTGAAGGCCCTGGGCCTGCCCCTGCCAAAGCAGGTTTTTGGCCACGGGTGGCTGTTGTTTGACCAGGACAAGATGTCCAAGTCCAAGGGTAATGTGGTCTATCCCGGGCCGGTGGTCAGGCGCTATGGCGCCGATGCCCTGCGCTATTACCTCATGCGGGAGATGCCATTTGGCGCGGACGGCAATTACAGCAACGAAGCGCTGATGAAGCGCATCAACTCAGATCTGGCAAACGACCTGGGCAACCTCTTGAGCCGCACGGTGGCGATGATTGAGAAGTATTTTAACGGCATCCTGCCTGCTCCCTCGAACTATGAGGCGGTGGATAAGGCACTTATCGCCCAATTGGAGGCGCTGCCCCAGGCTGTGGAAACCCAGATGAATGCCCTGCAGTTCTCCCAGGCGCTGGCCGAAACCTGGCGGGTCATCGGGGAGTGCAACCGTTACATCGACGAAACGCAGCCCTGGGTGCTGGGGCGGAATTTGGACGACAAGCCCCGGCTGGGGACAGTGCTTTTTGTGCTGGCGGAGGCGCTGCGCTTTGTGGCCGTACTGATTACGCCGGTCATGCCTGCCACTCCGGAAAGGATTTTCGCTCAACTGGGGCTTGAAGATGCTGATGCCAAAACCTGGGAATCCCTGGAAGCCTTTGGACTGCTCACACCCGGGCTTAGGGTGAAGAAGGAAGAAGCGCTCTTTCCACGCATTGACATATTAGCTGACCTGCCTTTGCTGGAAGCGGAGAACGATGCGGAGCTCAAGGGCAATGCTCCTGATGCTCCGGAGGAAGAGAAGGAAGAGGAAATCCAGGCTCCTCCCATCAGCATTGATGATTTTGGCAAGCTGAACCTGAGGGTTGCCCTGGTGCTCGCCTGTGAAATGGTGGAAAAGAGCGACAAGCTGCTGAAACTGACGCTTAAAGTGGGGGATGAGGAGCGCACGGTGCTCTCCGGCATCGCCCATCATTACCCGCCTGATGCCCTGGTGGGGAAAAAGGTGGTGCTGCTAAAAAACCTGGCCCCCCGCAGAATCCGCGGGCATTTGTCTCAGGGCATGGTGCTGTGTGCCGCAGCGGATGATGACAGTATCCTTAAGGTTCTCACAGTGGACGGAGATATTGAGGATGGAGCGCAGATCAGTTGACTGGGGAAAGGCTGCTCTTTGACACCCACAGCCACCTGGATGATCCCCAGTTTGATGAGGACCGGGAGGGCTTGATTCAAAGCCTGCCAGGTGAGGGCATCCATGCCTGCCTCACCTGCGGATGTGATTTGGCTTATTCCCGTGCTTCCATCGAACTGGCGCGCAAATATCCTTTTGTATACGCGGCAGTGGGCATCCATCCCCATGAGGCGGCAAAAGCCCGGCCGGGGGATTTGGATACCCTGTCTGGTCTGCTTCTTGATCCGCGGGTCGTGGCCCTGGGAGAGATTGGGTTGGACTATTATTATAGCTTCGCCCCCCGGGAGGTACAGCGGGAGCTGCTGAATAAACAGCTGGACCTGGCTTTTGAAATGAAGAAGCCGGTAGTGCTCCATGTGCGTGAAGCCCAGGGGGAGATGATTTCTCTTCTGGAGGAGCGCAAAGGAAGGTTGCCCGGCGGGGTGCTCCATTCCTATTCAGGAAGTGCCGAGAGCGCGCGGCAATACCTGGAGATGGGATTTTTCATTTCCTTTTCCGGCACCGTTACCTTTAAAAACGCAGAGAAGGTGCGCAGGGCGGCCCTGGCGGTTCCCCTGGACCGTTTGCTTATAGAAACCGACAGCCCATATCTGGCGCCGGTGCCCCACAGGGGCAAACGCAACACCCCGGCGCTGGTGCGCCATGTGCGCGACAAGCTGGCGGAGCTTTTTGATATGCCGCCTGATGACATGGCGCGAATCACCCGGGATAACGCCATAGGGCTTTTTGGAATTTAAACCAGCAGAAGGCGGAAAATTGTTTCAAATTTATTGCGTCAATGTTACTGTTTCTGCCGGGATTCTTTCTTTTTATAGAATATATGATATACTGTCCGTTACAACCGGGAAGGAGGGCGCAGTGTCCGGCAGGTTAATTTTGGCTTCATCCTCTCCCCGCAGGCGGGAACTCCTTCAGGGCATGGGCCTGGTGTTTGAGGTGATGGAAGCTCAGGTGGATGAAAGCCTGGACGGAGCGCCCGAGGCGGTTGTAAGGCGTCTGGCGCAGCTCAAGGCGCGGGATGTCGCCAAGCGGTTTCCGAAGGATGATATCCTGGGCGCTGATACCCTGGTGTCAGTGGATGGGAAATCCCTGGGCAAGCCCAGGGATTTGGCGGATGCCGCAAAGATGCTTGGGATGCTCTCAGGCAGGTGGCATGAAGTATGCACCGGTGTCTGCCTGATTGCTCATGGCCAGGAGTCTGTGGGCTTTGAGGAAACACGCGTGCGGTTTGTGAAATTAACGGATGAGGACATCCAGCGGTATTGCATCTCCGGCGAGCCCATGGGAAAAGCCGGGGCTTATGCCATCCAGGGCAGGGCGGGGATGTACATTCCGGAAATACAGGGCTCCTACAGCAATGTGGTGGGCTTGCCCATCGCCCTGGTGCGGGAAATGCTCATGGCAATTGGTTATTTACTGTAAGATATGCGGATGGGGTTTGGGTTAGAAGATGGCAATTGTCGCGCCTGATTTAGGCATTGATTTGGGGACTTCCAACACCTTGGTGCATGTGCGCAAGAAGGGTATTCAGCTTAACGAACCCACCCTTTTGATCGTGGCGGGCAACCAGCGGCGCACCATTAAAGCCATCGGCCAGGACGCCCTGCAGCTGGTGGGCCGTACCACCGGCGGAGATGTGGCGGTACGCCCGCTTCAGGACGGCATGGTGAAGGACTTTGAGCTGACCGAGGCCATTCTGCGCTATTTTATCCGCAAAGCCATCGGCGTATCCCATCTGATGAAGCCCCGCGTGTATATCACCGTGCCCAGCCGGGTGTCCCCGGTGGAAAAACGGGTGATTCGGGAGGCGGCGTCCAGCGCCGGCGCCCGGAGGAACGCCATCCACCTGATTGACAAGCCCTTTGCATCCGCCTTTGGTTCCGGCCTTCCGGTATTCGCCCCAGAGGGAAGTATGGTGGTTGATGTGGGCGGGGGCACCACCGAGGTGGCAGTGATATCCCTGGGCGGTATCGTGGTTGCCCGCTCTATTCCGATGGCGGGGATAATGATGGACAGCGTGATTGTGGATTTTATAAAGCATGACCACAATATGCTTATTGGAGACAGAATGGCGGAGGACATCAAAATTGACTGGGGCAGCGCTTTGCCGGTTAAGGAAGAGCGCAAAGTGGTCGTGCGGGGACGGGATTTGATCACGGGCCTTCCACAGACGGTGGAAATATCCTCGCTGCGTATCTATGAGGCCCTGCACGGCCCGTGCCTGAAGATACTGGATACCATCCGCGAGGTGCTGGACAAGACGCCCCCGGAACTGTGCGGTGACATTCTGCGAAAAGGCATTTATCTCGTGGGCGGCGGCGCCCAACTTTATGGGCTTGACCGATTCCTTGCAGGCGAACTGAACCTGCCCGTGACGCTGGCCAGGGACCCTATGTTATCAGCCGCCGCTGGCGTGGGGCATATGTCCAACAACGCGGACCTTCTGCCCAAATTGACCCGCTCCAACTTTATGCGGGACGAAACAGACTGACGGGAACGCTGAATGGCCAAGAAGCAACAGGAAAAGAAGAAACAGGAAAAGCGCCAGGCCTCTGGGACTGAGCGCCAGCGTGGCGTCGCCAAGCTTCTGGGCTATGGCGTGGTGCTTTTACTGCTGGCAATCATCGTCGTGACCATTGCTTCCCAATTTTTTGATACGCCGCTATTGGCAGCCCCCCGGCGCTTTGTGGCCAGGGTCATCACCCCGGTCCAAAATGTGTTTTCCAACGGCACCGACGCGGTGGTTGACTACCTGAGGACACTAAAGCGCCGCAGCAACCTGGAAGCTGAATACCAAGCCCTGCTTGATCAGGTGGATGATCTTAAGGACCAGGCCATGCAGGCCAGTGAGCTGCAGCGCCAGCTGCTGGCCATGGGTGATCTGAATGATGAGCTCACCCGGAATTCCAGCCTTGACGGCATCAAGGCCAGCGTCATCGGAAGGGACACCAGCAATTACACCTACACTCTGACCATTGATGTGGGCAGCCGGGACGGCATTGAAGAAAACATGGCCGTGTGCATCCGGGGGGCTCTGGTGGGGATCACCTATGATGTGACGGAGGACCGCAGCCTGGTCAAAGGCATTATCGACCGCAGCTGCGAAGTTGCCGGGCTGATAGAGTCCAACCGGGACCAGGGCACAGTGTCCGGCACCCTCTCCATCGACGGGAAAAACAACATGCGCATGTATTATCTTACCTACACCACGCTCCCCCGCCCGGGGGATCTGGTGGTGACCAGCGGCATCGGCCTTCAGCTGCCCAAAGGCATCCCCATCGGAACGGTGCGGGAAAGCACACGGGGCCTGGAGGATAACAAGCAGTTTATCGTCATTGAGCCGATAGCGGATTTTGACCATATCGAGTATGTGATCGTCTACCGCTACCGCCCCAACTACACCCAGCAGGAAGCCAGGCCCAGGGTGGAGACCAGTTTTGCCCCCCTGCCTTCCATTCAGCCGGTGCCCACCTTTATCGGCCAACCGGCGCCGGCGATGGATCCCGACGCCAGCGTTTCCCCAGAATTGGAAACGACAGGAACACCCGCGCCCAGCCCATCCCGCACGCCAAGCCCTGAGGACACGCCTTCGCCAACGGGAGAAGTTCCGGATGACTTCATTTATAACGCCCCGGCGCTGGCAGATGCGACGCCCACACCTGACCTTTTCCCGGAGTACACCTCTACCCCTGAGCCCACGCCCACATTCTCCCCCCGGGATATGACGGTGGAGGAAGACCCATGACCTTAACAAGGCTTGCCCGCGGGAACGGCGTGATTTCAGCAGGGCTCAAGCTCCTTAAGGTGCTGGCGCTTCTGTTGCTGTTCTACCTGCTTCAGGTTTCCGTGGTGCCGCACCTGAAGATCCTTGGTGTTATGCCAAATCTCCTTTTGGTGGCCATCGCCATTACCACCGTGTCCTTTGGCAAGCAGTACGCGTTTATCGCCGGAGCCGTTATTGGGATTATCCTGGAGGCCATGGCGGT
>JAQVQY010000069.1 GCA_028701335.1 Eubacteriales bacterium
AGCTTGGGGCTTAGGGCGTTATTTTTACTGTCCAGCATCTCCTGAAGCCGCCAGACGCGGTCCAGGAAGCGGCGGCAGCCCCGGGCGCCATTCATGCTCCACGGGATGGCCTGGTCAAAGGCGCCCATGAACATCTCATACAGCCGGAAGGCGTCGGCGCCGATCTCATCCACCAGGACGTCGGGGTTAATGACATTGCCCCGGGATTTGGACATCTTCTCGCCGTTTTCCCCCAGGATCATCCCGTGGCTGGTGCGTTTCTGATAGGGTTCCGGGGCTTTCACCAGGCCGATGTCGTGCAGGAACAGGTGCCAGAAGCGGCTGTAGAGCAGGTGGAGCGTGGTGTGCTCCATGCCGCCGTTGTACCAGTCCACCGGCATCCAATAGTCCAGCGCTTCCCGGGAGGCGAAGGCCTCGTCATTGTGCGGATCGCAGTAACGGAGGAAATACCAGCTGGAGCCCGCCCACTGGGGCATGGTGTCCGTTTCTCTTTTGGCGGGGCCGCCGCAAATGGGGCAGG
This sequence comes from Eubacteriales bacterium, assembly GCA_028701335.1. Taxonomy (GTDB): domain Bacteria; phylum Bacillota; class Clostridia; order Christensenellales; family Aristaeellaceae; genus UBA6115. Next base: position 521 of record JAQVQY010000069.1, read on the forward strand.
GCACATTCAACCAGTCCGTGATGGCGGCCAGGGGGCTCTCGCCGGAATCCGTCGGTTCATAATGCGCCACTTGGGGCAGCTTCAGGGGCAGGTCTTTTTCCTCAAGCGGCACCGTGCCACAGTGGGGGCAGTGGATGATGGGGATGGGTTCCCCCCAGTAACGCTGCCGGCTGAACACCCAGTCCCTGAGCTTATAGTTCACCTTGCGCTTCCCAAGGCCTTCCTTTTCCAGGTAATCGGCCATCACCTGCTGGGCTTCCTGCCAGGGGAGGCCATTTAGGAAGCCGGAGTTGACACACACGCTGTCCTCAAAGCCCACATAGGGCGCTTCCTGCACATCGCCGCCGGAAATCACCTGGACGATGGGGAGGCCAAAGGCCCTGGCAAATTCCCAGTCCCGCTCGTCATGCCCCGGGACGGCCATAATGGCGCCGGTGCCGTAGGACATGAGGACATAATCGCTTACCCACAGGGGGATTTCCTTCCCCGTGGCCGGGTTGATGGCATGAAGCCCCTGAAGCCGGACACCGGTCTTGTCCTTTTGGATCTCAGTGCGCTCAAAGTCGCTTTTGTGCGCCGCCTGCTCCCGGTAGGCCCGCACTTCCTTAAGGTTTTTAATGCGGCCGGCTTCTTCGTCAATCAGCGGGTGCTCCGGGGAGATCACCATGTAGGTGGCGCCAAAAAGCGTATCCGCTCGGGTGGTGAAAACCCGGAGTTTTTTCTGTGTGCCCGCGATGGTAAAGTCCACCTCGCAGCCTTCGCTGCGGCCGATCCAGTTGCGCTGCTGGGCCTTTACCCGGTCAATAAAGTCCACGGTGTCAAGCCCGTCCAGCAGCTTCTGGGCGTAGTCGGTGATCTTCAACATCCACTGGCTCTTGACCCGCCTCACCACCTCGCCGCCGCAGCGCTCGCAGACGCCGCCCACCACCTCTTCGTTGGCCAGGCCGATCTTGCAGCTGACGCACCAGTTGATAGGCATTTCGGCCTTGTAGGCCAGGCCGTGCTCATAGAGCTTCAGGAAGATCCACTGGGTCCACCTGTAATACTTCGGGTCGGTGGTGTCCACCTCCCGGGAATAGTCAAAGGAAAAACCCAAGCGCTTCAGTTGCCGGCGGAACTGGCTGATGTTGTCCGCCGTCACCCTGGCCGGGTGGATGTGGTTGGCGATGGCGTAGTTCTCCGTGGGCAGGCCAAAGGCGTCCCAGCCGATGGGATAAAGGACGTTGAAGCCCTCCATCCAGCGCTTGCGGGCGATGATGTCAAGGGCGGTGTTGCTGCGGGGGTGCCCCACGTGCAGCCCGGCGCCCGAGGGGTAGGGGAACTCGATCAGGCAGTAGTACTTGGGTTTGCCTGGATCCAGCACGGCCTTGAAGGCTTCCTGCTCATCCCAGATGGCCTGCCATTTGGGTTCGATTTTCTTTGGGTTGTACTGCGCTGGTTGCATGCTGGCCCCTCCTTTTTGGTGACACAGCAAGTATAGCCAGCGGCCAGGGCTTTGTAAAGCAAGTCAGGGGCTTGGCCATTCCCCGTTATGATCGTAATATCCTGCCAGTTCCCTGGCCTGGCTTACGATCATAGGATCAAAGCCCAGGTGCTCCAGCAGTTTGATGGCGTTTCGGCCCCGGGCGGGGCCGGGCTGGATCAGGTAGCTGAAGCACATGCCGCTCTGCGACATATCCTCCGAGAAATGGTAGTTGTCATATTTCCCCTGAAGCAGCGTCACCAGCTCCACATCGTGGGTGGCGTTGATGACCAGCATGTTTTTGCGCAGAAAGCTGGTGAGCACAGCCACCGAAGCCGCAATGCGTTCCACCGTGTTGGTGCCGCGGAGGATCTCGTCCACCAGGCACATAAGGGGCAGCCCCGGTGTATCTGCCGCTAGGTTGATGCGTTTTAAGGCTTTGGTCTCGGCGATATAGTAGCTTTCACCCGCTAACAGGTTGTCCTTCACCGCCATGGCGGTCATCACCCGGGCGCGGCAGGTGGCAAGGCTTAGGGCCCGGCAGGTCAGGATCGTCTGCGCCAGGATGGCGTTCACCGCCAGCGCCTTGATAAAAGTGGATTTGCCCGAGGCGTTGGAACCTGTGATAAGGGTATGGCTTACCCAGTTAAAGCCATTGGCTACCGGGTTCTCCAGCAAGGGATGGATTAAACCTCGGGCTTTCAGCGCCTTTTCCTCAATGAACTCCGGCTTGCAGTACGCTCCCGTGCTGCGCCAGGCGGCGATGGCGATCTCCGCGTCCCGTTCCCCCACAAAGCGGTACACCCGGCGCAAAGCATCGATGTTCTTGGTTACCTGCCCGCTGATTTTGCACAGGCACACCATGTCCCGGAGGAGGAAAATCTTGTAGAAATCCACGAGGAAGCTGAAGCTGGGATTCGCCACCCGCTCCATCTGGAAATAGGGTAGCCAGCGGTTCAGGCCTTTAAGTGCGTGGATGTCCTCCTGCAGTTGTTTGAGTTCCGGCGAAAGCCCCGGGATCCTCAGCTTCGCCAGTTCCTTCCCTGCCGTCAGCACCCGCCCCAGGTGCCGCAGCGCTGCTCCCTGAGCATGGTAACGCATGTCTGTCCGGTAATGGATAAACATGTTTAACCCAAAGGCCGGGATCAGCGCCAGCAGCAGCGGCGGATAAAAAAAGCCCGCCAACAGGATCAAAAGGGGCAATACCGCCAGCAGATAGCAGCGCCAGGGATGCTCCGGCGTGTTGAAGTCCGGGTGAAACAGGTGCTGCGCCGCCCCGTGGAACGAAGCTTTGCCCACCCTGCGCAGCGCCAGCTGGCATTCAAGGCGGGAGGCAACGTCCGTTTCAAACAGGCTGACCCGTGCTTCACGGGCCGCCAGCGCCTCCCCATCAAGCCCCGTGTCCCGCAGCATGTCGTGCAGGACCTCAGACCCCGCCACGCTCTGGCAGAAATTCATCCGGCTTAAGACTGTATCCATGTCCAGGTCTCGCCAGGTGGTGTCGTCCACCAGCCCGGAATAGGGCATATGTTCCCGCCTTAGGCGGTGGTATTCACCGATGTCCGCCAGCACATCCTCATCCAGCCTGCGGGCCTCCGGCTTCTCCCCCCATTGGGTCAGCAGCCGCCGGCGGGTGTTGTGCCGCATCACGCCGGGCAGCATCAAGACGGCGGTCACCGCCAGACCCAGCACAAAGAAAAACCATACGGCTGGCAACATAGGATGCTTCCTTTCTCTTGAACATACTTTATAAAACAGGATATCGCAGACAAATAAAATGGCATCATATTTGGCCAGGCTGCCGGAAAAATCTTAACATGCCGGCCCTTTCTTGACAAGATTAGGGAGCCCGCCTATACATTTCAAGGTATAGCATCATTTGATACGCGTTTCACACAAAGAGAACTGTCGTACATGCAGGGCGCGCATAGGGTTGATGAGAAAGGCAATAAATTGAAACGAAAGGACCGGGAGACAGGCCGGGAGTTTGGGCATTCAGTGATAGAAGAGGCGCGTTTGGGCGTTCTCAGCCTGGCGGAAGGTGATGGCAGGGCCTATGGCGTCCCCCTGTCCTTTACCCGGGAGAGGAACACCCTGCATTTTCACTCCGCCCGGGAAGGGAAAAAGGCGGAGTTGATCCGCTAAGGCGCCATGGTGCACATCGTTTTTGTGGGGGAGTACCGGATCCCCCATTTATTGCCAGGCCATGAGGCGGCGGAAGCCGCCAAATACCCGGAGAAATTTGGCATCCTCACCAGCAATCTTTTTGCGGCGGAGCATGAATCTGCCATGGTTTCAGGCCAGCATGGTTTCAGGCCAGATCAGAAGCCTGCCTTCACAGGAGGAGAAAAGCAGCGGCCTTAAGGCGATCGCCCAAATGTATACTCCCCAGTGGACGGCGCACTTCCCCCAGGCCATACAGAGCGGGCTTGAGGCTGCCGCCGTTTATGCCATTGATATCAAAGAGGTGACGGCAAAACGGAAGAAATTCTACACGTCGGTCCAGGAAATGAAGTGGCAGCAGATGGAATGACTTTTTTCCGCCTTGACAGCCCCAAAGCCCGTCTTTATACTTTTCGTATGCAGCATCTTCAAATAACCGCTGCCATGAAAGGGGATTCCATGCGCAGACTGCTGGCAGCCCTCCTGGTTTTGGCCGCCCTGGCCCTGCCTGCCCTGGGCGGTGCTGAAGGCACCCCGCCCGCCTACAAAGAGGCGGTGTACTTAACCCAGCCCGGGGACGCTGAGGACATAACGGCGGAATGCAAAATCACCGTCGCCTCCAAGGGCTTCACCCTCCCGCGCCTGACTGACCGGGACTGGGACAGCTACTGGAAAGGCGAACCCGGCGGCAAGACGGTTGAGATCACCTGCCCCAAGCCCGCCTACGGCCTGTATATTTGCTGGCTGGAGGAGCCCCGGGCGTGGAAGCTGTCCCAGCAGGTGCATGGCAGGTGGCAGGAAACGGTCTTTGAACCCAGCGGTATGATGCATGAATACATACCCCTGGACGGCGCCACAAAACTGCGCCTGGCTCCCCAGGCCAGAAAGCCCGACTGGTTTGGGATGTCGGAGCTGTTCATCTTGGGGGAGGGCAATGTGCCCCGCTACGTCCAGCGCTGGCAGATGCCGGATGACAGCTGTGACCTGATGATTTATGTGGCCCACCCGGATGATGAGACGCTGTTTTTCGGCGGCGCCATTCCCTATTATGCGGGAGAACTGAAAAAAGACCTGGTAGTGGCGGTGTTCACCCCCGGCCACCGCCTCAGGAAAGCGGAACTGCTGAACGCCATGTGGCTGATGGGCGCCGCCAACTATCCCGTGTTCGGCCCCTTCCATGACACCTATTCCCTGAAGCTGGACACGGCCTACAGCCAGTTTGGCAAGTCCAAAGTGCTGAACTTCACCACGGCGCTGTTCCGGCAGTACGGCCCCCGGGTGGTGCTCACCCATGATGCAAACGGCGAATACGGCCACGGCATGCACCGGATTTGTGCGGACGCCTCACTGAAAGCCTTTGACTACGCGGCGGATCCCGCCCGCCACCCGGAGAGCGCCCAGCAGTATGGCGCCTTCCAGGCGGAAAAGCTCTACCTGCACCTTTATGAGAAAAACCAGATTGAGATGGACTGGGACGTCCCGCTTTCAGCCTTCGGCGGGCTCACGGGCTTTCAGATGGCGCAGGCCGGCTATGGGGAGCACCAGTCCCAGCACCGCTATGAGCAGTACCAGGTGGAGCCAAAGGAGAGCGATAAGTCCAGCTATCTCTTCGGCTTGGCCAGAACCACTGTGGGGCTTGATATAAAGGGGAATGATTTCCTGGAGAATACGAAAGGAGCGATTGCGAAATGAGAGTATTGGTCACCGGCGGGGCCGGCTACGTCGGTTCCCACACCTGCCTGGCGCTCTTGCGCGGGGGGCATGAGGTCATTGTGGTGGATGATTTGCGCAACGCGAGTATTGAGGCGCTCAAACGGGTGCAAAGGCTGGCGGGGAGGGCGCTTACCTTCCATCAGTTCGATATGCGGGACGGCGAACGGCTGGATAAGGTGTTTGCTGAGGGTCCCATCGACTGCGCCATTCATTTTGCGGCGCTGAAAGCCGTGGGCGAATCGGTGGAAAAGCCGCTGGAATACTATGAGAACAACCTCTTGAGCACGCTCACCCTCTGCCGGTCGATGCTGAGATTTGGGGTGTCCCGCCTCATCTTTTCCTCTTCCGCCACCGTCTATGCCCCTTTAAGCCCCATGCCGGTTGATGAGGACGCCCCCCTGGGCTGCGCCAACCCCTATGGCTGGACCAAGCTCATGTGCGAGCAGATTTTGAGGGATGTGGCCCATGCCAACCCTTCCTTTTCCTGCGTGCTGCTGCGCTATTTCAACCCCATCGGCGCCGATTCCTCGGGAGAAATAGGGGAAGACCCCAACGGTGTTCCTAACAACCTGATGCCCTTCATCACCCAGGTGGCCCTGGAGAAATTCAAGCAACTGCAGGTATACGGGGATGACTATGACACGCTGGACGGCACCGGGGTGAGGGACTATATCCATGTGTCCGACCTGGCTCGGGGGCACCTGGCCGCCATGGACTATGCTATGGGGCATACCGGATGCGTGGCCATCAACCTGGGCACGGGCAGGGGCTACAGCGTGCTGGACATTATCCAGGCCTTTGAATCGGTCAATGGCGTGCAGGTGCCCTATGTGATCGGCCCCCGCCGGCCGGGGGATATGGCCATTGTCTACGCCAACACCCAAAGGGCCAGGGAGCTTTTAGGCTGGGAAACCGAGTTGAATATTGAGGACATGTGCCGGGATGCCTGGCGGTGGCAGAAGCGTAACCCGGCGGGGTATGGAGACAAATAGGGCTTGGTTAAACACAAAAACGGGGGATGCCGCTTTATTGCCGCATCCCCCGTTTGATTTTATCCCGGGGCTATTCCCCTGAGAACAGCACGCTGTTGACCACGCCCTCCAGGTATTCCTGGCGGCCGGAGCCGGGCAGCGGAGCCTGGCCCTGCTTGATGGCGCGCTCCGCCAGTTCTTCAAGGCTCGCGCCGCCCTTGCGGATTTTACGGCCCAGGTCGGAGTCAAAGGAAGCGTAGCGTTCCTTCACAAATTCGTCCACGCGGCCGTCCTCGATGATGGCGGCGGCTTTTTTGAGCCCCAGGGCAAAGGCGTCCATGCCCAGGATAAAGCCCTCGGCCATGTCCTGCATGGTGTAGGAGGGGCGGCGGTTCTTGGCGTCAAAGTTGAGCCCGCCCTGAAGGCCGCCGGATTTGAGGATCTCATACATCGCCAGGGTGGTCTCATAGACGTCGGCGGGGAACTGGTCGGTGTCCCAGCCCAACAGGAGGTCGCCCTGGTTGGCGTCAACTGAGCCCAGCATGCCGTTCATGGCGGCCACCCGCAGGTCGTGCTGGAAGGTATGGCCGGCCAGGGTGGCGTGGTTGGCTTCAATGTTCAGCTTGAAGTCCTTGTCCAGGCCGTACTGGCGCAGGAAGCCGATGGCGGTGGCGGCGTCAAAGTCGTACTGGTGCTTCATGGGCTCCTTGGGCTTGGGCTCGATGTAGAAAGTGCCGGTGAAGCCGATGGAGCGGGCGTAGTCCACCGCCATGTGCATGAGGCTGGCGATGTTCTCCTGCTCAAACTTCATGTCGGTGTTTAGCAGCGTCTCATAGCCCTCCCGGCCGCCCCAGAAGGTGTAGCCGGTGCCGCCCAGTTTAACGGTGCATTCAATCGCCTTCTTCAACTGCGCCGCGGCGTGGCAGTATACATCCACCGAGTTTGAGGAGCCGGCGCCGTTCATGTAGCGGGGGTGGCTGAAGAGGTTGGCCGTGCCCCAGAGGCAGCGGATGTTGGTGCCGTGCATTTTTGACTTGATGTAGTCGGTGATGTCATCAAGCCGCTTGTTGGTCTCCTCCAGCGTGTCCCCTTCCGGCACCAGGTCCACATCGTGGAAGCAGAAGTACTCGATACCCAGCTTCTTCATGAAATCAAAGCCCTGGTCCACCTTGGCGCGGGCGTGTTCCATGGTGCCGGGGACCTCTTTAAAGGATTTGTCCGCGGTGCCGGGGCCAAACATGTCGGAGCCCGTGGCGCTCATGGCGTGCCACCAGGCCAGGGAGAACTTCAGGTGGTCCTTCATGGGCTTGCCCATCACCGGGCGGTTGGCGTCATAGTGCTTAAACGCCAGGGGATTCCTGGATTTGGGGCCCTCGTAGGGGATTTTGGGCAGATTTTCAAACGATGACATAGGGAGCCTCCTTGAAATATGATTTATAGTTCCTTGAGCACCTGAAACGAATCCTTCAGCGCGGGGTAGAGTTTCTGATACAGCCCGTGGTAGGCGGCGTAAGCCTTGTGGCTTTCAAGGTCCGGCGTAAGCCGCTCCCCGGTGGTGATCATCTGCGCGCAGGCGGCTTCCACACTCCCGTACATCCCGGCGCCCACGCCCGCCAGGATGGCCACGCCCAGGGCCGGACCCTCAGAAGACTGGATGGTGGTAGCCGGGCAGCCGAACACGTCGGAGAGCATCTGCCGCCAGAAGGGCGAGCGGGCGCCGCCGCCGGTCAAAAGCATGCTTTCAGGCCGGGCACCCATGCCGTCCAGAATGTCAAAACAGTCCTTCAGGGAATAGCTGATGCCCTCCATCACCGCGCGCGCCAGGTCGCCCCGGTTATGCATGGCGGATAGGCCAAAGAGCACGCCCCGGCAGTCCGGGTCCAGGTGGGGGGTGCGCTCGCCCATCAGATAGGGCAGGTAGATCAGGCGGTTGGCGCCGATGGGGCTCTGCCTGGCCAGGTCCGTCATCAGGTTATAGACATCCCGGCCTTGCTTTTGGGCTTCTTCATGCTCCGCCGAAAATGCGTTGTCCCTCAGCCACCTGAGGCTAAGCCCCGCGCCCTGGGTCACCCCCATCAGGTGCCAGGCGCCGGGCACGGCGCAGCAGAAGGTGTGCACCCGCCCCCGGGGGTCAATGGCAGGCTGGCTTGAGTGGGCATACACCACCCCGCTGGTGCCGATGGTGGTGAAGGCGCGCCCGTCAGCCACCGTGCCGGTGCCAACGGCCGCCGCCGCGTTGTCCCCGGCGCCGCCCACCACCAGGGTTTTCTCCGAAAGCCCCGTCAGTTCCGCCGCCTGGCGGCTGATTTGCCCCGTTACCTCGGGGGACTCATAGACTCGGGCCAGCCAGCTTTCGGGGATTTCCAGCTTCTCCAGCACTTCCTTTGACCACTTGCGGCCCGGCACGTCCAATAGCTGCATGCCGCTGGCGTCTGATACCTCGGTGGCAAAGTCGCCGGTGAGCTTAAAGCGCAAAAAGTCCTTGGGCAGTAGGATGTGCCGGCAACGGGCATACACCTCCGGCTGATGCTTTTTCACCCACATGATTTTTGAGGCGGTGAAGCCTGTGAGCGCCGGGTTGGCGGTGATTTCAATGAGGCGCTGGGCCCCCACCAGGCGGGTGATGTCCGCGCATTCTTCGCCCGTGCGCTGGTCCGCCCAGATGATACAGGGCCTGAGCACCTGGCCTTTATCATCCAGCATCACCAGGCCGTGCATCTGGCCGGAAATGCCCAGCGCCGCTATCGCCTCAGGTTTTACGCCGCTCTTCTCAAGCACCTCCCGGATGGTGGCCACGGCGGCCTCCCACCAGTCCTGGGGTGCCTGCTCCGCCCAGCCGTTTTGCGGCTGGGAAAGGGAATATTCCCGGGTGGCGGAGGCCAGTGCGCCTCCCGCCTGGTCAAACAGCACCGTTTTGGTGCCGGAGGTGCCAAGATCAATGCCCAAGAGGTACTGCATGGTTTGCCCCTTCCTTTGGCTTTAAGCCCAAATCAACTCTCTTTTTACCTTATAGACCTTGGAAATATCCTAAGTGTTTCATGTCCCTGTGTCAAGGCAATATATGACCTTGCCCGAGTATTGATGCGGCGCACTCACGCCTGTATAATCCTGCTGGCCATTGTGGGGCTGGTGGCGGCGCTGATGGCTGGTACTACCAAAGCAGCTTTGGCTTCCACGTGCCGGACTTCAACCTGGATAATCCGGCCCTGCGGGAAGAATTTTCTGGGAGCGCCGCCTTCTGGCTGGGGCTGGGGGCGGATGGTTTCCGCCTGGACGCGGCTATCCACTTTTATGAAGAAAACATGGCGAAGAACGCCGAATTCATCCGGTGGTTATCGGAAAGTGTGAAGGCCATGGAATCCGGCGCATTCCTCATCGCCGAGGCCTGGAAGGACCAGGGCACCATCCTGAAGCTGTATGAAAGCGGCGTGGACAGCTTTTTCAACTTTCCCTTTTCCGGTGCCGATGGGCAGATCATCAAGGCCGTCCGGGAAGAGGAAGGCCTGTCCCTT
>JAQVQY010000164.1 GCA_028701335.1 Eubacteriales bacterium
AAGAAAGATAACCCGGATTGTCTTCGTTATGTTATCAAAGCGGGAAGGATTTAATCCTGCACTGATGCGTTGCGAGCAAGAAATACAGCAGACAGCCTAAAAACTGTTGACTTTTTATAGGAGGATATATTGTAATGAGCGAATGGCTGATCAGGCGCTTTGCCGCCGGGGATACAAATGGAGAGGGACGCGGGCGCGTCGGCGCGCTGGCAGGCGCGGTGGCCATAGCGTGCAACCTGCTGTTGGTGGCGGTCAAAGTGCTGACGGCCATTATTTCGGGTTCTGTCGCTGTCATGGCTGACGCGGTCAACAACCTCAGCGACGCGGCCTCGGGCATTATCAGCCTGATGGGCTTCCGTCTGGCGGGCAAGCCTGCTGACCGCGAGCATCCCTTCGGCCATGCCCGCTATGAATACCTGGCGGGGCTGACGGTGGCTGTGATCGTGATGGTCATCGGGGTCGAGCTGATGAAGACCAGCGCGAATAAAATCATGTCGCCTGAACCCACCGTGTTCAGCTGGCTTGCCGCAGGTATCCTGGCAGCCTCCATCCTGACCAAGGTGTGGCTCTCGGGCTTTTACAGGAAGGCTGCCGGCCTGATCAATTCGGGCACGCTGCTGGCCGCCGCCGCCGACAGCCGCAACGACGTGATCTCAACCTCCGCCGTGCTGCTCTCCCTTGTCATCGAGTATTTCTTCAAGGTGCGCATCGACGGGTGGATGGGCCTTGCCGTGGCCATCTTTATCCTCTGGTCGGGCTGGGGGCTGATCCGCGACACCATCAACCCCCTGTTGGGCGCCGCGCCCGATGCCGGGACGGTGGAAGAAATCCGCAAGAGCATCATGGCCTATCCCGGCGTGCTGGGCACGCATGACCTGATGCTGCATGATTACGGCCCCGGCCGGCGCTTTGCCAGCGTCCATGTGGAGGTGGCGGCGGAGGATGATGTGCTCAAAAGCCACGAATTGGTTGATGAGATCGAGCGCGATTTTCATACGAAGCGCGGCATTTCCCTGGTGATCCACATGGACCCGATCATTACCCGGGACCCGCAGGTGAAGGATATGCGCCTGTGGCTTTCTCAGGCGGCTAGGCAGATCCATCCGGACCTGACCATCCACGACCTGCGGTTGGTGAAGGGCGCCCACCACAACAAGGTGATATTCGACTGCGTCAAGCCCTCCGGCCTTGAATTGAGCGACGGAGCGCTGAAAAACGCGCTGGCCCAGCTGGTGTGGGACAAGTATCAGGATCATTACTGCGTGATCACGGTGGATGACAGCTTCGCGCCTGTGACGAAGTAATGGGGAAGCGACAGGGGTGAGGATGGGGAAGCGATAGGGGAAACGGGTAGGGAAGCGCGGCCAAAGGCCGCGGGAAGCGGTTGGAGAGCGGGGCTTGAGCCTGCCGCTTTTTATTGCGATTTTCCGGCCCCAATCGCTTCCCAATCGTCATCCCCATTGCTTCCCAATTGTCACCCCCATTGCTTCCCCACTCTGCAAAGAGGGTATATATAAGTAAATATTGATGACAAGGGGGATCGCATGAAATTTATTTCATGGAACGTGAACGGTTTCCGCGCGGTGCTGCAAAAGGGGTTTGAGGAGTATTTCAGTCAGGCAGACGCCGATTTTTTCTGCCTGCAGGAGACCAAGATGCAGGAGGGGCAGGCGGATTTTAAGCCGGAAGGCTATTTCAGCTACTATCACAGCGCCCAGAAGAAGGGTTACTCGGGCACGGCTATCTTCACCAGGCACCAGCCGCTGGCGGTGTTTACGGGCATGAACGGCACGCATACCGACGAAGGGCGGGTGCTCACGCTTGAGTACCCTGAATTCTATCTGGTCAACTGCTATGTGCCGAACGCCCAGCCCGAGCTGAAACGGCTGGATTACCGCATGGCTTTTGAAGATGAGATGCGCGCCTACCTCTCGGGCCTGGACCAGAAAAAGCCGGTCATCTACTGCGGCGACCTGAACGTGGCCCACAATGAGATCGACCTGCGCCATCCCAAGCCCAACATCGGCCAGCCCGGCTTCAGCTATGAGGAGCGCGGAAAAATGACCGAGCTGCTGGAAAGCGGCTTCGCCGACAGCTTCCGCACCCTTTACCCCGATCTGACCGGCGCCTACAGCTGGTGGAGCTACCGCAGCAATGCCCGCGCCAACAACACAGGGTGGCGCATTGATTACTTTGTAGTATCCCGGCGGCTGATGGAAAAGGTGCAGTCTGCCTGCATTGAAGATACGGTGATGGGCAGCGATCACTGCCCGGTGGGACTTGAACTTGACATCACGGCATAAGGAGGCATGATAAAAAGTAACGGAGGGTGATGCAGAGCAAGTCTTCGTGCTGTACAATTCAGGCAACAGCAAGAGGACAGATAGATACTAGTTCGGCATGTTTTGTGGCCCGCGAGGCCGTTAAGGAGAATGAACGAATTAGCATCGAATCATGCAGAGGTCAAAAAGACCGGATAGGAGATTGGAAGCATCACCTGAAAGAGGCTGTCTTGCTGAAAAATGATGGAGGTAGGGAAAATGAGCAAGGCAGAAACAGGCAGACTAT
>JAQVQY010000165.1 GCA_028701335.1 Eubacteriales bacterium
TGGCCCGCAACACCATCCGGGCAATCCAGGAAAACATGCCGCAGACACGGCCTGAGCAGCTTGTGAAAACCGCGGACCTGGGGCACAACAGCCTCTATTTTGACCAGCCAATCCTGCCCAACGATGCCATGAAGCTGCATGAGAGCATTGCCGGGGCTATCGAGCGAATGGAGGAGATGAACCGCATCATCGACGCGCTGCCAGGCTATGACTGCGGTTCCTGCGGCTCGCCCACCTGCCGTTCTTTTGCTGAGGATATCGTACGGGGAAACTTCAGCGAAACCGACTGCGTATACATCCTCAGGGATTCGCTCAAAGTGATGGCCCAAAAAATGGTGGACATTTCCAAGACCAAGCGGGAATAGGAGGCGGCAATTGACCATACAGCAATTGATGGACTTGACCACATCCCGTCAGCTGACGGAGGGTAATCCAACTGGCCGGGAAGTTACCTGCGGCTTCGTCTGCGATCTTCTGAGCTGGGCGATGGCCAGGGGCCGGCAGGGAATGGCCTGGATTACGGTGCAGACGCACATGAATGTGGTGGCGGTGGCTACGCTGCACGAGATGGCATGCGTGATTCTGCCCGATGGTATCCAGATGGAGGAGGCGCCGCTGAAGAAGGCCGGGGAAGAAGGCGTCATCGTGCTCTCATCCCAGCTCTCGGCCTACGAACTCTGCGGGCGCCTGTACGGCGCGGGGCTCACCGGCCCGCCCGAATGAGCTGATGTACTACGACCTGCACATCCATAGCGCGCTGTCACCCTGCGCCGGGGACGAGATGACCCCTGGAAACGTATGCGCCATGGCGGCGCTCAAAGACCTCGGGATAATTGCCGTGACAGACCACAACAGCGCTGGAAACCTGAGGGCTTTCTCCAAAGTGTGCCGAGCAAAGGGAATTCTGCTGCTGCCGGGAATCGAGGTCTGTACCTCTGAGGAAGTGCATGTACTGGCTTACTTTCCCACCGTCTCACAGGCGGAACGCATGGGGGATTGGTGCCGCCAGCAGCTGATGGGGCAGAAAAACAAGCCGGACTTTTTCGGCCGCCAGCGGCTTTTGGACTGGGAGGACAGGGTGACAGGGGAGGAGGACGCGCTGCTTATCGGGGCGTTGGCGGCGGACTTGAACCAGGTGTGTGGAATAGTGCGCGCCCTTGATGGGGTGCCGGTTCCGGCCCATGTGTACCGAAGCTACGGCCTCATGAAGGTGCTGGGTTTTTTTCCGCCGGAGGCGGGATTCAGGGCAGCCGAAGCTGGGCGTGATGAGCGTTTGCCTGAAGGCATGACGGCTCTATGCTCCTCAGATGCCCACGAGCTGGGCGCCATAGCGGAGCCGGAGCAAAAGCTGCCCCTTAAAACGCGCAGCGCACAATCCGTGCTCGCGCTGCTCAGGGATGGAATCCCCTAAAACATCCAAAACAGAACTATTATCGAAGAAAGAAGGAAAGGGCGTTCAATGGAACTGAAAAACGAAATGTACGGGCGGCTGCAAAAAGTCATCGAGGACCACAAGAGCCAGGAGGGGGCGCTTATGCCCGTGATGCAGGCAGCCCAGGAGATTTTTGGCTGTATTTCCCAGGATGTCCAGGAGAAAATTGCCGACGGGCTTGGCGTGACGCTCAGCGAGGTCTATGGGGTGGCTACGTTTTACTCGCAGTTCGCTCTTGAGCCCAAGGGGCACAATGTCATCAGCGTGTGCATGGGCACCGCATGCTATGTAAAAGGCGCGCAGGCTGTGCTTGACAAGTTCAGCGAGGCTTTGGGGGTAAAGCCCGGCCACACAACAGAGGACGGAAAGTTCACCCTGCAGGCTACCCGTTGCCTGGGCGCCTGCGGCCTGGCCCCTGTCCTGATGATCAACGAGGATGTCCACGGCCGGGTTACCCCGGAGGAAGTGCACGCCATCCTGGCGCAGTATGAGGACTGATGCGTGACCTGTCTTTGCATCTGATGGACTTGGCCCAGAACAGCATTCAGTCCGGGGCCAGGCAGGTTGGGATTTCCCTCAAACTTGACGGGGAGGGCAGACTGGCCCTGACTATCCGGGACGATGGCTGTGGGATGAGCCCGGAGATCCTGCGGCAGGCCCGCAGCCCCTTTGGCACCAGCCGCGCGACCCGCAAGGTGGGCATGGGGATTCCGCTGGCGGAGAACAACGCCGCGGCAACCGGCGGGTGCCTTGACATCAAAAGCGCGCCAGGGCAGGGAACGGAGCTTACCGCTGCCTATTACACAGGCCATATCGATTGCCCGCCCCTGGGCAATCTGGGGGAGACTATGGCCGCCCTGATTCTGGCAAACCCCGAGGGTCCGGAGTTCAATATTACCCTTCAGTCCCCCCGGGGGCGGGAAACCCTGGACACCCGTGAGATCAGGCAGGCGCTTAAGGATGTACCGTTGAACAGCCCTGAAGTGATTGCTTGGATTTATTGCTTTAAACATGCCGGTCTTACCGCCTTTGTCACTGACACCAAGGACAGAGCAGAACTGTTTATAGAATTCTGCAACGGATATGGTGGACAGGCAGAGGTAGACCATGTGGTTCAGGTTTGGG
>JAQVQY010000070.1 GCA_028701335.1 Eubacteriales bacterium
CCGGCGTACATGACGATAATCTCATCGCACATTTCGGCGATAACCCCCAGGTCATGGGTGATCATGATGATGGACATGCCCATCTTGTCCTTCAGGTCCCGCATGAGTTCAAGGATCTGCGCCTGAATGGTGACGTCAAGCGCCGTCGTGGGCTCATCGGCAATCAGGATATCCGGCTCACAGGCCAGGGCCATAGCAATCATCACCCGCTGGCGCATGCCGCCGGAAAGCTGG
Organism: Eubacteriales bacterium; assembly: GCA_028701335.1. Taxonomy (GTDB): domain Bacteria; phylum Bacillota; class Clostridia; order Christensenellales; family Aristaeellaceae; genus UBA6115. The sequence continues at coordinate 235 of JAQVQY010000070.1, forward strand.
TGGGGATGCTGCTTCAAACGCTTGGCAGGCTCATTGACGCCCACCAGCTTAAGCATCTCAAGCGCGCGCTCCCGCGCCTGCCTGCGGTTGCGCTTGGTGTGCAGGAGGATGGCTTCCATCAGCTGGTTGCCCACGGTGTAGACCGGGTTTAAGCTGGTCATGGGGTCCTGGAAGATGATGGAGATCTTGGCGCCCCGGATTTGGCGCACGCGCCCTTGAGGCATCTGGACGATGTCCTCATCCTCAAAAAGGATCTCACCCTGGGATATCCTGCCAGGATTGTCCAGGATCCGGAGGATGGAATAGGCGGTAACTGACTTTCCGGAGCCTGACTCGCACACCATGCCAAGCACCTTGCCGCGTTCAAGGTTAAAATTAATGCCGTTAACCGCGCGCATTTCGCCGGACTCGGTGGGGAAAATGGTGTGCAGGTCTTTTACCTTAAGAAGGGTCTGGGGCATGTTATCTCCTTAATTTGGGGTCAAACGCGTCCCGCAGGCCGTCCCCCAATAGGTTGAACGAAAGCACGATCAGGCAGATACCCAGCGCCGGGAAGAGCATTTTGTAGGGATAAATCTGCATCCCGCCGCGGGCCAGGTTGGCAAGCGACCCCAGGCTGGGCATGGGCGCCTGAACGCCAAGGCCGATAAAGCTCAAAAAGCTTTCCGTAAAGATGGCGCTTGGGATCTGGAGGGCCGTTGAAATAAAGATCACGGACATGCAGTTGGGCAGGATATGCTTGCGGATGATGCGCGCGGCGCTGGCGCCCAGCGCCCGGGCGGCCAGGACATACTCGTTGTTCTTGATGGACAGGATCTGCCCCCGCACCAGGCGCGCCATGCCCACCCAGTAGAGCAAGCCAAAGACGATGAACATGCTGATCATGTTGTTGCCAAGGGATGCCAGCACGGTGCCCTTCAAACTGTCACCCAGCACCTGCTGGAGCACCACGGACAGGAGGATCACCATCAGCGTGTCAGGCAGCGAATAGATGACGTCCACAATGCGCATCATGATGATGTCGGTTTTCCCGCCCACGTAGCCTGAGATGGAGCCGTAGAGGAGGCCGATGACCAGCACGATGATGCTGGCGAAGAAGCCCACCGCCAGGGACACGCGGGCGCCGAAAACGACGCGGATAAAGTAGTCGCGCCCCAGCTCATCCGTGCCGAAAATGTGCGGGAAAACATATTCCCCCGCGTCGATCTTTTCCTGCTCCATCACCGAATAGGTCATGGGGCGCATGTTGGTGATGCTGCGGTCACGCTTGCCGTCCACCTTGATTACCTCGGAATAGCCGTAGGGCACGATGAGGGGGGCGACAAAGATGGTGATGAGCAGCAACAGCAGTGCGATGATGCTTATCACGGCCAGGGGGTTTTTAAACAGCCTGCGCATGCCGTCGCGGAAAAAGGTGGTGCTTTCGCGCATGATGTCATGCTGCGCCTTCTCCTCGGCCGTGGCAGGCTCAAAGCGGCCCACGTCCAGCTGCATGCTCAGGGGCCTCTTGTTGGGAACGGTATCAGGCGTATATTCGCTCATTCATAAACCTCAGTCAAAGGTGATTTTCGGGTCGATGGCCTTATACAGCAAGTCGCTTATCAGGGTCATGACGACCATGAGGGTAGCCAGGAAAATGGTGGTGCCCATGATCATGGAGTAGTCCCGGTTGTTGATGGCCGTCACAAAATGGGTGCCCAGGCCGCCGATGGTGAACACCGTCTCCACCACCAGGGAACCGGTGAGGATGTAGGCGGTAAGCGGCCCCACATAGGTGATCACGGGGATCAGCGCGTTCCTGAGGGCGTGTTTGGCGATGACTATCTGCTCGCTGACGCCCTTTGCCCGGGCCGTGCGGATATAGTCCTGTCCCAGAACGTCCAGCATCGAGGACTTGGTCAGCCGGGTGATATAGGCCATGGGGTAAAGCGCCAGGGAAACGACCGGCAGGGTGTAGTTGGGGTCGGTGATGCTCCACACCTTAAACCAGCCCAGCGTATGGCTGAAAATCAATAGCAGCAGGGTGGCCAGGATAAAGCTGGGCACCGCCACAAACAGCGTGGTGAAGAAAATAATCGTTCGGTCCGCCCATTTGCCCCGCCTTAGTGCCGCAACGGAGCCAAAAATCAGGCCAAAGAACAACGCTGCCAGCACCGCTATGCCCCCCAGCCTGGCCGAAATGGCAAAGGAGGAGGAGATGGTGCTTGAAATCTCGCGCCCGGTCTTTAAGGAGACGCCAAAATCGCCGCTGAGCAGGTTGCGCAGATACAGGAAAAACTGCTCACCCACCGGCTTGTCCAGGTTGAAACGCTCCTCCAGCACCGCCTGGATGCGTGGCTCCGGCGCCTTCTCCTTGGCGAAAGGGCCGCCGGGGATGGCGTTCATGGCAAAAAATGTGATGGCTGAGATAATAAAGATGGTTACGATCGCAAGCAAAACCCGCTTGATCGCGTATTTGAGCATCCGGACGCCTTCTTTCTCTGAAATTCACAGCCGCCCGCCGGGTTGCCGGCGTTCGTAAAAAGCATAGTACCAAATCTTGCATGATTAAGCAACATTTGCGTGAAAATAATATAGCGCGGCGTCAAAACATGTGCTTTCTGGCATAATGGTCGCGCCAAAAAGCAGAATTACGCGTGTCGGGGAAATATCACCGCAGATTTATGCATCACTGTATATAATTGGCGCTCAGTTATGGTACAGCCTTCGCGTCTGATATTTGGGGTCGCAGGTAAGGTTGACACCCAGGCGCCGGAATATGTTCTCATCAACCGGGGAGAGGATCACGGATGTATGCACCTCGCAGCCCTTGAGCTGGGGCAGCTGGCTTAAGGCCAGGGCGGCAGGCTGGCTCTGGGCGGCGGTGATGGAGAGCGCCACCAGCACTTCGTCGGTATGAAGCCTGGGGTTGCGGTTACCCAGGTAGTTGAGCTTCAAGTCCTGGACAGGCCCTATCACCTCGGGCGGGATCAGCTTCTCCGCCTTGGGGATGCCGGCCAGGCGCTTGAGCGCATTTAACAGCAGGGCCGCTGAAGCGCCCAAAAGGCTGGTGGTCTTCCCGGTGACGATTTCGCCGCTCCCAAGCTCAATCGCGGCCGCGGGGGCGCCGGTTGATGCCGCGCGCTTGCGGCTGGCGGCAATCACCGGGCGGTCATCATCGCTGAGCTGCAGCTGCTGCATCAGCAGGTGGAGTTTGGCCACCTCCTCCTCTGTCACGTGCCCCCGGCGCTGCTCGCACAGGCTGGTATAAAGCCTGCGGATAACCTCCTGTTTGGCCGCGGCCTCAACCATCTTATCGTCCGTTATGCAGTAGCCCACCATATTGACGCCCATGTCCGTGGGTGACTGGTAGGGCATCTCCCCCCAGATCTTCCCCAGGATGGTGCGCAGGATGGGGAAAACCTCGATATCCCGGTTATAGTTGACCGCGGGCACATTATAGGCCTCCAGATGAAAGGGATCCAGGCTGTTCACATCTCCCAGGTCCACGGTGGCGGCCTCATAGGCTACGTTCACGGGGTGCTTGAGCGGCAGGTTCCAGATGGGGAAGGTCTCAAACTTGGCATAGCCGGCCTTGATCCCCCGCTGATGCTCCTGATAGAGCTGGGACATGCACACGGCCATCTTGCCGCTGCCGGGCCCGGGCGCTGTTACCAGTACCAGAGGGCGGGTGGTTTCCACATAGTCGTTCCTGCCGTAGCCTTTTTCGCTCACCACCAGGTCCACGTTGCTGGGATAGCCCTCGATGAAATAGTGCATGTACACTTTTACCCCAAGGCTCCTGAGCTTTTTTCGGAAGAGCAGCGCGCTGCGCTGGGCCGCCCAGTGGGTGATGACCACGGAACCCACGCTCATCTGCGCCGCCTCAAAGGCGTCGATGAGCCTGAGCACTTCCTGGTCATAGGTGATGCCCAGGTCGCCCCGCACCTTGTTCTTTTCTATGTCATTGGCGGAAATAACCACGATGATCTCGATTTCATCCCGCAATTTGGACAGCATGGAAATCTTGCTGTCCGGCCTGAACCCGGGCAGGACCCGGGCGGCGTGATTGTCATCAAACAGCTTCCCGCCCAGCTCCAGATACAATTTCCCGCCAAACTGCTCAACGCGCTCCATAATCTTTTCCGACTGGGTACGCGTGTATAACTCATGGTCAAACCCCGTGCGCATTGTTCCCTCCCCAATGAAAAGGGCACAATTGGTGCTGTGCCCTTGTGGTCGGCGTGTTATACGCCAGAATCAACCAAATCATTGTAGCGCAGGAGATTGGGGTTTGGCAAGGCGGCGGATTAATATCTCATCAGCGCCACCCGGCCCCCCAGGCTTTCCAGCACATCCGGCATGGCCGTGTAGACGGCGCCGCCGTTTAAGAGCACCAGTTCCACCGCCTCGTCCAGCCCCTTGCGCTCGCTCTCCTCGGGCATCATGGGTGCCAGCACTGTCTCCACCCGGCCTTCCCGGGCGGCCACCTTGAACTCTCCCAGGTTGGCAGTGGCCTTGTTTTCGTTTTGTTTATTGCTGATCCGGGTGCGCAGGCTGTCCAGCGCGCTTTCCAGGTAGGGCTTAAGGATCCCCTTGACCTCCAGGAGAATGGCATTGTAGTCCAGAGCGTCCAGCGGCTTGTTGATGCTGCCGTCAAGGTAAAAATCCCCCTTGGCCAGGCTCCGGTATTCCACCAGGTTTTGCTCCATGCCGGCCAATATTATGGGCAGGCCCGTTTCCCTGTGGCGTTTGGCGAAGGCATCATCCAGGTAGCGGAAATACTTCTCCCGGTCTTTCCTGACCTCCTCCGGCCGGGCGCGGTGGCCGTGGTAGGTACCGGCCATGCCGGCATAGCTGCCTGAGTTCAGGTCCGAGTTGGTGTCAAAGTCATCAAACAACTCGGGGAAGGAGGCTTTGATCTCAGGTGTTTCCACCTGGGCGATGCCTTCCCTGCTCACCAGGTACATGGAGAAGCGGTCACGGCTTATGTCGGCCAGATAGGCCTGGGTGATGCTGGGCAAAAGCGGATAGAGGGGCAGCAGGTGATAATGCGCGCCAACCACAGTCTTTGGTTCCACCGTGTGTTCCAGTAAAAACGTGGCCACATGGGGGCCGCCCGCCAGGACTGCCAGCCCCTCGGTGGTATGGTTCCAGAGTTCCTGGTCGTCCAGCACGTTGTTCAGCTTTCCCATGATGTCCTGCCACTCCCGGCGCGGATAGGCTTCCTCCAGCGCCGCCTCCGCCGCCTTCAGCTGGTTTTTATAGGTGATGGGATCCTGCCTGTTGTCCGGATGGAGCCGGTGGGTGGGGATGTAGAGGGAAAAACGAAGCCCCTCCGCCGCCAACAAATCCTTCATCACGGCATCTCGTTTCAGATTGTCGATCATGGCGCCTCCTTAAATTGTGCCCATCATGGTTGTGAGTTCATACAGTGAATATACCCACGTATATGAACAGAAGAACACAAAAAAGCCGCGGCGTTATCCGCGGCTGCCGGCACAAAATGACGCTTACAGGTCGTCCACCAGCGCTGTGGATTTGGCGTAGGCCGTGCTGCGGGCCTCAAAGAAACCGGCCCTGGTCAGGTTGGCGTCAGAGCTTAAAGGGATTAAGCCAGGCCTTTCTACCATTCCGGTCCTCAATGATTACCCGGATAAAACGCTCGCCGGACTCCTTGCGGACATGGTAGCTTCCCCGGGTGATGCCCTCCCCTGACACGCAGCGCCCGGGCGTCCAGGGCAGGTTTGAATGGAAGGTGATGTGCCTGACAGGGCTTGTACGCACACTCACTACGCCGTCCTGATAATCGGCGGACAGGATGCGCGGGCCCTGGGAGGCGTGGTAATCCCCTCTCCTCATGGCTTCCATCACACCTGGCATATCCTTATGGGCGTTCAGATAGAAAAACCCACCGAAAAGCTCTTTATCATAGTGGTGGGTGTCATCAGTGGCGATGGTGGGAAGCAGGCAACCTTCCGAAGCCGCCAGGTCCAGCACATAGGTGGAGTCCGCCCGGTCGGCGTTATAGGGCGGCCGGGAGACTGAGTTGAAAATCTCTGCTCCCTGAAGGCCCTTAAGGCCTGCGATGGTTTCCACCCGGTTCATGGACCAGTGGGGATGGCACAGGTAGACAAGCCCGCCCTTTTCCCCCACCACGTCAATAAAGCCCTGCGTCCCTTTTATGTCCCGGCGGGTTTTGGGGAGTTCCTCCTTCACACCGATGCCCAACAGGTGGATGGTCTCCCCGCCCCTGTCCAGCTGCGCGTCCCACTCCACCCCGGGCAATATGAGCATGCCGCCCTTGTATGACGCGGCCTCTGTCACCATCCGGTGGTCGGTAAGGCACACCGCGTCATAGCCGGCCTCCTCATAGACCTTAAGGGCCTCAGCCGGCGGCAGCTTGCCATCGCTTTGGCTGGTATGCGTATGCAGGTTGATTTTCAGTGCTTGCTCCGTCAGGGTAAAAAGGCGCATCGTTCACCTCACCAGAATCGCTCCTGGCGCAAAGCATAGCACGAACCGCCAAGGACGGCAATCAGAGGCGGGTTCTCCCCCCGCGCTGCGTGAATCCCTGCCGGACCACCCACGCGCTAAACAGGAAGCAGGCTGCCGCCGCGATAAAGATGAAGTCTCTGAGCATTTCCCGGGAAATGGTGGTGAACCCCTTGATGATCAGATGCCCCGCGATCCAGGAGAGCGGCAAGCCGATCAAAACCGTCAGCACCCGGCGAGCCTTTTCCTTTTTTCGGAATATGAGCAGCAGTAATCCCAGAAACACCGCCGGGATCAGGGCGAGCGCCAGATAATAGGCCAGCGCCAGGCGGGGCAGCGTCATCCGGCCGCCGCCCGGAAAAGGGTCGGGGCCATAGACCAGCCTGTCCTCCCGGTCCGGCTCCAGGTAGAAGACGGCCGCCCGGCTTCCCTGATCAACAGGCGCCCTCAGCGTCAGCTCGCCCTGCCCCCGACCCTTATCCAGGGGATAGGAGAACACCTCCAGGCTGTAAAGCTGAATGCCGCCGCGCTCCTCCCGGGAAACAGACTCGGAGATTAGGTTAGCCCGGTAGCCGTCCCGGACGGTGACTTCAAGCAGGCCGCCCGCCTGATGGATGGTGAACAAACCCGCCTGGTAAGGCGCGTATCGGGGAGAAGTGAGGGCTGAGAGAATGGAAGTGGCCAGCGCCAGCGCCAGAAACATGGCCCAAAGCCCTGTTAAGAGGCGGCGCGTTTTCAGTTCCCGGCTGATTTTCTTCAGCGGCAGGGCGGCCTGCTCCCCAGTCGGAAGCTCAGCCTTCAAACCCGCCAACGCTTTCCGGCAATTGGGGCAGCCCTTCAGGTGCTCCCCCACCAGCTCCCGGCTTTTGTCACTGGCCATCCCCTCGGCAAATAAAGGCAGCAGGTCACAAATAATATCGCAGTTCATGTTTCCTCCTCATACTCTTCCCGTATCATCTTCCGTGCACGGTGATAGGCCACACAGGCCCAGTTGGCGCTGCGGCCAAACAGTTTGCCGATCTCTCCAAACGGCATCTCCCCCCAGACCCTCAGGCTGAACACCTGGCGGTAGGGCTCCCGGATTTGCCCGGCGATGGCCTGAAGCCCCCTGGCCTCCTCACGGTCAAAGAGACGCGAAAACGCGTCCTCCGCCTCAGGCTCCGGTACCCCGTCCAGCGGAACCAGCCGCTTCTCCCTGCGCAGGTGACTAAAATATAGGTTCCGGGTGATCTGGCACAGCCACACCCGCAGCTGGCTCTGGCCGCGGAAACCATCCAGCGCGTCCATGGCCCTCAAAAACGTATCGCTGGTCAAATCAAACGCCAGCTGCTCCTCGCCCGTCAGCTTCAGCGCGTAGCGGTATACATCCTGGAAACAAGCCTGGTATACCGCGCCGATCTCCCGCAAACCCTCACCTCCCTGACATCTATAGGACGCGCGAAAAATGTAAACATGACAAGCCCGGACGAATTTTTCGTCCCCCGGCGTGGTACAATCCCTTCAGACACATGAACGGAGGGCGTGAAAATGCCTAGAAAACGCTGTGAAATCCTCTGCGTGGGGACAGAACTGTTATTGGGGGACATCCTCAACACCAACGCCCGCTTCCTGGCGCAGGAGGTCTCCCAGCTGGGGCTTGACCTCTATTACCAGACGGTGGTGGGCGACAATGAGCGCCGGATGGAAGAGGCGGTGCGCCTGGCCCTCTCCCGCTCGGATTTCCTCCTGATAACAGGCGGCCTGGGCCCCACGTCGGATGACATCACCAAGGACGTGGTTGCCCGGGTGTTTGACCGCCCCATGGTGATGCACGAGCCCAGCCTCAAGGCGCTCAAGGCCTTTTATGAAACTGTCCGCCGCCCCATGCCCAAAAACAACGAGCGCCAGGCTCTGGCACCCGAGGGCGCCACAGTGTTGGAAAACCCCCAGGGTACCGCCCCCGGCTACATCGTGGAGGATGCATCGGGGCACGCCGCCATCCTTATGCCGGGCCCCCCCCGGGAGCTTCAGGCCATGTTCCGCACGCGTGTCGCGCCTTATCTCAGGCAGTTCTCAAAGGGGATGATCTTCTCCCGGATGGTGCGGGTGATCGGCCTGGGCGAGTCCCGCATGGCTGAGATGCTGGAGGATCTGATTGTGGAAGGGGTGAACCCCACCCTGGCCCCATATGCCCGGGAGGGGGAGGCTTTCGTGCGTGTCACCGCCCGGGGCGACAGCCAGGAGGAGGCACTTAGCCTCACCGAGCCTGTGGTCGAAGAAATCCTCAAGCGCCTGGGCCGACATGTCTATGGCGTGGATGTGGAAAGCCTGGAGGCGGCGCTGGCGATCCTGCTGAATGAAGCGGGGCTTAGGCTGGCCATCGGGGAGGCCGGCACGGCGGGCCTCGCGGCGTCCCGTTTTATGGCCCTGCCGGCGGCCAAGGGCCTTGCGGCCCCCAGTATCAGCGCGGTGAGCCTGGAGGAGATAAAAAATCTGCTTGACCCGGAGGGCTCAGCTCTCCCCGATACCCCGGAGGCGGCCTGCGCCCGGATGGCACAGACGCTTTGCCGGGTGCTTGATGTGCCGGCGGGGCTTGCCCTCACGGTGAACGAAAAGCGCCAGTACGCCTATGCCGTGTGCCTGAAAGGGCGCGCCAGCTCCCTGGGCGGCGCGGCGCCCAGCCAGAGGGACATGGCGTATGCGCGCACCCAGGCGGTGCAAAACGCCTTTGATATGCTCAGGCACCGGCTTCTGGACATGGAGGAGGCCCGCGTTTAGGCCCCCTCCTCATCCTCCGGCGGTTCCATGCCGCAGTTGATGGGGATGCCCTGCTCCTTGAGGTACCCTTCCCCCCAGGCGTACATCCGGTCCAGCACGGGCTTTAAGCTCAGCCCGAATTCGGTGAGGGCGTACTCCACCCTGGGCGGCACCACCGGGTAGACGGTGCGGGTTAAAAGGCCGTCAGCCTCCAGTTCCCTCAGCTGCTGGGTGAGCATTTTGGGGGTGGCCTGGGGAATCAGCCGGGACAACGCCCCATAGCGCCGTTTCCCCGGCACCAGGTGCCAGAGGATGAGCGCCTTGTACTTGCCGCCGATCAATCGGAGCGCGGCACTGACCGGGCAGCTGACATTTGTGGTTCGGGTGGTCATGGCATTACTATCCTTTCGGTAAGTATCTGACAATATAGTGCGTACTTGTCAAATTATCCTTAATGCGGGTAGTATAGGATCAACGGGCGGGGCTGTCAAGCGGCCAGCCTGAATCAAACGAGGTGATCGCATTGGAAACGAAGCAATTTGACATACAGGGCATGCACTGCGCCTCCTGCGCTGCCAGCGTGGAAAAGCGCGCGGGCGCGCTTCCCGGCGTACAGGAAGCCAGCGTCAACCTGGCCACGGAAAAACTGCAGATCCGCTATGACCCGGGCGAATTTACCCTTGACGCGCTTAAAAGGGAGATAGACGGTCTGGGCTATGTGTTCGTGGCCCCGCAAGTGGAATCCAGCGTCACCATCCCCATTGAAGGGATGCACTGCGCCTCCTGTGCCCAGGCGGTGGAGAGGGAACTGAAG
>JAQVQY010000071.1 GCA_028701335.1 Eubacteriales bacterium
AAACCCCTTTGTTTCTTGCCCTATTATATCATATTTCGTCTTGTTTCCCTTGATTATTCCTTGCTTTCCTGCAGCTCAATGACAAAGTCCCAGCCGCTCCGGGCTGGGACTTTGTCTACAGTCTGAACCGGCCGTGCGCGGCCGGTTTTTTGCTGCCCGGGATTTTTATTCCCCCGACCAGTTAAGTCGCGGCAGATAAGGCGCCGCTTTCAGCGCCGCCTTCCCGGGGTTCACCCAACAGGGGTTTCCCGTCAGCCTCATCACAGGCAGGTCATTCAGGCTGTCCCCATACGCCCAGGAGGTTTCCCAGTCCGGGATAATGCCTTGAGCTTCCAGCCAGCGCTTCACCTGACGGGGCTTCTCTTCCCCCCGCACATTCACGATGACGCGGCAATCGCCATCCGTGGGCGTGGCCAGCACCGCGTCCGCCGGCAGGAATTCCCTGATGTGGGAAAGATAAATGGCTGGGGAGGCCGACACCAGCAGCACTGCATCTCCCGCCAGGTGATGCTCCTGCATTTTCCTGAGTGCCGGCGGGAACACGCGGGGCACCAGGCACTGGGCCACAAACTCACGGCACAGGGCCGAAACATCTTCCTGTTTTAGTTTCCGAAGGGGTGCCAGGGCCTGGTTTTTGGCCTTTGTTACCGGCAGAAGCCTCAGCATCCACATGAGCGTGGACAACAGTATCAGGCCCAGGCGGGGGAGGGAAATCAGCTTATTCTCCCACATGAAGCGCACAAAATCCGCGATGCTGTCCCCTTTGATCATGGTATTGTCGAAATCGAAAATCGCCAGCCGCCTCTTTTCCATGCCGCCTCCCCCTGGGTTTTTGAACACTGTAGCATGACGCACCCGGCGCGTCAAAGGGCTCCGAAACGGAAAGGCGCTTATCGGGTTGACATTTTTGGCTGCCTTAGTCTATAATGTCCAAGCCAAAGGGGCATGGTGTAATGGTAACACGTGGGTCTCCAAAACCTTTGTTGAGGGTTCGAGTCCTTCTGCCCCTGCCACGCCACCGCGAACTAAGTGCAGTCCGCGGTGGCTTTTTTATAGACCCCTCTCGCATGTTCCGCCGCTCCCCCTTACCTATCAAAGCCTGGGGCTTTGCCGGGGAGGACGAAAGCAGTGCCGCCGCGGACTGTACTCAGTTCGCGGCAGTTTTTTATGCTGTCAGGCGTTTCTCTGCTGAATGATTGTGTCAATAAACTCCCTGAACCGCCGCACTTCTTCCTCCGCCTGGGCTATCACCGGCGCTTCGGCGTAAAGGCGCAGCAGGGGCTCGGTGCCCGAGAAGCGGCAGACGATGAAGCTGCCGTTCGTGAAATATACCTTGCAGCCGTCCAGCCAGGAAACGCGCTGGATACTTTGTGAGAATGCCGGCAGTTCGCGCCGCTCCATCACGCTGGCCTCCACCCGTTGTTTTTCGTCAGGCGTAAAGGTAAAGCTATCCTCAACGGTATGGTGGGGGCCCAGTTTTTGATACAGCTCATCCATGATATCGGCGGGGCTTTTCTGGAGAGCGCAGAGTGCCTCCACCAGGAGGGCGGCGGCATAGACCGAGTCCTTGCCGTGGATGTGTCCCCGGACGGTGAGGCCGCCGGAGGATTCGCCGCCCAGCACGGCGTCCGTCTCCTCGATTTTTTGGGAAATGTGCTTGAAGCCCACCGGCACCTCATAGCAGGTTTCACCAAAGGATTCCGCCAGCCTGTCCAGCATGTGGGTGGTGGCGGTGTTGCGCACCACAGGGCCGCGCCAGCCCCGGTGCTCATGGAGGTAGTAATACAGGAGTACCAGGATTTCATTGGCGGTGATGTAGCGGCCGCTGCGGTCGATAATGCCCAGCCGGTCGCCATCGCTGTCAAAGGCGATGCCCAGGTCATAGCCCTGGGCGGGCACCTTCCGGCGCAGTTCGCTTAAGGCTATCTCGCTGGGCGCGGGGGTATGGCCACCGAAATAGGCGTCCCGCTCAAAGTTGATATAGTCCACCGTGCAGCGGGCGGTGTACAAAAGCACCATCAGGGGGTAGGCGCCGGAGCCGTGCATTGGGTCAAAAAGGATGCGTGGCCCGCGCTGGCGGATGAGGTCCATTTGGATCTGTGACTGGATGCTGTCGATGAAATCGTTAAAAGGGTTCCTGGGGTAGGTGATCAGGCCCTTTTCCTCGGCCAGGGCAAAGGGGATGCTTTGTGGCAAGGCTTTGGCGATTAGGGATTCCAGGCGGTCCGTCACATCTTCTGAGGCGTCCCGGCCACCGGCCACAATCAGTTTGATGCCATTGTAGTTAGCCGGGTTGTGGCTGGCGGTGACCTGGACGCCAAAATGCAGCTTCTGGGCCTGCACCGTGTGCATCACCAGGGGGGTGGGGGCGGTGCGCTTCATAAACCAAACGTGAATACCGTTGGCGCACAGGGTTTCCGCAATCCAGCACGCCGCGTCGAAGGACAGGAAGCGGCGGTCAAAGCCCACCATCACGGGCTTATCCAGCTGCCCGTCCAGATGGATCATGTCCGCCAGGCCCTGGGCCGCCAGGCAGATGTTGTCATAGGTGAAATTCCTTCCAATGATGCCCCGCCAGCCGCCCGTTCCAAACTTTATCATCGTCCATCCCTCTGTCACTAAACTTGATACCAGCCTTATTATAGCATAGCGGGCGCGCTGGTTCGCCTTGTATTAGCCTTTCTTATGCATTATGATATGGGCAAAGTGGCGGACGAATAATCAGACGAGGAGGCAGACATGTCAAAGAATTATCGCGCGGAGCTGGTGGGCGTGTTTGGCGACCCGGTGGACGAGAACCCAACGGGCGTCATGGAGGAAGCGGCGTTTGACGCCCTGGGGCTTCCTTTCCGCTACCTCACCATCCAGGTGAAGCGGGAGGATCTGCCGGCGGCCATGCGGGCGGTGCGGGCTTTTGGCATGCGGGGCGTCAATCTGACCATCCCGCACAAAATCGCCGTGATCTCCCACCTGGACGACCTGACACAGGCCGCGGAAATTATAGGCGCTGTAAACACGGTGGTCAATGAGGGTGGCCGGCTGATCGGGGATAACACCGATGGCAAGGGGATGCTGGAATCGCTCCGGGAGAATGGCTGCAGGATCAATGGCAGCAACCTTGCGATCCTTGGGGCCGGGGGCGCCGCCCGGGCCATCGCGGTGGAGGCGGCGCTGGCGGGAGCCGAAAAAGTGACCATCATCAACCGCACGCTGGACAAGGCCCAGGAACTGGCGGAGATGATACAGCGCCGCACCGGTGTGACAGCTGAAGCCTTGCCTCTTCTGCCCAAGGCCCCGGTGCCGGGGGGCACAGATATTCTGGTGAACGGCACCTCCATTGGGCTCTATCCTGATGTAGGCAGCCGGCCGGATATCGACTACGCGGGCATCACGCCGGATATGGTGGCGGCGGACGTGGTCTTCAACGACCCCAACACCCTGTTCCTTAAAGCGGCCGGCGCCAGGGGCGCCAAAACCATCAATGGCCTGGGCATGCTGGTGAACCAGGGGGCTGTGAATTTCACCCTCTGGACAGGCCGGGAGGCGCCCAAGGCGATTATGGAGAAAACGTTGCGGGGCGAATTCGGGCTGGACTAAGGGCCCATTCATCAATCTGTTGGCGCGGCGTCCTCAGGATGCCGCAGGGAGGATATGTGCTGCATTCTGAAGGAATTGCCAGCGTGGTACTGGACGGCCGCTCGCTGACGCTGGAGGGCGTTGTGGCGGTCGCCAGGCATGGGGCTCGGGTGGAAATCGCGCGGGAGGCCACCGCGCGGATGGCAAAGGCAAGGGCACTGGTGGAGGAAATCCTGGAAAAAGGCGCGCCAGTGTATGGCATCAACACCGGCTTTGGCGCGTTCAGCCAGGTTTCCATCTCCCAGGACCAGGTGGACCAGCTGCAGGCCAATCTGGTGATGAGCCACGCGGTAGGCTGCGGGGAACCGCTGGATGAGGACAACGTGCGGAGTATGCTGCTCCTGCGCGCCAACGCGCTCTGCCAGGGGCACTCCGGCATCCGGTCCGAGGTGGTGGAACTGTTGGCTGATATGCTCAACGCCGGGGTCCACCCGGTGATACCGGAGCAGGGCTCCCTGGGGGCATCCGGCGACCTGGCGCCCCTGGCCCATATGGCCCTTGTCTTGATGGGCAAGGGAGAGGCCTTTTATCTGGGGAAGCGGCTGCCGGGCGACAAGGCCCTCACAGTGGCCGGGCTTAAACCCGTTCAGCTGAAGGCCAAGGAAGGCCTGGCGCTTATCAACGGCACCCAGATGATGGGGGCGGTGGGGGCGCTGGCGCTGGCGGACACCATCCGGGCGGCAAGGCTTGCTGATATCACGGCCAGCCTGACCCTTGAAGCGCTTCAGGGGCTGTCCGCGGCTTTTGACCCACGCATTCACACCCTAAGGCCCCATCCGGGGCAGGCGCTGGTGGCCAAAAACATCAGAGCGCTCACCGAGGGGAGCGAGCTTGCGGACGGGGCTCGGCCCTGCCGTGTGCAGGATGCCTATTCCCTGCGCTGCATCCCCCAGGTGCACGGGGCGGTGCGTGACGCGTTGGTCCATGTGCGGCAGGTGCTGGAGACGGAGTTCAACGCCGTGACCGACAATCCCCTTCTTTTCCCGGAGGAGGGCGAGGTGCTCTCCGGCGGAAATTTCCACGGTGAGCCGCTGGCCCTGGCCTTGGACTATCTGGGAATCGCCGCGGCGGAGTTGGCCGGCATCTCCGAGCGCCGCCTTGAGCGGATGGTGAACCCGCAATTGAGCTGCGGGCTGCCGGCCTTTCTGGTGAAGGATGGCGGGGTGAATTCCGGCATGATGATCCTCCAGTATACGGCGGCCGCTCTGGTGAGCGAAAACAAGGTGCTGGCCCATCCGGCCAGCGTGGATTCCATCCCATCCTCCGCCAACCAGGAGGACCATGTGTCCATGGGGGCGCACGCCGCCCGCAAGGCACGGAAAATCGCTGAAAATACGCTTTCCGTCCTGTCCCTTGAGCTTTTGTCCGCCGCCCAGGCGACAGAGGCGCGCGGCGGGAAGCCATCGCCGTTTCACCAGGAACTGATTTCGCTTGTCCGTGAACGCGTTCCGTTTTTGTCTGAAGACCGGGAATTGCGCCTGGACATTGAGGCCATGGGTTCCCTGATAAAGAAAAAAGCCATCCTGGACCTTGCGGCCCGGATGGCGCCTGAATTCCGCTGAGTTGGCTGAGTTAATGGATTAGATTTCTGCGGCAGCCCTGCCCTTTTTGATGATAGCGCGGGCCAGGTTGCTCCCAAAGCGGTAGCAGAGGAAGTCCAGGTTCGGGGCGTCCCAGATTACAAGATCCGCCTGCTTGCCGGGCTCAATGCTTCCGATGTCCTCAGCCAGGCCGATGGCCGCCGCCGCGTTGAGCGTGACGGCGGTCAGCACTTCCTCCGGGGTCATTTTGTATTTGAGGCAGGCCAGATTGACGCACAATTGCAAATTCAGCCCCGGGCAGCTGCCGGGGTTAAAGTCGGTGGCCACCGCCACCGGAACGCCCGCCGTGATCATGTCCCGCGCAGGGGCGTAGGGCTTGTCCAGGTAAAAGCTGGTGGCGGGCAGCAGGCAGGCGATGACGCCGCCTTTGGCCAGGGCGCTGATGCCTGTTTGCGTAATGGCTATCAGGTGTTCCGCGGAGACTGCGCCAATCTCGCCCGCCAGCTCGCTCCCGCCAATGGCGGTGAGTTCATCTGCGTGGATTTTGAGGCCCAGGCCGTGTTTTCTGGCCGCCAGGAGGATCTCCCGGGATTCGCCGGCGGAGAAAACGCCGGTTTCACAGAAAACATCGCAAAAGTCAGCCAGCCCCTTTTCCGCGGCGGCGGGGATGATCTCCTGTATCACCAGATCCATGTAAGCCCGGCGGTCATGCCTGTATTCCTCCGGCACCGCGTGGGCCGCCATGAGGGTGGACACCAGCTGCACCGGCTGGCTGCCGTTAAGTGATCGCGTAACTTCCAGCTGCTTGATCTCATCCTCCAGGTTCAGCCCGTAACCGCTTTTGGTTTCACATGTGGTGGTGCCCAGGCGCAGCATTTCATGAAGCGCGGCCCGGGCCTTTTCTTCCAGCGCGCCGGCGCTTGCCGCCCGGGTTTCCCGGACGGTGGACAGGATACCGCCGCCCTCTTCCAGAATCTTTAGATAAGGCACGCCCGCCAGTTTCATCTGCATCTCATGCGCGCGCCAGCCGCCAAACACCAGGTGTGTGTGGGCGTCCACCAGCCCCGGGGTCACCAGTTTTCCCTCGGCATCGATGACCACGGCGCCCTGCATCTTATCCTGCCCAACCAGCCCCGCCCCCACATGGGTGATGAGGCCATCCTCGGCCAGGACATGGGCGTTCCGAATCTTTACAATCTGCCCCTGGGCACTGCCCGCTTGCGCGGATATGCCCCGTGGGCTGGCCAGGAGGCCGATGTTTGTGATGAGAGTCCTTTTCATTTGAACAGCCCGTCCAGCATAGCGTCATCCGGCAGGCTGGGCAGGGTGATGTGATCGCTGCCAGCATTGGCCTGATTGTAGGTTTCCACGGTTTCCACCGCGTTGCTGTTCAATGCCCAGGAGCGCCTGGCCACACCCACCATCACATCCCAGGGCATGGCCATATTCAGAATGCCATCCACCCGCTGGCTGCCGTCCAGCACCATACCAAAACCGCCGTTGATGGATTTCCCGATGCCTACGCCTCCGCCGTTATGCAGCGCAACCATGCTCATGCCCCGGGCGGCGTTGCCGGCAAAACACTGGACGGCCATGTCTGCCATGATGTTTGAGCCATCCTTGATGTTGCTGGTTTCCCTGAAGGGGGAGTCGGTGCCGCCGGTGTCGTGGTGGTCCCGGCCCAGCATCACAGGGCCGATGCCACCCTCCCGCACCATCTGGTTAAAGCGCAGGGCGATGTTCCGCCGCCCCTCGGCGTCCTGATAGAGGATGCGGCACTGGGTGCCAACCACCAGGCGGTTTTTGTCCGCGTCCCGGATCCAGGCCCAGTTATCCCGGTCCTGGTAGCGCCTGTTCGGGTCGATGACCTCCATAGCGGCCTGATCGGTCTTGAGCAGATCCTCCCGTTTGCCGCTTAAGCAGCACCAGCGGAAGGGGCCATAGCCATAGTCAAACAGCTGGGGGCCCAGGATGTCCTCTACATAGCTGGGGAACACAAAGCCGTCCAGGTCATCCTTCCCGTTGCGGCATACGGATGTTTCTCCGGCGTCATATACCGCTTTCAGGAAAGAGTTGCCATAATCAAAGAAGTAGGTGCCCTTTTGGCTGTGGCGCCCGATGAGATGATAGTGCCGGCGCAGGCTCGAGTCCACGCGCTGGCGAAACTGCTCCGGGTCGTCCCTGAGCATCGCTGTGCGCGCGGCGAAGTCCAGCCCCTGGGGGCAGTAGCCACCCTGGTAGGGGGCGTGGCAGGAGGTCTGGTCGCTCATCAGGTCCACCTGGATGTTTGCCTCAAGCAGGTATTCCAGCAGGTCAATGATGTTCCCGTGATAGGCCACAGCACAGGGGGTGCCCGATTTTTGGTGCTCAATTGCTGTGGCGGTAACCTCTTCAAGGGAATCGGTGCAGCTGGTCACCCAACCCTGATCAAGCCGGGTTTTGATGCGGGAGAAGTCCACCTCCGCGATGATGGAAGCGGCACCCGCGATCACCGCCGCCTTGCCCTGGGCGCCGCTCATGCCGCCAAGGCCGGAGGATACAAAGAGTTTCCCCGCCAGGTTGCCCTCCTTGGGCACGCCCAGTTTGAGGCGCCCGGCGCCCAGCAGGGTGCTGAAGGTGCCATGCACGATGCCCTGGGGACCGATGTACATCAGCCCGCCCGCCGTCATCTGCCCATAGTTGGCCACCCCCAGGGCAGCGGCCCGGTTGAACTGCTCCTGGTTGTCGAACTGGCCCACCATCAGCCCGTTGGTGATCACAAGGCGGGGCGCCATCTTATGGCTGCGGAAGAGCCCAAGCGGATGCCCCGACACCATCACCAGGGTTTGTTCCCGGGTGAGGCGCTGGAGGTAGTATTTGATGAGCCGGTACTGCATCCAGTTCTGGCACACCTGGCCGGTTTCCCCGTAAGTAACCAGTTCATAGGGATACAGCGCCACCTCCCGGTCCAGGTTGTTGTCCAGCATTACCTGAAGGGCCTGGCCTTCCACACATTGGCCGGGGTATTCGTCAATAGGCCTACCCCGCAAAGGCTCGTTGGGCATGAAACGGTAGCCGTAGACGCGCCCGCGGGTGTCCAGCTCCTCCAAAAATTCCCTGGCCATCAGGGCGTGGTGCTGAGATGGAATATATCGCAGGGCGTTTTTCACCGCCTGGCGGCGGTCTTTTTCACTCAGCCGCGCGTCCCGCCGGGGCGCCCGGCGCACCACGGGGTCAAAGGCCGCCGGCTTAGGCAGTTCGCCAAACAGGGCCTGGATGAGATCCTGCATCGTTATTCCTCCCGGGTTTTCGCGGCAATTACAGCCTCCTGCTCCAGCTGATGCGCCTGGGCTTCAAGCTGATCACAGGCTTTGTTCATCTCCATCTTAAAGGCTTCGTCCTTTATGCCTTCCAGATTGATGCGCACGTTGCTGACAGCGCCCAGGATGGCCGTGCGGGCCAGCATCGCGCCCACCAACGCGTCAGAATAGGTGTTTAAGTTGCCGCGTTTTACCGTCGCAACCGCCAGTTTAAGCACGGTGCTGGCGTCCTGGGCGATGGAGAGAGGAACGTCGCAAGCTTCCTTAAGGCCGGCCTGCATGGCGGTCTGCCGGGCCTTGATTTCTTCCTCCGTGCCTTTGGGCATCTTCAATGCCTTCATGAAAGCCTGATAAGAGACACTGTCCCGCTGGATATCATCCAGCAGTTTAAGCCTTAAGGAATCGGCTTCCTTATCAATTGCCAGCATCTCCTCCTGAACGGGGGCGTATTTCGGTTTGCTGTGGGTCAATTTGGCCACCATAGCGGTGAGGGAGGCCGCGAAGGCCCCCGTCATAGCCGAAGTGCTGCCGCCGCCAGGAACCGGCGCGTCAGAAGCGGTGAGGGCGGAAAGTTCCGCTACTGTCAGGTTTTTTAAATCCTGCATGGTTTCTCTCCTTTATAGTTGTGTTTCCAGCACCTGTTCGTACTTGAAGTTCTCAATCTGCAGATAATATTCCGCGCAGTCAACCAGCGCCTTCATGGGCGCCAATCCAATCAACTCGCTTCCCGCCACATTCACCCCGTAGCGCGCCGCTTCCCTTTTTACCATCTCGAATACACGGAATACGCTGGACTGTGTGTAGTCGGTGAGGTTCATGGAGACCTGCGCCAGGCGGCGCTCCTCCAGCATGACGCCCATGGCTTTGACAAAACGCAGGCCGCCGCCCGAATGCCTGACCACCCTGGCGATGGATTTGGCGATATCGGCATCATCAGTTGACAGGTTGATGTTAAAAGCGATCAAGGGCATCCGGGCGCCGATGGCGGTAACGCCGCCGGTGGGGTGGATGGTGCCCGGTCCGAAGTCGGGCCGCCAGGCAGGGTCCTTCAGTTTCTCAGCCATGCCTTCAAACTCGCCCCGGCGGATGTCGCTTAAGTTTTCACGGTTGGGGCTGGTGGCGCTCTTTTCATATAGTATGGAAGGCTGGCCGAAGCGCGCGGCGATTTGCTCCGCTACATGCCTGGCCAGTTTATCCGCTTCCTCTATGGTGCAGCCGCGGATGGGAATAAACGGAATCACATCCACAGCGCCCATACGTGGGTGCTGCCCTTTGTGGCGGGTGAGATCGATGTTTTCAAGAGCGACGCCCGCTGAATCGACAACCGCTGTTCCCAGAGCCTCCGGCTCACCCACCGCGGTGATGACGCAGCGGTTGTGGTCCTTGTCCGCGCTGTAGTCCAGCAGCTTCACATTTTCACGGTTGCGAAAGCAGTCCGCGATTTTCTCCACAATCCGCATATCACGACCTTCTGAGTAATTTGGGACAGTTTCCACAATTTTGTCCATAATTTCCCCTCGTTTGAATGTTCTGGTCTGTTACTGGCCATTCTACCCGAAAAAGCTCCTGAAGTCATGAAAAACTTCCCCGATTTGGTGCTTGACTAAGCTTCGGATTATGTGATATATTCATTCGGCACCCCTTTGGGGCTGCGGGGACCTTGAAAACGATACAGAGAAGAGAAGCGAAGAACGACAGTTGAATCTTTGAGCGAATTGGCTGGCAAAGGCCTGGGGAGGAAGCGGAC
>JAQVQY010000166.1 GCA_028701335.1 Eubacteriales bacterium
TTTGTGCGTTTATTGATTTGGGTCAAAGATGCTATTTATCTTGACCCTGGATCACTGAAGAACAGAAGCATCGTAACTAACAAAGCGGTTTTAGCTTAATCGCTATAACCGCTTTGTCTACGTTCTGGAAGGGCCTTCGGGCCCTTTTTTTGTTGCCGCCATATTCGTGGTCAGCTACAGCGTGATCTCCGCTGCCGGCGCCTTGTACTGCTGAAGACGGCCTAATATCTCCCCGCCCTCACCATTTAGGTAGTCCGTCACCTGCCATGCCGCGCGTCCGGTGTAGTCCGAGGGGTTCATCAGGCTGTCCAGTTCCTGGTGGCTTAGGCCGAAGGCAGGGTCATCCGCTATCCGGCTCAACAGATCATTGGGCAGGCCATCCTCCTTCACCCGAAGTCCGGCGGCCATGGCGTGAAGGCGCAGGCGTTCGTGGAGCTCCTGCCGGTTGCCGCCCCGCATCACCGCGCGCATCAGGATGTTCTCCGTGGCCATGAAGGGCAGCTCTTCCTTCAAATGCTTTTCGATCATCCTGGGGTATACCACCAGGCCTTTGGCCACATTCAGGTACAGGCTTAAAAGGCCGTCGGCGGCCAGGAAGCCTTCCGCCAGGGAGAGGCGGCGGTTGGCGCTGTCGTCCAGCGTCCGCTCCAGCCACTGGCTGGCAGCGGTCTGGTCGGCGTTCATGGCATTGGTGATAATATAGCGCGAAAGGGCCGTCATGCGCTCCGCGCGCATGGGGTTGCGCTTGTAGGGCATGGCGGAGGAACCCACCTGGGAGGCCTCAAAGGGCTCCTCAATCTCTTTCAGGTGCGCCAAAAGCCTTAAGTCTCCGGCGAATTTGGCGGCGGATTGCGCGATGCCTGAGAGCAGGTGCAATATCCTGCTGTCCCACTTGCGGGAGTAGGTCTGGGAAGAGAGGGCTACGGGCTTATCAAAGCCCATCTTCTGGGCGATAAGCAGATCCAGGGCCTCCGTCTTCTCCTGGTCTCCCTCAAACAGCGCCAGGAAGGAGGCCTGGGTGCCGGTGGTGCCCTTATTGCCAAGGGGGCGAAGGTCATCCAGCAGCGCGTCAAGCGCCTTGGCGTCCTCCAGCAGGTCCTGCAGCCACAGGGCGGCGCGCTTCCCCACAGTGGTGGGCTGGGCCGGCTGGAAGTGGGTGAAGCCCAGGGTGGGCAAATCCTTATACTGGTTGGCAAAGTTCGCCAGCGCCAGGGCCGTTTGGGCCAGCCTGCCGCGCACCAGGCGCAGGGCATCCCTTAGGATCAGGATGTCGCCGTTGTCCGTCACATAGCAGCTGGTGGCCCCCAGGTGGATGATGGGCGCTGCCAGCGGGCAGTCATCCGCGAAGGCCTTCAAATGCGCCATTACGTCATGGCGCAGCTCCTTCTCATAGCGATCAGCCGCGTCCAAATCCACCATATCCATGTGGGCGTGAAGTTGAGCCACCTGTTCCCGGCTCACGGGCAGCCCTAGCTCATACTGGCTCTGAGCCAGGATCACCCACAGCTTCCGCCAGACACGGGCCCGGTGCCCGCGGGAAAACAGGCGCTGCATTTCGGGGCTGGCGTAGCGGGCGGAAAAGGGGCTTTCGTATCTTTCGGTGCTCTGCATGAATAACCTCCTGCCAATGGACAAATGATAGCACGCCCGGGCGCCCGGGGCAACGCCATGCCTTGACACCCTGGGCACCTGTCTGTATATTGGCCATAAATTATGTAGGAGGCAGCGCGCTGATGAAATAAAACCTTGTCTGTAAGCTCCAGGCCGCTATGGCGGCCTGCTTCAGACGGGTTTCAGGCGTTCAGCCTTTTTTGCTCTTACCATATTCTCGCCTGCCTTTTGCGGAGGATCCCTATGTCAGTCATACAAATAAAAAATCTGTCCTTTACCTATGAGGGCAGGCTGATGCCGGTGTTCACCGGCCTTAACCTGCAGTTGGACAGCGCCTGGCGCCTGGGGCTGGTAGGCCGAAACGGCCGGGGAAAAACCACGCTCCTGAGGTTGTTGAAGGACGAACTCGCGGGCACGGGGCAGATTATCAGTTCTGTGGGCTTTGACCTGTTCCCTTTCCCGGTTGATCCCGGCCGGGACGCCCAGTCCGCCCTTATTGACAGCCTGGCTCCCTATACAAGGTGGGAGAAGGAAATGGCGGAATGCCTGGTGCTTGCGACGCCAGAGGCACTGGGCCGCTATGGGAACATCCAGGCCTGCTACCGGGCTGAGTGCGGCTATACCATCAGGAACCTGCTGGCCCGGGAGGCGGGCCATCTGGGCATGGCCCCTGAGGCGCTTGGCCGGCCCTTTTCCTCCTTTAGCCCCGGGGAACGGGTTCGGCTGATGATGGCGGCGCTGTTCCTTAAGCAAAACCGCTTCCTGCTGATTGACGAGCCTACAAACCACCTGGACATGGCGGGTCGGGAGGCGATGGCCCGGTACCTGGGCCAGAAGTCAGGCTTCCTGGTGGCGTCCCATGACCGCAGTTTCCTGGATCTGGCCTGCGACCACATCCTGGCGCTG
>JAQVQY010000072.1 GCA_028701335.1 Eubacteriales bacterium
TATCGTTGGTGAGGATGATGAAGGTTTTGCCGCGCTGGAGGCTGAGTTCAAACCCTTTGTCATCAGTGAACACAGTGCGGCTGTCCAGGGAAGCCCTTGACCATCCGCCGGGGATATAGCTGCCGCCGGTGAAGATGTCGGCCGCGCCGGAGCCGGTTAGATAATTAAGCTGGATGTAGCCATTGGAATAGCTGAAGCGCACCCGCTGCACGATGACGTTGGCGAAGGGAATGGGCACGCCTGGGGTGTCCCGGTCAACGAAGGGGCCGGAGGAGTTTTCCCGTTGGTAGGCGTTTAATTCAGGGACGTAGGTGTAGGCGGCGTAGCTGGCGGGGTTGCCCAGGCCGGCGCGGGCGTCCTCGCCGTAGTGGCGCACGTCAATGAAGCCGGCGGGCGCGTAGCCCTGGGGCTTTTCATCGGTGAACAGGAAAGGCCGGGGCGTGAAAACGGCCCCGTTTTCCAGGGCCAGTTCCTTCACCCGGGCTATGTCCACGGACAGGTTGTGGGGGCTCTGGTAGCCGGATATACGGGTGGAGAAGTCGTTGTTGCTCAGCAGGTTAAAGGAGAGCTGGCGGTTGCGCATGCCGCCCTCCCGCAGTTTGGAGGGCACGCTGGCCTTGGCGCCGGCGCCCTCGCCCGGATAGCCGGCATATACAAAGGCCGCGCCCCAGGTTCTGGCCACATCAACAAAGGGTGTCCGCGCCGAGCGGCTGCCGCCGGCGGCCTGGGGGGCCGTGTCCGAGAACAGGGCCAGGAGCTTGGTGGCGCCCTTGCCGGCGTTGGGCACCTGGTAGAGGATGTCTGTGTCCTTAAGCCCCCAGTGGGGATGGGCGCCCTCGGCGTTGTCAATCACCATCATCACCGGCGCGTACACACTCTCCCATTTAAGCCCGGTGGTGGGGCTCTCGCCCTGGATCAGGAGATTTTCGGGGTATTCCGCGGCAAAGGGGATGTCCTGGCGCTCAAGCACGCCCTCAATGGGGGCCGTGTCCTGGGCCAGGGCGGGCAGCGCCGCCGCAAGAGCCAAAGCCAGGAGGAGCGCAAACAGTTTGTTCATTGTTTTCATGTGAGTGATTCACCTCTTTCTGAACAAAGTTCAAGTGCAGTATACCCGATTGGCCCTAGCGGGGATACCCCGCGTATTTTGTGATATAATCGACTGAAACTGGCTATTAGGGAGTTTAAATTATGTTTGAACCGGCAAAAAAGCACCTTGCGGCCCACGATCTGGAAGAGAGGATCATGGTGTTTACCGTGTCCAGCGAAACGGTGGAGATGGCGGCGGCAGCGGTGGGCTGTGTGCCCGGGATGATTGCCAAAACACTGTCTTTTCTGGTTGACGGGGGTCCGGCATTGATAGTGGCGGCGGGAGATGCGCGGATAGACAACAGGAAATTCAAGGTGCGCTTCCGCCAAAAACCGGTGATGCTGCCAGCCTGGCAGGTGGAAGAACTGGTGGGGCATGAAGTGGGCGGCGTATGCCCCTTTGGCGTAAAGCCGGGGGTGTCCGTATATCTGGACCATTCCCTTAGGCGCTTTGACACCGTATACCCCGCCTGCGGCAGCGGCAACAGCGCCGTAAGGCTAAGCCCCGGTGAACTGGAAAGCGTCTGTGACATCGCGGGCTGGGTGGACGTGTGCCGGTTTCCTTAGGAAAAACCCCGGAAAACAGCCGTATTTCTTGACAATTAAGGCCTCAGGGTCGTATGATGGGATGACTAATTGAGGAGGTCCCTCTATGGCCCTGACGATGGACAAACTGGTAGCCCTGTGCAAGGTGCGCGGGTTTATATTTGCCGGCAGCGAGATATACGGCGGCCTGGCCAACACCTGGGACTACGGCCCCCTGGGGGTGCTGTTCAAGAACAACGTGAAGCAGGCCTGGTGGCAGAAATTCGTCCAGGAATCGGACACCAATGTGGGGCTGGACAGCGCCATCCTGATGAACCGGGAGGCCTGGGTGGCGTCCGGCCATGTGGGCAGCTTCAATGACCCGTTGATGGACTGCCGCGCCTGCAAGGCCCGCTTCCGGGCGGACCAGCTGATTGAGGACGACGCGGCCAAAAAGGGCAATCCCGTCCAGGCGGACGGCTGGAGCCATGAAGAGTTGGAGCATTATATCAAGGAGCAGGCGATCGCCTGCCCGTCCTGCGGGAAGACGGATTTCACCCCCATCCGCAAGTTCAACATGATGTTCAAAACCCACCAGGGGGTGACCGAGGAGGGCGCCTCGGAGATTTTCTTAAGGCCCGAGACCGCCCAGGGCATCTTTGTCAACTTCAAGAACATCGTCCGCGCCACCCGGCGCAAGCTTCCCCTGGGCGTGGCGCAGATCGGCAAATCCTTCCGCAATGAGATCACGCCGGGCAACTTCATCTTCCGCACCCGGGAATTTGAGCAGATGGAGCTGGAGTTTTTCTGCAAGCCCGGGGAGGATATGCAGTGGTTTGAGTACTGGCGCGCCTTCTGCCGGGATTGGCTTTTGTCCCTTGGCATCAAGGAGGAGAACCTGAGGCTCAGGGACCACAAGCCCGAGGAGCTGTCCCACTACTCCGTGGCCACCACGGACTTTGAGTTCCGCTTCCCCTTTGGTTGGGGCGAGCTCTGGGGCATCGCTGACCGGACGGACTTTGACTTGAGGAGCCACCAGGAACACAGCGGGGAGAATATGGAGTACATCGATCCCATCACCAACGAGCGTTTCCTGCCCTATGTGGTGGAGCCCTCCCTGGGCGCCGACCGGGTGGCCCTTGCCTTTTTGTGCAACGCGTACGAAGAAGAGGATTTGGAGGATAACGACAGCCGCGTGGTCTTAAGGCTTCACCCGGCGCTGGCCCCCTACAAGGTGGCGGTATTGCCGCTGCAAAAGAACAAGCTGGGCGGCAAGGCCCGGGAGATCTACAAGCTACTCACCCCCCAGATGATGGCGGACTATGATGAGTCCGGCTCCATCGGCAAGCGCTACCGCCGCCAGGACGAGGTGGGGACGCCATTTTGCGTGACGGTGGACTTTGACACCCTGGAAGATGGCACCGTCACGGTCCGCGAGCGGGACAGCATGGCCCAGGAGAGAGTGGCCGTCAGCGAGCTGGCCCAATACCTTAAGGACAGAATCGCTTTCTGAGGGAAGCCCCTGTGGTCCCCGGAATCCGAAAGGAGGACATCGTGTCCAACTCCAATGATAACAAGCAGAAACCCCGCCGCCGCCGCGCGGACCGGCATTATCCCGAGGGGGTAAACGAAGCGCCCCGGCGTGCCGCCTACCCGCCTGAGGAGGAAGCCCCCATGCCCCTGGTGGGCTATGACGCGGCCAAACCAAGGCAGGCGCCCCCGGCCCCCGGCATGCGCCCGGCGCCCCGGGTGTACCAGGAAGAGGACTACGCGCCCCCCCGCCGGGATCCCGAGCCCTACCGCCAGGATGCCTATGCCGCCCATGACTATTATGAAGATGAACCCCGCCGCCGCTGGCCCAGGGTATTGGCTGCGCTTTTGGCGCTGGTGATCATCGCTTTCGCTGCTTCCTATTTCCTTATCCCCCAGGACGCCGGAGGCATCCTGGGCCAGGCGCGCAAAACCGCCACCACAGTGGTGAACGGCGGGCTGAACCTGGTGGGCCTGGGGAAAAAGGCCCCCCCCACCCTCATCAAATTTGAAACAGCGGAGGAAGAGGTGTATACCGGGGTCAAAACCGTGTTCACCTTCACCGCGGACGGCCCCCTGGAGGGCGTCAGGGTATTGAACGGCGCGGGCGTGCCCCTCACCGGGTCGGCGCTTCCGGTGGATCAGCCGGACAACAAGGTCTGGACCTTCTCCTCCGTGATGGGTGAGTCCATCTCGGGCACCCTGACTGCCGGCATCATGTATGACGGCACCTGGTACCACACGGATAAATCGCTGTTCCTCACGGTGGTGCAGCCCACCCCGGCGCCCACGCCCGTACCCACTTTGGAACCGACCCCCGAGCCGACGCCGGAACCCACACTTGAACCCACACTTGAACCCACCCCTCAGCCCAGCCCCGCGGCGCTGGCCGTGATTCAGGATCCCCCCACCCCGGTGCCGGTGCAGCAGCTCCTGCCCGTGTTCACCCCGGCGGCCCAGGCTGAGGAATTGCCGGCGCCGGAGTTCCCGGAGGAGGAGATCCCCGAGGACATGCTGGTGAGCGAGGATTTCGCGGAGTTCTACCCTGAGGAAGCGGCCCAGGATGAGCCGGAGCCCCAGGAATTGAGCGGCGGGGACATGGCGGCCATCGCTGAAATGCCAACTGAAGCAGCCGCCGTGGAAGAGCTGCCCACCCCTGCGCCAGCGGCGGAGGCGATCCCAACCGCGGCGCCCCAACCTATCCTCTCGGTGCAGGCGGCGGAGGGCGCCCAGCCTTCAGCCCTTGGCATGGTGGATGATGCCTACCAGGGAGGCAGGAAGCTGTCCGACTACACCCGGACCCAGCCCCTTAACGTGCCGGGCGGCGCAGCCTACACCAGTTACGACGGCGGTGTGTTCACCTTCCGGGGGGACGCGATGCGCCAGAACGCGGCTTTTGGAACCACTCCCCTTTATTTAAAGCAGTTGACCATCCAGTGGCAGACGGAGCTGGGGAGCCTGCGCACCTCTGACTCCGGCACCCTTTATGGCTTGGGCTGGACAGGCCAGCCGGCCATCGTCAAGTGGGCGGTGGAAGTGCGGGACATGATGAACCTCACAGAGGACAAGAAAGCTGTCAAGGCCCTCAAGGAGGTAATCGCCGCCGGCCAGGACGGCAAGGTCTACTTCTTTGACTTAAATGACGGCGTCGCGACCCGGGAGCCCATCGACGTGGGCTTCCCGCTCAAGGGATCAGTGGCGGTGGACACCCAGGGCCGCCCCATCATCGCCTTTGGCCAGGGCATCTCGAGGTTGCCCAACAAGACCGGGGCCATTGGTTATTATATCTACAACCTCATCGACCAGACCCAGCTGCATTTCATCAACGGCCGCCAGTCGGACGACCAGCGCCAATATTCCACCAACGGCGCCTTTGACGGCACGGCGCTGTTTGACCTAAGTTCCGACAGCATGGTGGTAGCGGGGGAAAATGGCCTCCTCTATACTGTCAAGCTTAACACCGTCTTTGATTTCCTGGACAAGAAGACCATCACCGTGGACCCGGAGATGGTCTACCTCAGGAGCAAGGCGGGCCGGCAGAACGACAACACGGTGTCCATTGAATCTTCCGCGGCCATGTACGGGCCCTACGCCTATGTGGCGGACAAGCAGGGCATCCTGCGCTGCGTAGACACCACCATTATGAAGACCCTCTGGGCCTTTGACACCGGGGACAACACTGACGCCACCATCGCCCTGGACCTGGAAGGCGATAACCTGGCCCTTTACACCGGCACCACGGTGTTTGTGCGCCTGCGCCGGGACGGCAACGCTGTCATCCGCCGGGTGGACGCCCTGACGGGCGAGGAAGTATGGCAGCACAAGGTGGCCGCCAAATCCACCAACGATGAGCGTGGCGGCATGAAGGCAAGCCCGGTCATAGGCCAGAACAGCGCCGGCCACCTGGTGTACTTCACCGTGAACGAGACGCCCGACGGCGGCAGCATCCTGGCGCTTGACAAGGCGTCAGGCGCGGTGGCCTGGCAGATGCCCATCCGCTCCGGCGCCGTGTCCTCCCCCGTGGCGGTGTATGACGAGGCCGGCCAGGCCGTCATCATCCAGGCCGGCAATGACGGCACGCTCTATATGATGGACGCCCTGACGGGCCAGGTGTACAACACCCTGGATTTGGGCGGCCCGGTTGAGGGTTCACCCGCCGTGTACAATGACATGCTGGTAATTGCCACCTCCGGCCGGGATAACCACAACATTTACGGCATTCGCATCGAATAATGGGGAGCGGGCCAGCCCCGCCCCTCCCCCCTGGGGGAATACAAGCATAAGGAGGCCGCGCATGGCGCAATACCTTGCCGCGCTGGATCAGGGGACCACGTCTTCCCGGGCCATCGTGTTCACACCGGAAGGCCGCCCGAAAGCAACGGCGGCCTTTGAATTCACCCAGCGCTACCCCCGTCCCGGATGGGTGGAGCATGACCCGGGTGACCTGATTTCCAGCCAGGTGAAGGCCCTGAAAAGAGCTGTCAGCGAGGCTGGGATTGAGGCCAAAGACATCCGGGCCCTGGGCATCACCAACCAGCGGGAAACCACCCTGGTCTGGGAACGTAAAAGCGGGAAGCCCGTGTACAACGCCATCGTCTGGCAGTGCCGGCGCACGGCGGGCTACATCGACTGGCTGAAGGAGGCCGGGCACGCGTATTTTATCCGGGAAAGATCGGGGCTTTTGCCGGACGCGTATTTCTCCGCCTCAAAAATCCGCTGGATTCTGGACGAGCTGAAGCTGCAGGAAAGGGCGGAGGCGGGGGAACTGTGCTTTGGCACCGTGGACAGCTTCCTGGCCTACAACCTGCTGGAGGGCCGCCCTCATGTGACCGATGCCACCAACGCCAGCCGCACCATGCTGTTTAATCTGGAAAAACAGGATTGGGATGATGACCTGCTTAGGCTTTTTGGCGTCCCCCGTGCCATGCTGCCGGAGGTGAAGGACACGGCGGGGCAATTTGGCGTTCTGTGTCCGGACATCCTGGGCGCGCCCATCCCGGTTACCGCCATGGCGGGGGACCAGCAGGCGGCGCTCTTTGGCCAGGCCTGCTTTGCCCCGGGAGACGTGAAGAACACCTACGGCACCGGCTGCTTTATGCTGATGAACGCGGGGGACATGGCGCCTGCGCCTGAAGGCGGCCTGCTGGCCACCACGGCCTGGCGGTTAAATGGCCAGGCCATGTACGCGCTGGAAGGAAGCGTGTTTACCGCCGGGGCGGCTATCCAGTGGCTCAGGGATGAGCTGGGGATTATCAAGGATGCGGCCGAAAGCCAGGCGCTGGCCGAGTCCGTGCCCGACACCCAGGGGGTCTATCTGGTGCCGGCCTTCACGGGCATGGGCGCGCCCCACTGGGAGATGTACGCCCGGGGGACCATCACCGGCCTCACACGGGGGGCGAACAAGGCCCATCTGGCCCGGGCGGCGCTGGAGGCTATTGCCTACCAGTCCAATGATTTGCTCAGGATGATGGCGGCCACCCTGGGCAGACGCCCCCAGGTGATGAAGGTGGACGGGGGCGCCACGGCCAACGATTTCCTGATGCAGTTCCAGGCGGACATCGGGGATATCCGGGTGCTTCGCCCTGCCGTCCGGGAGACCACCGCCCTGGGGGCGGCGCTTCTGGCGGGCCTTGGGGTCAAAATGTTTTCAAGTCCCCAGGAGGCCGCGGCGCGCTGGCAGCTGGAAAGGGAGTTTGTCCCCGATATGGCGCCGGGCACCCGGAAGAAGCTCATTACCTGCTGGGAGCGCGCGGTAAAAACCACCCTTTTTGACGCGTCCGGCCGCAGGGAGGCGCCATGTTCATAAGCGACGCCTGGCGGGATTATGAGGTGCTGGACACCGGGGACGGGATGAAGCTGGAGCGCTGGGGCCTAATCATCCTCGCCCGGCCGGACCCCCAGGTGATCTGGCCCAAAAGCCGGCCGGAGGGCTGGCGCGAGGCGGACGGCACCTACACCCGACACGGCTCAGGGGGCGGCAGCTGGCGATTTTCAAGGACGCTGCCGGAACGCTGGGAGGTCGGCTACCGGGATCTCCGGTTCTATGTGCGGCCCACGGGCTTTAAGCACACAGGGCTGTTTCCTGAGCAGGCGGCCAACTGGGACTGGATGCGCGAGCGCCTCAAGGCCCGACCTGGGGCCAGGGTATTAAACCTCTTTGCCTACACCGGCGGGGCGACGCTGGCCTTGATGATGGCCGGCGCCCACGTGACCCATGTGGACGCCGCCAAGGGGATGGTGCGCTGGGCCCGGGAGAACCGGGAGCTGACGGGCGCCAGGGAGGACCAAAGCCGCTTCATCGCTGAGGACGCCCAGGCATTTGTCAGGCGGGAGCTGCGCCGGGGGAGCCGCTATGACGGGATCCTGATGGATCCGCCCAGCTACGGCCGCGGACCCGGGGGCGAGGTCTGGAAGCTGGAGGACGCCCTGTTTCCCCTGGCGGAGCTGTGCGCCCAGCTGCTGAGCGACACCCCCCTGTTTTTCCTCATCAATGGCTACACCACGGGCTTTCAGCCCCTGGTGTTAAGCAATATTCTGCGCCTGACCGCTTTTTCCCGCTTTGGGGGCACCATCGACGCTCAGGAGCTCTGCCTCCCCGTGAGCGCCGGGGGCTTCCTCCCGGCAGGGGCCAGCGGCCGGTGGCAGCCATAAAGGAGTAAAGTTTGGAACCATCAAACCACCCGCCCATCCTCTTTGAGGACAACCACCTGCTGGTGGCCTTGAAGCGCCCCATGCTCCTCACCCAGTCAGACAGGACGGGGGATGAGAACCTATTGAGCCTGCTTAAGGCCTACCTCAAGGAGAAGTATGAGAAGCCAGGCGACGTTTACCTGGGGATGGTGCACCGGATGGACCGCCCCGTGGGGGGCCTTTTGGTCTTTGCCCGCACCTCAAAGGCGGCGGCCAGGCTGTCAGAGCAGCTGCGCCGGGGGGAAATCCGCCGGGAATATGTGCTGGTGTGCCAGGGCCAGGCGCCCGACCGCTTCACCCTCAGGGACTATTTGAAGAAGGACAAGGCCTCCAACACCGTTACCGTCCTGCCGCCCTACCTGTACCGCGAGGGGAAGAAGGCTATCCTTCATGGGCAGACCGTCCACCACACGCCGGACAAGAGCCTGGTGGCGGTGAAGCTGGAAACCGGGCGCGCCCATCAGATCCGGGCGCAGATGGCGGCCTTTGGGCATCCCCTTCTGGGCGACGCCCGCTACGGCACGCCGGTTAAGGGAGAGCTGATCGCCCTCTGGGGTATGCGCCTGTCCCTTCTGCATCCTGTCACCAGGCGTTTGATGGTGTTTATCTGCCCGCCTGACGCCGCGCCCAAGGGTTTTCCGATAAGTGGTTTTTTCAAGGACTACCAGCGTGAACTGGACGGGCTTGGCCGTGTGTGGCCGGACATCGCGCCATGAGCGAAGGGATGATGGCGCCATTCCGTTTTGAATTGATCCACCAGTGCGCCGCCTCCGGCGCCCGGGCTGGGGTGCTTCACACCCCCCATGGGGCGGTGGAAACCCCGGTGTATATGCCCGTAGGCACCCAGGCGGTGGTGAAGGCCATGACCTCCCGGGAAATGAAGGAGATCGGCGCCCAGATCGTGCTGGCCAACACCTATCACTTGAACTTAAGGCCCGGGGCAGATCTGATTGAGAAGGCCGGCGGCCTCCACGGCTTTATGGCCTGGGACAGGCCCATCCTCACGGATTCGGGCGGATTTCAGGTGTTTTCCCTGGCGGGGCTTCGCAAAATCACCGAGGAGGGCGTGCGCTTCCGCAACCACCTGGATGGCTCGGAGATGTTCATGGGCCCTGAGGAATCCATCCGTATCCAGGAAAAGCTGGGGGCTGACATCATTATGGCCTTTGATGTGTGCTCCGCCTGGCCCTGTGATGAAGCCGCTGCCCGGGACGCCATGGAGCGCACCCACCGTTGGGCTTTGCGCTGCAAAGCCGCCCACCATCGGGAGGGCCAGGCGCTGTTCGGTATCGTGCAGGGGGGATTCACCGAATCCCTGCGTATTCAGAGCGCCAGGGCCTTAAGGGAAATGGACTTTCCAGGCTACGGCATCGGGGGGCTTTCCGTGGGGGAGCCCAAGGACGTTATGTATCAGATGCTGGACGCCCTGATGCCGGAAATGCCAACGGACAAGCCTCGTTACCTGATGGGCGTGGGCACGCCTGACTGCCTGCTGGAGGGTGTGCTGCGCGGGGTGGACATGTTTGACTGCGTGCTGGCCACCCGCATCGCAAGGAACGGCACTGTTTTGACTTCAGAGGGGCGCCTGGTGGTAAGGAACGCCCGCTACAAGGAGGACCTAAAGCCCCTTGAGGAAGGCTGTGACTGCGAGGCCTGCCGGAATTATTCCCGGGCTTATATCCGCCACCTTATCAAGGCGGGGGAGAT
>JAQVQY010000073.1 GCA_028701335.1 Eubacteriales bacterium
AGGCTCAGGAGGGCACCGTGTCCGTGCGCACCCGCCAGGGCGCCACCATCAACGGCATCAGCCATGAAAAGCTGATTGACACCCTGAAGCGGGAAGACGACAGCCATGCCCTGGAACAGGGTTTTACACAAGAGGGCTGAGAATCCTGGGCCAACCTTCCCCCGAGCCGCCGCCAACTAGCGTCGGCTCCTTTATTTTGCCAAGTATCGGAGAACAGGGCGATGGGGTATAATGGGCCGTGTCCAAGGGACCCATCGGAGGTTTGAATGCCTAAGGCAAAAAAACAGGATGCGGATATGAACCAGGAAATGGCGTCACTTTTGCATCAGCAGATATGGGAAACACTTCCCAAGGAACGTGAAGCGGAGCTTAAGGAGAAAATCGAGGAGGCAGCCCAGACGCGCGGGATTCCCCTTTCCAATCCCATCGCGCCTGCGGAAGACCAAGCGGACAATCAGGTGATGATGCAATACTTCGAGTGGTTTCTGCCAAATGACGGCCAGCACTGGAACAAGCTGAAGGAGGACGCGCAGCATCTGAAAAGCCTGGGTGTTGGCGGGGTTTGGATGCCTCCCTTCTGCAAGGGCACGGGCGATAATGACGTGGGCTACGGCATCTATGACTTGTATGACCTGGGTGAGTTCGATCAGAAGGGCACTGTGCGCACCAAGTACGGCACAAAGAAAGAACTGACAGCCGCCATCAGCGCGCTGCACCGCCAGGGGATTCAGGCCTATGGGGACGTGGTACTCAATCACAAGGCGGGCGCTGATGAGACCGAGGTGTTCAAGGCTGTCAGAGTGAACCCGGAGAACCGCCTTGAGGAAATTGGCGAACCCTATGACATAGAGGGCTGGACCCGGTTCACTTTCCCAGGTCGCAAGGGAAAATACTCCCCCTTCACCTGGAATTTTGAGCATTTCAATGGGGTAAGCTTTGATAACCGCATGGGCGAATCCGGCATCTTTCGAATTCTGGGGGAAAACAAGGATTTTTCAGATAATGTCAGCAGTGAGTATGGTAATTTCGACTACCTGATGTTCGCAAACATCGACTACCGCCATCAGGAAGTGATCGATGAGACGCTGAAATGGGGCCAGTGGGTGGTGACAGAACTGGGCCTGGACGGCATGCGCATGGACGCGGTCAAGCACATCGACGCCAATTTCATGGAGGTTTTCGTGCGCCATGTGCGCATGACGGCCGATAAACCGCTGTACTTTGTGGCGGAATACTGGGATGGGAACGATGACAAACTCAGCGCCTATATCCAGCGCATGGAGGGACTGCTTGCGCTGTTTGATGTGTCGCTGCACTTCCATTTTGTAAAGGCCGCTGAGCAGGGCCAGGACTACGACCTGCGCCGGATTTTTGAGGACACCCTTATCAGCCGCCATGTAATGAATTGTGTGACGTTTGTGGACAACCATGACTCCCAGCCCGGGCAGGGTCTGGCCAGCTGGGTGCAGGATTGGTTCAAGCCCTTGGCCCACGCGCTGATCCTTTTGCGTAAGGACGGCTATCCCTGCGTTTTCTATGGGGACTACTACGGCATCAATGGCGATAACCCCATCCCCGCCAAACGGGAGGTGCTGGACATGCTGCTGTCCGCCCGGCTTAAGCATGCCTATGGTGAGCAGGTGGATTACTTTGACAATCCCAACACCATCGGCTGGGTACGCCTGGGCGATGAAGCCCATGAGAACAGCGGCCTGGCCTGCGTCATCACCAACGGGGATGGTTCCGCCAAGCGCATGTGCCTGGGAGACCTGAACGCGGGCACCGCCTGGCGGGATATCACAGGCAGTTTCTCCGAACCGATCCTGCTTGATGAGGGCAGCTGGGCGGATTTCCCCTGTAAAGGCAGGTATTTGAGCGTATGGGTTAAGGTATAGGAACGGATTCTCTGGCTTTTTTTCGTATTATGTGTCCAACAGTGTTACATAATGCCCAAAATGAGTTATAATTTTTTGATATGGCAGGTATGGATTTGCCTTTACTTTGGCGATTATGCATATGTCCGGTTGGATTTGCGGAGGTTTGGGCATGTTCACAATATTGGTGGTAGACGGGCTGGAAACGGACCTGGAAACAATCAGGGACGTGCTGGTTGACTACACCATTATGACAGCAGAAAACCAGAAAAAAGCGTTGGAAACGCTTGGCTCTGGCCAAACGGTTGATCTTCTTCTTCTCTTCATAAACGAGCCGGACTCCGAAGGGTTCCAGTTGTTGGATACCCTCAAAACGCGGCATAAGAAGGATGATCCCCGCACGATTGTCATAAGCCGCCTTGAAGGCACAGAAATGGAAACCAGGGCTTTCGCCCTTGGCGCGGCGGACTATATCCGTGCGTCCGCACACCTGATAGCGCTAAAAGCGCGGGTTGAGGTACAAACGGCGCTCATTCAGGCCATCAGGGCATTAAAGCAAGAGGCGCGGCAGCCCAGCGCCGCTTTTGATGTCATCATCAATCAGGTGCCTGTTGGGATCGCGGTCTCCTTCAACCAGAATCCGGTATCCGCGGAACAGAATACGCAATTCCAAATCAATCCGGCGTTTGAAAAGATCACCGGAAGGACCAGGGAAGAGCTTCTCCATACCGGTTGGGCCGCCATCACCCATCCGGATGACGTGGCGGAAAACCAGCGCTATTATGAACAGCTCCGCGCTGGAGACATCCAGGGCTACCAAATGGACAAACGCTTTATCCGGCCGGACGGTTCCATTGTCTGGGTCCATTTTTCGGTCACCGCGCTTCATCTGTCCGAGCATCTTCAGTTTAACCACATCGCCCTGTTTCAGGATATCACCGAACAAAGGGCGATTGAGCAGCGGCTTATTGAAAGCGAGCGCAGCAAGAGCAGCCTCTTGTCCCATCTGCCAGGCATGGCCTATCGCTGCCGGTATGACACATCCTGGACGATGCTGTATATTTCCGCCGGCTGCCGGCGCCTGACAGGATATGCGGAAGAGAGCCTGATTGACAACAGGGATTTATCCTACAATGACCTGATCGCGCCGGAGTACCGGCGTGTTATCTGGCAGGAATGGTCCCGCATCATCCGTGAGCGGAAAGCCTTCAGCCTGGAATATGAAATCACCACCAAACAGGGCAAGCGGAAATGGGTTCTGGAAATGGGCCAGGCGGTCTATAGCGGCAGCGGTGATCCCCAGGCGCTGGAAGGCATCATTATCGACATTTCTGACCGAAAAGCAGCGGAAAACGCCCTGCAATATAACTACCAGCATGACAGCCTGACGGGTCTTTTCAACCGGGGCGTACTGGAAAACCATCTGCAAAATGACCAGGCGGTATACGGGGTATCACGGCGCGCGCTGATTGGCGTCAATTTGAGTTCCATCGGCTTGCTCACCAGGGCATACGGCTTCTCCTACACCCAGCACCTGACCCAAGAGCTGGCCGAAGCGCTCAAACAGCACATCAGCGATACGACGATGCTTTTTCGCACGAATGAGCTGGCGTTTATATTTTACATGCGCCGCAGCATCAGCAAAGCCGAGTTGATGAACTTCACCCAGGTCATCAAGGGCACCATGGAGTCCATTCTCTCCCTTGAACGGGTGGGTGTGGGACTGGGCGTCCTGGAACTGGACGATGAAACCGGCGCCAACGCGGATGAAGCGATGCGCAAGCTGCTGATCGCCTCGGAAATCGCCGCTGGAGACAGCGACAACGGCTTTCATGTCTGCGTATATGACGCGGCCATCGCGCAGACCGTCACACGGGAAGAGGAAATCGAAAGCGCGCTCAGCCGTGTCCAAACAGATGCCCGGGACGGCGGGCTTTACCTGCTCTATCAGCCCATCCTGGACCTGAAAACAGACCGGATTGTGGCTTTTGAGGCTTTGGCCAGGCTGAACACCCGCAAATTGGGGCTGGTTCAGCCCTCTGTATTCATCCCCATCGCGGAGAAAACCAAGCACATTATCCCTGTTGGCGAAAAAGTATTCCGGCAGGCATTCCGCTTTCTCAGAAAGCTGGAAGAATCTGGTTTTGGCGCGATCAACGTCTCCATCAATGTGTCGGTGATCCAGCTGCTAAAATCCGGGTTTTCCACAGAACTAAACGCGATGATTCAGGAAATGGGCGTCCGCCCGGAAAATATCGGCATTGAGATTACTGAGTCCGTCTTTTCCGCCAACTACCGGGAAATCAACAGAATCCTGAAGGAACTGCAAGGCAGCGGGATGCGTATCCTCATTGACGACTTTGGCGTGGGCTATTCCTCCTTTTCCAGGGAAAGTGAGCTGATTACCAACAGCCTGAAGATAGACAGGTACTTTATCGACAAGCTCATGTCCCCCATGGCGGAGAAGGCCATCACCCGGGATATCGTGTCCATCGCCAAAAGGCTCAACCACACGTCCATCGCCGAAGGGGTGGAGCATGAACGCCAGCTCCAGCTGCTTAAGGAATATGGTTGTGACAAGGCACAGGGGTATTTCATCAGCAAGCCGCTTGCTGAGGAAGCCGCTATCGCGCTGCTAAAGAATCAGGAGGCCGCGTCACCATAAGGCGCGCCCACAATCGCGTTTCAAGAAACACGCTTCGCGTGGAGTTCCCGTTCCGCGCGCAGCGTGTTTTTATAAGAAGTCCGCGTTTTCGCTAAACTTTTCTGACGCTTAGGCTGGCCGTTTTCCCATTGATGTCCCAATCCTGGACGTAGGCGCCTTCGGGCGCAGGAGCGTTTTCCAGGGAAACCGCCAGCACGACGCCTCTTAGCAGTTCCGCCCAGTCTGAGATAGCCTGGTCCACTTCTTCCTGTGCCTGGTAGGTGACCTGTACCCGGTCGGTCACCTCAAAACCTGCGTCCTTGCGCATGGTTTGCAGCTTGCTGATTACTTCCCGGGCATAGCCCTCACTTTCCAATTCCGGCGTCAGCACTGTGTCAAGGGCCACCATCACGCCCCGCTCCTCCTGAGAAATGAGTCCAGGCTTCTGCGTGGTTTCCACCAGCACATCCTCCTGGGAAAGGGTGACTGCCTCGCCGTCCAGTGTAAGCACGAGGTCCTCACCCCGGCCAAAAGCGGCGGTTGCGGCGTTGCCGTCAGTTTCCAAGAGCAGCCGGCTCACCTCCCCCAGCCTCTTTCCAAAGCGGGGGCCCAGGGTACGCAACTGCGGCTTTAGTTTATGGCCGGTAAAGTCTGCCGCGTTATCTGTGAAGCGCAGTTCCTTCACGTTCAGTTCGTCCCGCGCCAGCTCGGCGTATGGCGCGTCAAAATCCGCCCCCCGCACCAGGATTTTGGCGGCGGGCTGGCGCACCTTCATCCCCGCCAGGTTCCGGCAGGCGCGGCCCAGCTGAACCACTTCCAAGAGCGCCTTCATCTGCCGTTCCATCTCCCTGTCCACCAATGTCTCGTCATAAACGGGGAACCTGCACAGATGGACAGACTCGGGCGCTTCTCTGTCAACCGAGCGAACCATGTTCTGATACATGGCCTCCGCCATAAAAGGCGTAAAGGGCGCGATCAGCCGGGAGATCGCCTCAAGCACCGTGTAGAGAGTGGCGAAGGCGGCCTGTTTGTCCGCAGCCATCCCCTTGCCCCAGAAGCGGGCGCGGCCGCGCCTGACATACCAGTTTGACAGGTCATCCACCAGGCTGGCAATGGCACCTGCGCTCTCAGGAATGCGGTAGCTGGCAAGGCCCTCGTCCACCGCTTTGATGGTGGAGTGCAGGCGGCTTAGAATCCACCGGTCCATCAGTGTCAGTTCCAGCGCTTCAAGGGGCTTGTCCCCGGGCACAAAGCCATCAATGTCGGCGTAGAGGATGTAGAAAGCGTAGGTGTTCCAGAGTGTCCCCATGAAGCGCTGCGCTTCATTCACCGCCTCATCATAGAAGCGGCTGGGCAGCCAGGGCGCGCCGGCGGTGTAGAAATACCAGCGTACGGCGTCCGCTCCCTGCTTGTTGATAACACTCCAGGGGTCCACCACATTGCCCAGGTGCTTGGACATCTTGTGCCCGTCCTTGTCCTGCACATGCCCCAGCACCAGGCAATTCTTGAAGGAAGACCGGCCAAACACCAGGGTGCCGATGGCAAGCAGGGAATAGAACCATCCCCGGGTCTGGTCCACAGCCTCGGAAATAAAGTCCGCCGGGAACCGGTCCTCAAACGCTTGTTGGTTTTCAAAGGGGTAGTGCCACTGGGCAAAAGGCATGGCGCCCGAATCATACCAGCAGTCAATGACCTCTTTGGTGCGGTGCATATCCCCGCCGCACTCCGAGCACTTGAGCACCACCCGATCAATGTAGGGACGGTGCAGCTCCGGAAAGTTCTCCGGGGTAATGGGCTTAACGCTCATCTTCTCCATCTCTTCCCGGCTGCCCACCACGTGCAGGTGCCCGCTTTCACACAGCCACACCGGAAGGGGCGTACCCCAGTAGCGCTCACGGGACAGGGCCCAGTCCACCACGTTTTCAACGAAGTTGCCCATGCGGCCTTCCTTGATATTCTCAGGGTACCAGTTGATTGAGCGGTTATTTTCGACCAGCTCATCCTTGACCTCGGTCATGCGGATGAACCAACCGGCGCGGGCGTAATACATCAGCGGCGTGTCACAGCGCCAGCAGTGGGGGTAATTATGGGTATAAAGGGCGCGCTTATGCAGCAGACCCCGGCCGTTGAGGTCCTTAAGGATCAAGGGGTTCGCGTCCCAAATGAAGACATCTGTCCAGGGAGTACCATTCACAAACTTGCCCTGGGCGTTCACCAACTGAACAAAAGGCAGGCCCATTTCACGCCCGATGCGGGCGTCATCCTCACCAAAGGCAGGGGCAATGTGCACGATACCGGTACCGTCAGAGAGCGACACATAGTCATCTTCCACCACATACCAGGCCTTTTCGTTGGGGCTCACCAGATTCCACAGCGGTTCATAGGCAAGGCCCAACAGGTCTTTGCCTTTCACGGAGGATTTATCCGTCATGCGGCCGCGCTGTTCGTCATCAAAGAGCGTGGGAATAAGCGCTGCGGCCATGATCAGGGTATCCCCGTCAAGTGTAAACCGCGTGTATTCCTCCTTGGCGTTCACGCACAGGGCGACATTTGAGGGCAGTGTCCAGGGCGTGGTGGTCCAGGCCAGGAGGTAGGTGTTCTCCTCCCCCTTGACCGGGAAACGCACAAAGGCCGAATACTCCTCGATCTCC
Source organism: Eubacteriales bacterium (assembly GCA_028701335.1). GTDB lineage: Bacteria > Bacillota > Clostridia > Christensenellales > Aristaeellaceae > UBA6115. The sequence goes on from JAQVQY010000073.1 coordinate 7,170, forward strand.
TTATAGCCCTGGGCTACCTCATGGCTGGAGAGCGCTGTGCCGCAGCGGGGGCAATAGGGCACCACCTTATGCCCTCGGTAAAGCAAGCCCTTGTCCGCGATCTGCCTCAGGCTCCACCACACCGACTCGATATAGGTGTCGTAATAGGTGACATAGGCCTTGTCCATGTCCACCCAGAAGCCGACGCGCCGCGACATGTCCTCCCATTCCTGCTTATACTTCCAGACCGACTTCTTGCATTCCTGGATGAAAGGCTCTATGCCATAAGCTTCAATCTGCTCCTTGCCGTCAAGGCCCAGCTTCTTTTCCACCTCCAGTTCCACCGGAAGCCCGTGGGTGTCCCAGCCGCCGATGCGAAAGACTTCCCTGCCCTTCATGGCCTGGTAGCGGGGAATCAGGTCCTTCATCGCCCTTGTCACCACATGGCCGATATGCGGCTTGCCGTTGGCTGTGGGCGGCCCTTCATAAAAGGTGAAGCGTTCCTTCCCCTCATTATGCTTCAGGCTCTTATCCACAATGCCATTATCGGCCCAAAACCGGGCGATCTCCTTCTCCCGGGAGACGAAGTCCATGTCTGTAGGGACCTTCTGATACATAGGTTTCCTCCAAAATAAAATACCGCCCCATTGGGACGGATGACCGCGGTACCACCCAAGTTGGCGCGCCGCGCCCGCTTGCTGCCAATAACGGCGGCTACCGTGGCTGATTAGGCCATGCTCCGGGGTGATCCGGCAAAGGGCTGTATCCGCCGGGCTCACACCTTCCCCGGCTCGCTTGAGGGCTTTTCCCCCGCCCGTCCCCATCGACGCCTGCTCATTATGCATCATTCGTTCACGTTTGTAAAGACGGCACAGGCTTGCCTATTGCTCTTGCATCTCCTCCCCCTGTACAGCCTGATACTGCCTTTCGCCGCCAGACAGGTTATACACACGCTTGAAGCCCTTTCCCAGCAGGATGTTCTGCGCGGCGTTTCCAGTGGTGCCGGAGTTGCAGTAGGTGATGGTCAGAGCGTCCTTGTCCAGCGTTTCACAGGCCTCGCGCAACTTTTCATGGGGAATGTTAGCAGCGTCTTTCACATGGCTTCTCGCAAAACTCTCCGGCTTCCGGGCGTCAATGATATTGATTTTTCCCCCTGCCTTTTGCGCGCTTTCCAGCTCTTCTGCTGTGATCAGCTCGCGCCCGCCGCCAAGAGCGCCGCTGAGTACCATGCCCACATAATGCACCGGGTCCCGGGTGGCGGAGAAGGGTGGGGCGTAGGCCAGATCCAGGTGTTCCAGATCCTCCACTTTCGCCCGGAAGCTTAACGCGGTCGCCAGCACGTCAATTCTTTTATCCACGCCATCAGTGCCCACGATCTGCGCGCCCAGGAGCTGCCCGGACTCTTTGTCAGCGACAGCCTTGATCGTCATCTCACCTCCCGGCATATAGTTGGTCCTGGCGGGTTTGGTGACATGGCTGACGACTGTCTGGTACCCCATCTCCCGCGCCTCCCGCTGGGTCAACCCTGTCTGCGCGATGGAGAGATCAAACAGCCGCATAATGCTGGTGCCAAGTATACCGCGGAAGCGCAGAGGCCCCCCGGTCAGGGCATCCCCGGCAACGCGGCCTGTTTTATTGGCGGTGGTCCCCAGAGGATACCACACCGGTTTGCCGGTAAGAGAACTGAACATTTCAGCGCAGTCCCCGCAGGCGAAAATATCCGGGTTGCTGGTCCTCATATCCCGCCCCACCTTAATGGCGCCCGTCTCCCCGATTTCAAGCCCCGCTTCCTTCGCCAGGGAGACATTAGGTTTTATTCCGGCGGATACCAGTACCAGTTCCGCGGAAATTTTACGGCCGTCATTAAGCAACACCTGTTGTGATGTGATTTCCCCCACAGTGGCGCCTGTGTAAACCGCGATGCCTTCCTCCTCCAGGCGCCTTTTTATATGCACGACCATGTCGCTGTCCATCACGGGCATCACTTGGGGCAGTTTTTCAATGACGGTGAGGGAAATACCCAATTTGCGCAAGCTTTCGGCCATTTCAAGACCGACAAAGCCGCTGCCAATGATGGCGGCAGTTTTGGGCTTATTCGCCTGGACAAAAGCGCTGATATCCACCATATCACCCATATCGCGCAAGGCGAATACCCAGCCTTGTTTAATGCCCTTAATGGGCGGCGCTACCGCGAAAGCCCCGGTGGCGATGACGAGTTTGTCGTAGCCATCGGTGAACGTTTGTCCGGTCTTAAGGTTTGTCACCGCCAGTGTCTTATCTGTGGTGTTCAGGCTTGTCACCTCATGCTCGGTCAGGATATCCACATTGTACTTGTCCTTGAAAAAAGAAACATCACGGGGATAAAGCGCTTCCGCCTTCTCCACCTCCCCTGAGATGTAATATGGCATCCCACAACCGGAGTACGAAATAAAGTGGCCCTTCTCATAAACCACGATATCTGCTTGTTCGTCATTCCGCCTGGCCTTTGCGGCGGCCGATGTTCCCGCTGCCACGGCGCCAATCACTACAACGCGCATCCATACCTCCCAAACACCGGCTTTCATGGCGCAGGCAAAACCCGCCCGCGCCGTCGGTTCATTTGGAGTATACCCGCCCCCGCTTATCATCTCCTGAACGGGATAGCCCTGGTCATTTGGACGTATTTTCATGCGCTTTGGGCTGGCACATTTCGCCGGAAAACAAAAAAACCTTGAAAAGCTTATGCTTTCAATGGTTTTTGTGGTACCTCCGACGGGACTCGAACCCGTGTTGCCGCCTTGAGAGGGCGGTGTCCTAACCGCTAGACCACGGAGGCAGATGGCTGGGGAACTAGGATTTGAACCTAGACTATACGAGTCAGAG
>JAQVQY010000010.1 GCA_028701335.1 Eubacteriales bacterium
GGAAACCGTTTACCGCCAGCTCCTCACAGCGTGAGAGCGTATTAACGAGTATGGCGATGTGCTCCGGGAGAGGATCGACATGAATGGGCTGGATGCCCGCTCGGGAGGCAATGACCGGTACCTCTACACAAGCGCCCGCGGGCAGGTTTTCCACCAGCCCAAAATTGCGAAGGTTCCCGTTGAACAGGAAGGGGGTGTGGTCTCCAAACAACGCGTTGAAAATGTTGGACGCGTACTCGCCGCCTCTTTCAAGATCTTTATTCGGATCATTCAGCCATTCCACATACTCCGCCTCCCAGGTGTTTTCGCGCTCCAGGTATTCTTTCAACAGATACGCGTGTTCACCGGGGTTCCATTCAGTTCCGTGGGTGCAGTATTTTTCGATCAGATCCGGGCGTTTCCGGAACCAATACAGGTATTCGGAATTGTGTCCGGAGGATTCTGTGCAATAATAGCCAAACGCCTTGAAAATCTCGTTTCGGACCGGTTCAGCGTTGGCGACCTCCGGCTTCTTCATCGCTTCCCGGATTAAGGGGTAGGCATCCTTTCCATTCCACTTGTACTCAGTGAAGTAGGCCTGATGGTTGATGCCAGCACAGGTATAGGTGATTTCTTCCATTGGCGCGCCTATGAAGCCCGCCAACAGTTCACTGGTTCCCTGAACACTATGGCACAGCCCGGTAACATTGGCTTTCGTCTCGCTCTGCAGAGCCCTGCAGAGCATCGCCATCGGATTTGTATAGTTCAGCACAATCGCTTCCGGGCAGTATTTCTCCACTTCGCAGCAGATATCCAGCATGACCGGAGCGGTTCGCAGAAAACGGAAGATGCCCGAGGGCCCGCGGGTGTCTCCAACGCAGATATCCACGCCAAAGCTTTTTGGAATCTCAATGTCATGCCGCCATACCTGAACACCTCCCTGAAGGATGGTGATCAGAACACCATCTGATCCCTCAAGCGCGGTCTTCAGGTCTGTGGTTTTTGATACTGTCGCGGGGTATCCTCCGGCATTGAAAATGCTTTGAACGCCCTTCATGGCATAATCAAGACGCTTCTCATTGATATCCATCAGGCAGATATGCACGTCCCGGAAAGCCTCAAATGTCATGATATCCGTTACCAGGCCCCTTGTGAATTCCAGTGATCCCGCACCAATGAAGGTGATCTTTCTTGCCATTTCCTCGCTCCTTTTTTTATCATCCGATACATTCGGACCGAAATGCAAACGGATAGCCATCAGGTCGGAGAATTCCCCGATATTGGTTTGGGCTATGCCTAACCGGCATAGCCCAATTCCTTTTAAAGCGCGACCACCTCCATGCCTGTCATTTCCGCGAAATCGATCATCTGGCGATACAAGTGTTTGCCATATCCGAGGCAACCATATTCGTTGTCCCAGTTTTTCATCAACTCGTCCACATCGCAATCCACCTTAACAAAAGCGTGGGGCCAGAACGGGATGCCGCACTCCGCCCTTCTTTCATCAATGATATCATCTTCCGGTTCATAAACCGTGCAGCGCGTAATTACCAGGCGGAATTTCCCGTCCACACGGCTCACCCTGCCAATTACGCCCTCCCCCGCTTTGCAGACGAGGCTGACGGACAGTCCGCCGGCGGTTCCTTCTGTGGCGATCCCATGTTGGGCAAATTTGGCGCCATGCTTGTTGGCCAGGGAAGGCGGGCAAGCTCCATCCCCGATAATCTTAATTTCCTTGTTCTTTTTGTCCAGATACTGCAGGTCACCATAGTATGTCGGTTCCTGGCTCAGGTATGTGAACAAAATACTGGTCAGGGCTGTGTTGAAGTCAGAGAGTGTGGAAGTCGGGATGCCCTCATCCAGCATCATGCTCTGCGCAAAACATGTGGCGGTGTAGTCATCCGCGAGGCCGGGGAAGGACTGGATGGTGTAGTAACTGAAATTGTACTTGCCCATCAGCTTTTTAAGAGCCAGGTATAGCCGGACAGAGCGCTCTGTCATGGCATTGCGCTCAGGTTCCTCCACAAACTTCTGCCTGATCACACCAAACGCGCTATCCAGCTCTTCATCGCTGACAGCTTTGGCCGTATCCAGCAGTTCGGTGGTATCACGCGAATCAATGTCAATGCCAAAGGTCTTCATCCACTGCGCGGGATCGGCCACGCCGCAGGTTTGCCCCATCCCCCGGCCTCCAAACGCAGCTATGGTGGTCATGTTGATGCGGTTCTTTACGGCAGATGCCTGGCAGTAACTCACGACAGATTCCAATGATGTTTCGTCTTCAGCGGCTCCATAGACAAAACGGTGCTTTATACCAATTTCGTTAAGCGCGGCTTTAAGCACCAAGCCGCCAACAGGACGCCAGCCCTGGGAGCCGGGATAGGTCCACACGATGATTCCCTTGCCGGTTTTCGCGAATTCGCGCAAGGCGCCAATCATGTTGGATGCCCACACCCAGGTGCCGGAAAACAGAACCAGGCAATCGATGCTGTCATCCTTGGCCATTGGCAGAATCACTTCCCTGGCATCGTCCTTGGTGGCCACAACCAGGTCATTTTCAACCAGCTTAACGCCCGCGTCAACCAGCGCGCGTTTTGAGCGATCAATAATCGCCTGATCAATAAACAGGTCTCCCGAAGGATCTTTCAGCCCATCCTTATGAACCCCGTAAACAACGAAACCTGCAGTTGCCTTAATCACTTCCTGTACCTCCAAAAATAATATTTCTCTATACAAAAACTGTCATTCGTCAAAGGCGATGACGAATTCAGTCTTGGAGAGGTATTCCTCTCCGGGATATAGCAGGACATCCGGACGATATGCGTCCAGGTTGACCGCATTGGGAAAGCGGCCTGTTTCCAGGCAAACACCCCAGTTTTTCCCGTACACTTTTCCATCTTTCCCGGTGACCTGATGAATGCCGTTACCAGTATACACCAAAATGCCCGGCGAGTCGGTCATGCACGTAAGTGAAGGCGCGCATTGGCCGTCCGAAAGAACAGCTGCCCGCCGCATGCCCTCGCCATCCACAAGAAAGTAGTGATCAACGCCGTCCGCGGCGCAAATTTCAGGGTGCTCCTTGTGGGCAATCGCATCCGAGATTTTTTTACCGGCACGGAAATCAAGCGGCGTGCCTTCGACTTTCTCAAGCTGGCCCGTAACTATCGGATCCTGCTCGCGGGCGGTCTTTGCGTAACGCTCTGCCATAATGGCCAACTGATGATCCCGGCAACTTCCCTGTATCCCGTTCAGGTTGAAATAGCTATGATTTGTGAAGCTGACAGCCGTAAGCTCGCTGCACACAGCATGGTAGTCCAGCGACAGGGTCAACGGCGCGACAAGCCGATAGCTCAGGCTTGCTTCCAGCAGGCCCGGAAAACCCAGCTCCATATCCGAGAATTTTCTGTAGAATTTTACGCCGTCATCCAGGATTTGCCAATCCCATACCTGGCGATGGAAGCCATGCGGGCCGCTGTGCATGCTATCGGGGCCCGCGTTCAAAGGAAGCTGAACCAAGGTTTCTCCAAGGCTGAACTTCCCGCCGGCCAAACGGTCCGCTATTGGGCCAATAAAAGCGCCGAAAAATGTACTGTCGTTTATGTAGCCCTGCAAACCATCGTAACCAAGCACGAGATCCCGTGTAACGCCCTTCCCATCCTCAACCATGAATGCCTGCAGGATTGCCCCAAAGTTGCTTACTGATACCCTCAGGCCGGTTGATTCATCCCGGATGTCAAATAAGCGGACCTCCCGGCCATTGGCAGCGCCCCATTTCCTGTGAACGATCCCGATGCTCATTCAAACACCCTTCTTTAATCCTTGGTTGATGAGTCCCATGAACAAATCGCGGTCTATATGGCCGGCTATTGTATCAGGTACACTTATTGCTTCAGCCGCAAGGCTCGATCCCAGTTCAGGTGCGGACAGTTCATTGCCGCCCAAAAACGGCAGCCCCATAGCCAAACCGCAGATGATGCCGGAGATATAGGCATCTCCCGCGCCGCCGGTCGCCACAACCTTAGCAGGCTTTGCCGCAATATGACGGAGTTTGTTCTCTGCCGCGATGAAACTTCCCTGAGCCCCGCAGGTCATAGCCAGCATAATCCCGGGATTTGTTTTCCGTAATTTCTCATAGCTTGCTTCTGCCAGTTTGCTAAAATCATCGGTTTTCAGCTGACAATAGGCCGCCGCTTCATCTTCATTGATAGCCAGCAAATCCGTGTTTTCAACGCCGCCGCCGCCAACAAACTCGCCTACCTCATCCAGCAGGAAAGATGAGACACAAAACGCGCCCAGGGCTTTCGCGCTTCTCAATAGTTCCAGCCTGCTTGCCACCGGCACCTCAGGCACCGCGACCACCAGGGTTCTCCCGCTGACCTGAAAGGGCAGGTTGTCCAGCGCCGTTTGAATGTCGATTTCCGACACCAGGGAACTGGCGCTTTGGGATGTGGTTACGTTGCATATTGCCTTATCGGGGTACTGCAAACAGACGCTGTACATTGTCGGCTTTTGCTCCAAACGCTTTACAAAAGCTGTATCAATGCCCGCGCTTTCCATCTGCTGAAGCAACTCGCCGCCCGCGGAATCCCGCCCGACGGCCCCAATAGCGTGAACAGATACCTCTGGAGACAAGATGCGGGCCACATAATGAAGGATAATGTGCTGTTTGCAGTAATCCTTTGCCGGGCTCAGCATCGCCAGGCGGGTCTCATTCCGGCTCAACGGCCTATTGTCTTCGAACTCGAAAATGATGCCGCTCCCTATTCCCCCCGTTCCAAGGACATGGTCATATTGTGTTTGCATTGCCATGGATGTCATTGAACCTCCACTCAGGATGCAGTGAAATGGGATGCCTTGCCGTATCTTCCGTGGCGGTCAGCATGGCATCGGGGTGCGATTGCAGCAGGGTCATCGGATACTCTGTCGTCAGCGGAGAAAACAACGCGACGCGAAGCGCCGTCTGCTTCCAGGCGCCGGTATCGCTGAACAACCTGACCTTTTTTGCGCTCAGGCATTCCTTGACGCCCAGCGTGACCGACATGGGCGGCACAAACTGATAGGCCGCGCCGTATGTCCGCTGCGCCAGGGCAATAACGGTGTCCGCGTTGTTTTCCTGGATACGGATGGAGGAGTTGCGCAACTGGTCCAATGACAGCTGGCTATAGGGAGCGCGGCGGGCCTGATTATAGGCGATGTGTCCGTCCTGCCCCCAACCCCCCAATGTCAGGTCAAGCTCATGCTTATAGATTTCTTCCCGCACAGATTCCATGGTGGCAGGCGACAGGAAAAACCGCTGGTGTTGCGGAACAGCCAGTTCCTTATCGATCCCGCCGTAGAAGTGTTTTTCCATAAAACTGCGGAAGTTGTATGGGTCGTCCCGGTGAAGAAGCTTTCCTTCCCAATCCAGGCATTCATCCATATGGAATACCACCAGGTTACGCAGGTTGACTCTGCGGGTGTTAACAAGCGTCTCAAAAGGCTTGTACCAGCTGCTTGGCCCGCAGGGGATAATTGCCCGCAGCATGCGGCCTTCCCTGTTGGCCTGTTCGATCTCTTGCGCAAGCTCTTCAGCCATGAGCCGGCCCATGCTTGCCGAGTCTGCCACCATCCTGAAAGGTATTTTCCCGTCAGGATGCTTTTCCAGCTGTTCCGCAGGCACGCTGCACCATGTGTACAGTTGCTTGTTGTCCAATGTTTCCTCCTTGCGCTCGTCTCAGATCGAATAGCGCTGTTTGTTCTTGAAATACATGTCAAACGCGACGGCCACCAGCACAACCAGGCCCTTGATCGCGGACTGCCAGTCGATGGAAACACCCAGCAGGGACATGCCGTTGTTCAGAACACCCATGATCAGCGCGCCCACCATGACGCCGTATACCGTGCCAGCTCCCCCGCTGATTGAAGCGCCGCCGAGGAAGCAGGCCGCAACGGCATCCAGTTCGTAGCCAACGCCTGCTTTGGGCGTAGCCGCGTTAAGGCGCGATGTGACCAGGATTCCCGCGAGTGCGGCCATCAATCCGGAAATGAGGTATACGATAAACATCATGCGTTTTGTGTTGATGCCTGAGAGCTTGGCGGCTTTGATGTTGCCTCCCATCGCGTATAAATGCCGTCCAAATACCGATTTCTTCGTAATAAAGGAGAAAATCAGGATCAGCCCAACCAGAACCAGCATGGCAAAAGAGATGCCCTTGTAACCAGCCAGCAGCCAGCAAATGGCGTTTATAAACAGTGCGAAAATCAGTATTTTCACAATCAGCTGGCCAGTGGATTCCGTAGGAAGGCCATTCTTCTTGTTCCCGTAATGGGAAATCAGCAATACCGCCGCCAGGACAAGCGTTCCAGCCGCCCCTATTACCAGGGTCAGCATATGCCGCCCCGTACCCGCGGAAAAGTCCTCAAGAAATCCTGTAGCCAAAAACTGATACGCTTCCGGAAATGGCCCGATGGATCTTCCGTTCAGGATAACCTGCGCGAGACCGCGGAAAATCAGGCTTCCCGAGAGTGTTGTGATCCAGGGGTGCACCTTGACAAACGCAATCCAAAAACCTTGCCAGGCGCCTACCGCCAAGCCGGAAAGAAGGATTAACAAAACGGCTGGCAGGGTTGGCACTTTCATGTCAACCATCAGGACACCAGCTATTGCCCCGCAGAAAGCGACCACAGATCCCACAGCGAGGTCAATGTTGCCCCCGGTAAGAATGCAAAGCAGCATACCCATCCCCAAGACAAAAACATACATGTTTTGGTGGAGCAGATTGCTGACGTTCAGCGGCTTGAGCATAGTGCCCTGTGTGGCGAATTGGAGGACTATGATCAAAACCACGAGGGCAAACCCCATGGTATATTCCCGGATATTCGTTTTGGATGAACTCTTTAGTGTTGTCACGGTGCCTTACTCCTTTGAACTCTGAATGATTGCCGCCATAATGTTTTCCTGTGTAGCCGTTTCACCTGAAACTTCGCCAATAATGCTTCCCTCGTTCATAATGTAAATCCTGTCGCACAGTCCGATTAGTTCCGCCATCTCTGATGAAATGACCAGGATGTGCTTTCCTTCCAGCGCCAGCTTGTTGATCAGCGTGTAAACCTCATATTTTGCGCCCACGTCAATGCCGCGGGTCGGCTCATCCATAATCAGGACCTCCGGCTCCGCAAACACCCATTTCGCGAGCATCACCTTTTGCTGGTTGCCCCCCGAAAGATTCCCGACCGCCTGGAACAGGTCCGGGGCCTTGATATGGAACTCGTCGCGAAGCTTTTCCGACTCTACCAGCTCCAGGAGATGGTTGACCGTGTGATTGCTGCCAACACGTTCGAGGTTGGATAGCGTCAGGTTAGTGGTCACGCTCTGGCTAAGGATGAGCCCTTCCCCTTTGCGGTCCTCCGTAACATAGGCGATACTGTGTTGAATGGCCTCAGCGGGGGTCCGTGCCCGGATCTGTTTTCCATGCAGACGCAGGTCACCTTCAACCGAGGCCCCATAAGTGCGCCCAAAAACGCTCTTGCACAACTCAGTTCGCCCTGCGCCCATCAGGCCAGCGATACCAACCACTTCCCCTTTTGCGACGCGGATATTGATGTTTTCCAGTTTTTTGCGCGAAGGATTGGCTTCATCACCCACACTCCAGTTTTCTATCTCGAACAACTTCGTGGGATCAATATCGCGTTCCCGGGGCGGGAATCGCTGGGACAAATCCCTTCCAACCATCCCCCGGATAATGCGCTCCTCAGTTACGTCACTATCGTTCAGGAGCGTTTCCACAGTTGACCCATCGCGCAGAATGGTAATTTCATCCGCAACCTTTCGTACTTCATGGATTTTATGGGAGATGATGATGGACGTGATGCCCTGCTGTTTAAGGCTCAGGATCAGCTCAAGCAGTTTCTCCGATTCCTCATCATTAAGGGCCGCGGTTGGCTCATCAAGAATAAGGAGCTTGACGTCCTTGGATAACGCTTTGGCTATCTCCACCAGCTGCTGTTTCCCTACCCCCAGTGTCTGCACCTGCGTGCCGGGATCCACATGAAGATTCACGCTTCTCAGCAGTTTATCCGCATATAAATAGGTCTGCGACCAATCCACCACACCTTTGGCGCTGAGACGCTCATTTCCAAGAAAAATATTTTCGGCAACCGAAAGCTGCGGGATCAGGGCCAACTCCTGGTGGATGATGACTATCCCCTTCCCCTCACTGTCACGGACACCCTTGAATTTGCATAGCTCGCCATCAAAATATATATCCCCATCATAGGTGCCATATGGATAAATGCCGCTGAGAACATTCATCAGAGTGGATTTGCCCGCCCCGTTTTCTCCGACGATCGCGTGGATATGTCCCTTCTGAGCGCGAAGGCTGACACGGTCCAGCGCTTTTACACCTGGAAATGTTTTTGTGATCTCCCGCATTTCCAGCAACACATTGTCAGACACAGAGTTCCTCCTTGTTTGATGGGGGATATGGCACAAATCGCCATATCCCCGGATATCTGCGCTTTATTTCAGCGCGTCGGCGGAGATGTAGCCGGAGTCAATCAGCTCCGCTTCATAGTTGTCGATTGTGATAATGATCGCGCTGATGGCCATGGCAGGCACATCAATGGAGCCGTTGTTGTAGTACGAATTGGTTTCAACTTCCCCGCCCGACAGGGCCTGCGTTGTCAGATCCACAGCGACCTTCGCCAGGGACGCGGTATTGTTGAAAATGGATGAGTACTGTTCCCCAGCGATCATGGATTTCACGGAGGTCACTTCGCAGTCCTGCCCGGTAACGATCGGCATACTCATATCGCCGGAGCCGTAGCCCACTGCCTTTAGCGCTGAAAGGATGCCTATGGACAGTCCGTCATATGGGGCCAGGACGCCATCGCAGGTTTCACCGCTTGAATAGTGTGCGGAAACCAGGTTGTCCATCCGTGCCTGAGCCTTCAGTGAATCCCAGCCCTCTGTGGCGCACTGGCTCAACTGTGTCTGACCGGAACGCACAACGAGAACACCGCTGTCAAGATAGGGCTTCAGAATGTTCATCGCGCCTTCAAAGTAAAGCGGCGTGTTGCTGTCATCAAGGGAACCGGCAAACAGCTCAACATTAAACGGGCCTTCAGCTCCGTCAAGAACGCCCAGGCCAGTCAGCAGAGATGTCGCCTGCAGTTCGCCGATCGCAATGGAGTCAAAGGTGGCAAAATAATCTACGTCAGGGGAGTTAACCAGCAGCCGGTCATAGGCAATCGTTACCACGCCCTGATCCTTTGCGTGCTTCAGGACACTGGTGAGGGTTGATCCGTCGATGGAAGCGATAACCAGCGCGTCCACTCCCCGGGTCAGCATATTCTCAACCTGGGCGATTTGCGCGTCAACGTCATCCTCGGCATACTGAAGGTCAACTGTGTATCCGAGCGCCTCAAGGCCGTCCTTCAGATTGTTGCCATCATGAATCCAGCGTTCGCTGGATTTGGTCGGCATCGCGATGCCGACCCGGCCGGTTTCGGCTGTTGCCAGCGTGATCATTCCCACCAGGGATAGGGCAAGGAACAGGGCAATAAGTTTCTTCATCATTGAGTCTCCTTCGTTTATTAATCATCCAGGCTAAACCCGGAGATTATCCTTTTTGGCAATCGTGTTGTCGAAAGGTTGCTGAATCATCACAGCTGGATGCATGCGCAAAAAGTGAGCTTGCTCGTTTGCCTCCTTTCAATAGGCCGAATCCTGCAGTATTTTCCGGCGGGCTCGGCCGTTCTCTTCTGCCGTACGAACATGTCAGGCAATTTGTGCAACCAAAGAGTCACTCACATGCCTCATGCCGATAGCGAAACCGCCCAGGACACTTGCCTTTTCCTGCAGACTTGAAATTAGGATATTCGGCGGAAAAGGAACATGGTTGGACAAAAGATTCTTCCAATAAGGCGCCAAATATGGACCGATGAGATCTCCCAGCCTTCCCCCGATCACAATGAGCTCCACGTTGATAACGGAAACGGCATTAACCAGCATAATCCCTATATGGCTTGCGATCCGCTCGATGATTTCCTGTACGGCGGGCATTTTGTTCCGGTTACCGTCGATAAGGCTTCTGAAATCCTGGCCAATTCCAATCTTTGTCATGTCTTTCTGGATCGTGCTGCCCGATACGAGCATTTCCAAAACACCCTGCTCATCAAATTCGCTTCTTAAGTTGGATTTGCCCGGGACCATATAGCCAACCTCGCCGGCGGCGTTATTGACGCCCCTGTACAGTTCGCCGCTTAGTATCAAGGCGGAACCAATACCCACACCATAACTCAGGTATAGAATATCCCTGTGGCCTTTGGCTACGCCTTTCCATTTCTCGCCAATGGCGCCCAGATTAACGCTGTTTTCCACTACAACCGGCGCATCAAAGATAGACTTTATACATTTTACAATCCCGTCGATGTCAATGCTGGACATGAATGGGACGAGAATAAGCTTTCCGGTGTTGGGGTCCATGATGCCCGGCATGCCCAGGCTGAAGTATTTAATCTGTTCCGGCTTTACGCCGGCCTCCTTAACGGCCGTCAACGCCAGTTCAAGCAGCCGTTCTTCCACGATGTTTTCGCCGTCCAGCGCGTTATAGTCATGTTTTAGGTAAATCAGTTCCTTTCCCTCAAGGTCGGAAAGCATCACTCTGATCTGGGAACGCCCGATGTCTGAGCCGATGATGTACCCCCAAGTGGCGTTGAACTCAAGCAGTGTGGCTTTCCGTCCAACCTTGTTATCTCCGCTTCCGGCGATTTTCAGGTAATTGCTCTCAAGAAGTTTTTTTACGTTTGATGAAACGCTCGGGAAGCTGATATCAAGCTTCCTGGACAATTCCGCACGCGAAACGGGACCGTGCTTACGGACAAAATCCAAGATTACGGTGCGATTATGCACCCCAAGGGTCTCTGGAGTTCCCGGATTCATCATTCAACCATTCCTTAATTTACTTAGTAATGTTTAATAAATAACACAAGCTGGAATTTCTGTCAAGCGTTTTTCCACAAAAAACAAAAGTCTCAGGCTTTGTTGGTAAATCGCCTGGATAACTTGGCGGCTTGTGAGATGGCGCAGAAAAGAGACGTGATTCCATTACCGAACAAAACTATAAATGGAGTGCAACCCAGGACGGTTCAGGCAGCCATAATAGACGGATGCATCACGCGACCCCACTGCCCCCGCATGCTAAAAACCCTTCCCCTGTCCATATATTTAATGTCCATTGTCTTTGGATAATAAATGCCGACAACATGGTTGATACATTCCGCCCGCTTCGCCAGGAAGCGGATCTGGCGGATATGACTTAACAGCCAAAACCGCTTGTCTTCGCTCCGCCGTGTTATACTGCAATATCTTGTTATGCGGTGAAATTCGTAATGACTGCCCGGAAAACAGAGAGATATTTTGTCTCAAAACGGCAAGACAGCAAACACCCGGAAAAGCCCGATTCATCAGTTTGTGATGATATCCGGATACAGTATCGCCATGAACCTTGGCGGATTGTTGAAGCTGCCTGATCACGCCTGTTCACAAAACACATAATGCACAGCCTCCCGCTTCCGTTCCTGATTGAAGGCACCAGGATTCGATGCTATGATGCGCCTATCTGCCCTTTTGGGGGCTTGGGGAGGCGGGCATGCGGGAAGACGGAAATCAGGCCAGGGGGGCCGTATTTATCATGCTGGCCAGCGTGGCCTGGAGCTTTTCCGGGGTGCTGAGCAAGTGGGCGCCCTGGGGTCCTTTCTCCTTGGTGGGGGCGCGGGCGCTCATCGCGGCCCTGGTACTGGGCGCCTCCCGGGGAAGCTTTAAGCCAAAGTTCAGCAAGGGCACCTGGCTGGGCGCCGTGGGGGTGACGGCCACGTCCACGCTGTTTATCGTGGCCAACCGGCTTACCACTGCCGCCAACGCCATCGTGCTGCAATACGCCATGCCCATCGTGGTGATTTTCGCCTGTTGGATCCTTTGGGGGCAAAAGCCGGGGAAAGCGGACATCCTGGCCACCATCCTGACCCTAGGCGGGGTACTTTTGTGCTTTATCGGCGGTTTTGGCCGAGGGAGCCTTCTGGGGGACAGCCTGGCGCTTTTGACGGCCTTCACCTTTGCCCTGGTGTTCTTCGCGGCCAGGCTTCCAGGTATTGACCCTCTTGACTACACCTACCTGGGCAACCTCTTAAGCGCGCTGTTCCTCTTTGCCATCCCTTTTGACAAGGCGTTTGTGATAAACCCCCGCGCAACCGTCAGCGTGCTGGCTATGGGGGCCAGCCTGTCCGGCGGGTATTGGTTTTTTACCGCGGGGATGCGCACCCAAGTGCACCCGGTGACCGCCTCCATCGTGGCGATGGTGGAGCCCGTGTTAAACCCGATGTGGGCCTTCATTTTTCTGGGGGAGGATCCGGGATCCTATTCCCTTCTTGGCGCCGCGCTGGTAATCCTGAGTGTCAGCCTCTACAGTGCGCTCAAAGCCCGCCAGGCGCGCGTGGCGGTGGAATAGTGCTTATTTCTCCAGCTGCCTCAATAGCTCCCGCATAAAGGCGGGCAGGTCGGCAGGCGCCCTTGAGGTAACAAAGCCGCCATCCACTACCACCTCGCTGTCCTCCCAGACTGCGCCGGCGTTCACCAGGTCATCCTTGATGGCGGTGGTGGAGGTGAGGCGTACGCCCTTTAGGACCCCGGCGGATACAGCTACCCAGCCGGCATGGCAGATCATGCCGATGGGCTTGCCGGCCTGCCTGAAAGTACGGACCAGTTCCAGCGCCGCCGGGTCCCGGCGGATCCTGTCCGGCGCGTAGCCGCCGGGTATCACCAGGGTGTCATAGTCCGCCACATTTACCATGGAATAAATCATGTCAGCCTTGGCCTTAAGCCCCGATTTGCCCTTGTATTCCACTGCCTCATGCCCGGCTACATCCACATGGTATCCGGCCTCCTGAAATCGGTAGTAGGGGTAGATGAACTCCTTCTCGTCAAAAAGGGAGTCCAGGAATATCAACGCTTTTTTCATTGAATTGCTCCTTTCGGTGTGCAGGGTCCGGGTGTTATGCCCTTGCTAGGTTATATACCCTTTGGACGCTGTCCGGTTGATTCGCCAATAAAAGCGCCTTATAATAGGGCATCATACGAAATCATACGGGTTTGGCAGGGGGCATCCCCCGGGGAGGAAGAGAGAGTATGCGTAGGAGAACCTTTCGGCTGATTTCTGCCATGATGGCATCCCTTTCCCTGCTTGGCTTCTGTGTAAGCGCAATGGCTTGCACGGGGTTTTATGTGGGAAAGGATGCAAGTGCCAACGGCGCGGTGATGCTTGCCCGCACGGTGGATCTGCACCCGCTGGCCGCCATGTTTCGTGTGCTGGTGGTGGACCGGGTGGAAGACCAGCCAGGACAGCATCATACGGGGACACAGGGCTTCTCCTGGCCGCTGCCGGACACCACCTTTAAATACACCTCCACGCCCATGGCCACCGGCATGGGCTTTGGCCGCTACGGATCCGCCTGCATGAATGAAATGGGCCTTGCCATCACCGGCACGGTGACAGCCTACGCGCGCAAGGAGATCCGCCAGATGGACCCGGCGGTGGAAGGCGGGCTGTGCGAGGAGGTCATCCCGGAATTGATTGCCGCCAGCTGCGCTTCGGCAAGGGAGGGCGTTGCGCTGATAGGTAAAATCATGGCGGAACTGGGCAGCAGCGAGCAGAACATCATCATGCTGGCAGACGCCAATGAGGCATGGTATGTGGAGACTTACACCGGCCATCAGTGGGCCGCTCTCCGGATGCCGGAGGACAAGGTGGCCGTGTTTGGCAACCAGTTCATGATCCGGTACCTTGATCAGGATTCTGAAGGCGCTCTCTACTCCCCCGGGCTGTTCAAGGAGCCTGAGAAGGCGGGGCTGGCGGTATATGGCGAAGACGGCCGGATGGACATCTCCAGGACCTATGCCGGAAGTCTCTCTGACTATGGCAACCGGCGAACCTGGATCGGCCACAAGACGCTGGCTCCATCCACGGCGGGGGACTATGACATCAACACCCAGTATGACCTGTTCTACACGCCGGATGACAAGGTGAGCGTCAAAGACCTGATGGCCCTGACGCGCAACCGCTTTGAGGGCACGCCATTTTCCCCGGAGGAAACGGGCCGGGGAGACCTGCGCGTCATTGGCACGGAATCCCAGGGCACGGCTCACATCCTGCAGGTGTTTGACGGCCTGCCCGCCGCTTTAAGTTGCGTGGGCTGGCAGTGCCTGGCCAATGCAGAGCACTCAGTATACCTGCCCATCTCCAATGTGGTAACGGACACCGCTGAAAGCTACAAAAGAGACAGCCTGGAACGAGGCTATCAGCCGGAGATGGCAAGCATCGCCTATAAGCGCCTGTGCGCCCTGGCGGAACAGGACCGCATGAACTATGGCGCCGGCGTCCGGGGCTACTGGGACGGGATGGAAGAGAAACTGCTGGCAGAATACCCTGAGGTTCTCGCCAAAGCCGCAGATCTGTATGACAATTCTCCAAAGGACGCTGCCGCGCATCTGACGGAATACACCGTCAGGACCCAGGAAAAAGCGTATGAGGACGCCAACACCCTGTTTGAGGAGCTGCTGTGGTATGTGATGGACCACACCGACACGCTGAAGTACAGCTTCAGCTACGACACCCTCACCATGGGCGAAATCCCCACACAAAAGCCCTTTGTGCCCATCCTTGCGCTTGAATAAGCCCATAGTTGTCCCTATGCGGGCTCCTGTGATAAGTTGGGTCTAACGAAATGAACGGAGGAACGCCATGAAACCAATCCACGCCCCCAAAGCCCCGGCGGCGCTGGGCCCCTATTCGGCCGCCATCGCCCATGACAAGCTGCTGTTCTGCTCGGGGCAGACGCCCATTGACCCCCAGACCTCTGAGCTGGTGCCCGGCGGCATCACGGAGCAGACGGAGCAGGTCATCAAAAATCTGGCGGCCGTGCTGGAAGCCGCCGGCGCCGGGCTTAATGATGTCCTGAAAACCACCTGTTTTTTGGCGGATATGGGCGACTTCGCCGCATTCAACTCCGTCTACGCCCGGCATTTTGTCTCAAAGCCCGCCCGCTCCACGGTGGCCGTCAAGGCCCTGCCAAAGGGCGCGCTGGTGGAGATCGAGCTGATCGCCAGGGCCGGGTGATGGCGGGGACCAGGCGCTCATCACCCGCGCCCTGCGCGACACAAAGGATAAGCGGCTGGCTGAACTGGGCCTGGACGCCTTGCACCAATTTGGCAGCCTGCGGGCGCTGTCCCGCCCACGGCTCAACAAAACCTTGGATTATCTGATCACCCAGGGGTACATCCGGCGGAATTCCACTCACGGGGCGCTGGGTTTGAGCCAGCGCGCGCTGGATGTGCTGAGCAGCAATATCAAGGTATCCATTCCGGTAAAAACTGAGGATACGCCTGCTGTCCCCCAGCCTGAATCGAAAAGCGGCGCCGAAAAAAACGCGGGCAGCCCGCTTTTTGACGCGCTGAAAGCCGCGCGGCTTAGCATAGCTCAGGAGGAGGGCGTGCCGGCCTACATCGTTTTTTCCAACGCCAGCTTGAGGGACATGGCCAAAAAAGCGCCCAGGACGCCGGCGCAGTTCCGGAATGTCTCAGGCGTGGGCGATGTCAAGGCAGCCCGGTATGCGGAGGTTTTTCTGCGCGCCATCAAAGAGTTCGCGGCCCCGAAACAGATTTAAGGATCCCTACCCCGCCTTCCCCGGGGTTTTAGCGCCGGGCGGGAGCGTCAGCGTTCCTCCTCCGCCTCGTTTCCGTCATGCCGGTGCCTGTGCTTCTGTAATTTGGCCAGGTGCCGGTGGGCGTGGGAATGGCTCATGGTGCGGCTGTGCATGGCCCCGCCATGCGTGTGCGTAAACGTATGGACGTGCGCGTGCGTGTGATTGACCATGAGGGTATCAATGACGGACAGGGCGGAGCCCGCCAGCATGATGAGCAGCGCCAGGGCATAATAAGCGCCAGGCGGTTCCCCCAGAACACAAAGGACAGGAGCGCGCCCACAAAGGGCGCGATGGCATAATACGCGCTGGTTTTCGCCGCGCCCAGTTCATACTGCGCCCTGACGTACAGGAAGATGCTCAGGCCGTAGGCGACGAAGCCCAGCAGGAGCGCCAGCCCCGCGAAGCGGGCCTGGGGAAACCGCTCGCCCCGTATGAGGGCTACGATACCTGAGCCAAGCCCTGAGAATATGCCCTTGAGTGTGACGATCTGGTAGGTGTTCTTTGAGGATAGTTTCCTGGTGAAGTTGTTTTCAAAGCCCCAGCATACCGCGGACGCCAACACAAAAAGGGAGCCATAGGAAAACTGAAAGCTTGAGATGTCCTCAAAGGACAGGAGCATGCTGGCCAGCGTGATCAGGACGATCGCGGCCCACAGGCGGGGGGAAATGGCCTCGTTGAACACCAGCAGCGCGACAACTGACGTGGCGACGATTTCAAAGTTGTTAAGAAGCGCCGCGTTTGCCGCGGACGCGCCGATAAGGCCCTGCATCAGCAAAATGGGCGCTATGATGTCCAGCAATATCATGCCTGTAACATACGGCATATCTTCCCGCGCCAGCTTTTGGGTTCCATTGGCGCGGTTTTTTCCGCCCAGGAGATAGATAAGCCCGATGCCGAGCCCTGCCCCCAGATAGAGCAGGGATGCCATTGTCGCCGGGCCCGCTTCCCTTAAAAGCAGTTTTGAAAAAGGCATGTTGAGCGCGTACAGCACGGCCGCCAGGACCGCCCAGGCGATCGCGGCTGTCTTTGTACCGGTGCGTATCTCACTCATTAATTCAAATCACCCACAGCCCCGGCATCAGCGAAAGCCCTGGCACGATTGGACTATTCGCCCGCCTCAAACCCGCAGGGCAAATATTCCGGCAGTATCCGGTCCACCTCCGTGTAATCCAGCCGGGCGAAGCGCAGCAGGCCGTTTTCGCATTCATGTGAGGCCACGCAGTCCCCGATGAGGGGAGCGGCATAGCGGATGAAGTCATCGGTCACGTCGGTGCCGCCGGGGGCGATCCATCCGGCCGGGAGCCTGCGGGCGGCGTTGGCCATTTTGTGAAGGGGCACCGAGTCATAGCGCACCTCATAGGGGCTGTCGCTGACCCTTAGAATGGTAGCCATGATATCGCTCCTGCCCGACAGGCCCAGGCGCACCGCCTCCTGGCCCAGCCTCCGGGCCTCCTGGCGGTCCACGCCGGACGCTTCCAGGGAGCAGCCGCGCTGGAGGACCCCGGGCACCTGGCCGGTGGCCTGGCCCCGGGCGTTTAGCTTTTTGCTGTTCAACAGGTTCACCACCGTCTGCATGGCGGTGGTGCGGCTGGCGCCGTACTCCACATGGCCAAATCCGTCCACTTTGTGGCTCTGGGCATCGGTCATCAGGCTCTCTGGCACCACCGCGATCACCCGGCCCCAGCGTTTGAGCCCGTCATTGACCAGGTCGCACACCTCTTCCGCTGTGTGCCCGGCCTCGGGCAGGAACAGGAGCAGCGGCATTTCACGCCCGGGGTCCCCCAGGCGGGCGGCGGCGGTGATAAAGCCGGAATCCCGCCCCATAGCCTGCAGCACGCTCACGCACTCGGACGGCGCCATGGCGCGGTTCTCCTCCTCCACGTTTTTGATCAGGTTGGCCCAGTAGCGCGCGCAGGAGCCGTAGCCCGGCGTATGGTCAATGAGGGTGCGCGCCTCGTCCCCCAGGTCGTTGTCAATGGTCTTGGGCACGCCCACTACCTTCAGGTCATAGCCCGTCTCCTGGGCCAGGCGCGCCACCTTGTCCGCCGTGTCCATGGAATCATTGCCGCCGATATAGAAGAAGTAGCCCACGTCATGGGCACGGAACACCTCGATGATCCGGCGGTAGTCGGCTTCATAGCTGTCCTTTAGTTTATACCGGCAGGAGCCGGCGGCGGCGGACGGGGTGATCATCAGGCGATTAAGCTCCGCCTGATCCTGGCGCCCCAAATCAAAGAGATGCTCCAGCAGCACCCCCTCAATGCCGTGGCGGGCGGCAAACACCCTGCCCACCTGCCCGCTCTTGATGCATTCCTCCGCCACCCCCAAAAGTGACGCGTTGATCACCGGCGAAGGCCCGCCGGACTGGGCCACCAGGGCGTTCCTCATAGCCATAGGCCACCTCCCATATATGCTTGCCCACAATGTACCATGCCACGGGCCATATCTCAAATGAAAAACAGCTGGAAGCCCGCAAAAGCCCCCAGCCGGTATACATTTCCGCTACTTCAGGAAACCCGCCACGATCCTGGCCTCAGCTTCCTCCTCGCTTAAGCCCAGGGTGCGGAGCTTGAGAATCTGCTCGCCGGCGATCTTCCCAATGGCGGCCTCGTGGATAAGGGCGGCATCGGGGCTCAGCGCGTCCAGCCGGGGGGCGGCGGTGACCACCGCCTCATCGGCCACGATGGCGTCACAGGCGCTGTGCCCGTGGCAGCGGGCCTCCCCCACGATGCGGCTGACAAAGTGCTGCCGGGAATGGCCTTTGGCCACCGAGCGGCTCACCAGGTCGCAGCCCGCGTCCTCACCCTCCAGCACCACATGGAAGACGCTTGTGGCCTCCTGGCTGCCGTCGGTCAAAAGGCGCTCCCGGATGATGAGCCTGGACCTGGCCTTCAGGTTGGCATGGGTCTCCCGCTCGGTAAAGCTGACACCGCCCAGCTGGGAGGTGTCCATGGTGAGGCTGGCGTCCTCCTCCAGCCAGCACTCGGTGACCGGGTTGATGCGCCGGATGCCTTGTCCCTCCCCGGTGCCCACGTGCTTTTCCTCATACATCACATCGCTCCCCGGGGAGAGATAAAAGCGGTGGATGCCGTCATGGCGGCTCTCGCTCTCATCAGATGTATGCACGCCGCAGCCGGCCACAATCTTCACCTGGGCGCCGGCGCCGATGTAGAAATCATTATAGGCCACATCCCTGATGTCTCCGTGAGTGACCACGGCGGGAATATACACGGTCTCATCCCGTGTGCCAGCGGCCACATGGATCTCAAGCCCAGGCTTGCCGTCGGGCTTTGACTCGATGCGGATGTTGTCCGTGCTCCTGCGGCCGGCGCAGCCGGAATCCTGGCGGATGTTATAAGCGCCTTCAAACGCGCCCTCATACCCCTCTACGGTGTTAAGGAGCTCCCGTGCAACGGGGTTTAATTCCTGGATATTCATCACGCTTCCTTCCTGCCAACCGGGCAAAATCCCGCGATTTCCCCGGCCAGAAGCCCCGGCAGCACGTCTTCCCTTCTGCCCTGGTCACGCACCTGGCCCCCGGAGAGCACCACGATCTCATCGGCGATGTCGATCAGCCTTTGCTGGTGGGAGATGATGATAAGCGTCCGCTTCTCGCGCTTCAACCCGTTGAACACATCCACCAGGCCCCTGAAGGACCACATGTCGATCCCGGCCTCCGGCTCGTCAAAGATGGAGACCTGGGTGCCCCGGGCCAGCACCGAGGCGATCTCCACCCGCTTGATCTCCCCGCCTGACAGCCTCGCGTCCACCTCCCGGTCCACATAGTCCATTGTGCAGAGGCCCACCTTGCCGGTAATGTCGCACAGGGTGTCAAAGTCCAGCTCCCGGCCGGCCGCCGTCTCCAACAGGTCCCTGACCGTAAAGCCCTTGAAGCGGACCGGGGTCTGAAAGCCAAAGCTGATGCCAAGCCTGGCCCGCTGGGTCACGTCCAGGTCCGTGATGTCCTGCCCGTCCAGGCGGACGCGCCCCGCGGAGGGCTTCACCAGTCCGGCGATGAGTTTCGCCAGGGTGGTCTTGCCCCCGCCGTTGGGCCCGGTCACCACGGTGAGCTTGCCCCCTGGGATGGTGAGGTTTAAGTCCTTGATTATATCGCCGCCCTCCGGCAGCGTCCAAAAGACATTTTCCAGCCTGATCAATGGCCTGTCCCTCCTTTGGGTATGGTGCCAACACAGGGGATTGTACCCCGGATTTGAGGCTGTGTACAGCTGTTTTGCCCCGGGCCGCCACCTGCATGTCAAACAGGATCATGAAGGGCTGTGAACCTTTTTCGCGTCCCAGGCGACTTATATCGTGAAAGGGGCAAATTGCCCCATGCCTATGTTTCCAGTTGTCTGTGCCATACGCCATACAGACAGAAGAAAGGGATCAAAAAAGAAAACATCCTTAAAAATGGCGGGAATCTGCTTACTGAATGCCATGGAGCTGCGGGGAATATGGTATAATGGACCTGTATGTGGAAAGAGGTGAGGATATGCAGCTTGTCGTCAACAACATCACCAAGAGCTTCGGCGAGAAGGAGGTGCTCCACGGCGTCTCATTCACGGTTGAGTCCGGCCGGGCCATGGGCTTTCTGGGCCGCAACGGCGCCGGCAAGTCCACCACCATCCGCTGCCTGATGGACGTGTTCCACCCTGACAGCGGCAACTTCCTGCTGGACGGCAGCCCGTTTAAGCCCCGGAGCCTGAAAATCGGCTATCTGCCGGAGGAACGGGGCATGTACCAAAAAAACGGGGTGCTGGCCCAGCTGACCTACTTCGCCATGCTCAGGGGAGCCTCCATGGCCGACGCCGCCGCGTCCGCCAACCACTGGATTGATTATTTTGGCCTGGGGGAATACAAGAACAAAAAGCTGGAGACCCTCTCCAAAGGCAACCAGCAAAAGATCCAGATTGCCCAGTCCTTTTTAAACGAACCGAATATCCTGATCCTGGATGAGCCCTTCAGCGGTCTGGACCCGGTGAACGCCCAAATTTTTCAGAACGCCATCAACGAGTTTGTCAAAGAGGGCAGGCTGGTGATCTTCTCCTCCCACCAGATGAGCTATGTGGAGGAAGTATGCGATGATGTGACGCTGATCCACAACGGCGATATCCTTTTATCCGGTGACCTGGACCTGATCAAACTGGAGGAGGGGCGGGACAAGCTGTTTCTCTCTGTCCTTTCGGGCGACACGGCCTGGGAAAAGGCGCTTTCCAATGCCTTCCCTGCCCTTGGGATCATCCCTGGGGATGACGGCCTGATCCTGGACACCAAAGGCCGGGTAAGCCAGGGGGACATCATGCGCTGGCTCAATGAGGAGCGCCTTACTGTCAGGCGTTTTGGCCTGTATGAGCCCAGCCTCAACGACATCTTCATCAAGAAGGCAGGTGACTGACAATGCGCGATTTCCTTACCGTTTTCAGGTATGAGCTGAAGACGCAGCTGACCAAGAGGACTGCCATCGTCACCACGGTGATCCTGATGCTGGTGGTGCTGGTCATCACCAGCCTGCCCCGTTTTATCAGCCTCTTTGATACAGGCGAATTGATAAATGAAACCAGCGGCATCGTGGGGGACGCGGGTTACGTGCTGCCAGGCGGCGCCATTGAAAACGCGGGCTACGTGCTGCCCGGCGGCGGGACGGACGCGCTCCTGGCCCCCATCGCGGGAGATGACCCGGCCGTTCTTTTTGAGGACAGGGACGCCCTGACCCAGGCGCTGAGGGACAAAGACATCCAGGTGGGCTTTGTCATCCAGGAGAACCTGGACTATGAGGCCATTTACCTGGACCGGTCCCTGCAGGACAGCCTGGACACACAGATGGCAGCCATCCTGACGCAGCTTAAGAAGCAGCAGCTGATTGAGCAGATGGGCATCACGCCAGAAGGCTTCGCGGCCGTCGAGGCCGCCCAGGCTGTGGGCATCACCACTGTCCTGGGCCGCAACAGCGTTGACAACTACGCCATCAGCTTCATCCTGATGTTTGTGGTGTACATGATGGTGCTGCTCTACGGCAACTCCGTCTCCACCATCATCGCCCGGGAGAAGGACAGCCGCACCATGGAAATCCTTATCACTTCCACCCGGCCTTCCAGCCTCATCCTGGGCAAGGTGGCGGCGGCGGGCCTGTCAGCGGTCATCCAGTTTGGCGCCGTTGTCCTGGTAACGGTGGCGGGCTACCAATTCAACAAGCATCTCTATCCCGAGATGGTCACTGCCATGCTCTCCGGCACCCTCACCACCAGCTATGTTTTAAGCTACGTCTTCTTCTCCTTCTTTGGCTTCATCCTCTACCTCTTCCTCTACGCCGCCCTTGGCTCCACCGTCTCCAAGATGGAGGATTTGGGCAGCGCCACCGCCCTGGTGCAGTTCCTGTTCATTTTCGGCTACCTGATCGCCACCTTCGCCGCCAATATGCCTTCGAGCGCTGTGGCGGTGATTGGCAGCATCGTGCCCTTCACCTCCATCATGGTGATGCCATTAAGGAGCGCCGTGATGACGGTGCCCTGGGGTGAACTCATCCTGGCGGGGGCGCTGATGGTGCTGTTTGTGATGTTCTTCGCTTTCCTGAGCATCAAGATTTACCGCTGGGGCAGCCTCAACTACGGCAACAAAACCAAGATCAGCCGCATTGTGAAAGAAGCGCTCCGGAGCCACTGAGGGCCTTCCTTGCACTTGCCCCGCGCCTGAACAATGGCTATAATGGCGTGAACTGACGCGGAGGTATGTGACGCTTGAAGAAGAAGGACCTGAAGATCATTATTCCCATTTTGGCGCTGGCGCTTATCCTGCTAATCCTCTCCCAGGTTTTGCCCAGGGAAAACAAGCAGGCTAACGCCGGAGCCCTGGTGACCGCTACCGTTGCGGCCGATAAACTCACCCCCAGCCCGGCAAAGGAAGCGGGGAGCCCAAACCCTGAAACATCAGCCCAGGCCACGCCTGAGCCCTCTCCTATGCCCACCCTGGCACCGGCCAGGGCGTACCTGAAGGTGCAGATCGGCAGCTTCGTCTTTGAGCCTCTGGCGCTGACGGAGAACCGGGACCTGGACCTCACCCAAGCGGACGGGAAGCAGAACATCGTGCGGGTGACGCCTGAGTCCATCATCATGCATTCCGCAAACTGTGACAACCAGGACTGCGTGCATCAGGGCATGGTCAGCCTTGAGAACAGGGGCAATCGGGTGCTGCAGAACATGATCGTCTGCCTGCCCAACCAGGTGGTGCTCCAGTTGCTGGACCCCCAGGAGGCGCTCGTTGACTGGGAGTCCGCCCACGGCCCGCTGCCGGAGGCTGAAACGCTCTAAAGCCCCAAAAATCGCCCTTGCATTAATGCGCGGGCAGTGTTAAAATGCTTTTTGCGGCTCATGGTTGCGCGCCATGAATCCGGCAGTAAGGCGCAAATGAGGTGAGAGAACCATGAAAGAGAACATCCATCCCAAGTATCAGAAGGCCACGGTGCGCTGCGTTTGCGGCGAGACCTTTGAAACCGGCAGCGTAAGCAAGGAAATGCGCGTGGACATCTGCTCCAAGTGCCATCCTTTCTACACCGGCAAGCAGAAGCTGGTGGACACCGGCGGGCGTGTGGAGCGCTTCAAGAAGCGCCTGGAAGCCCAGAAGCAGGACTGAGACCAGTTTCGTCGGTAAACCGCCCCGCTGCGGGCGGTTTTTTATTCCTTCTTAAGAGCATGTTCCTTGAGGATGGTGAAGCCGCCGCCTTCCTCCTCCCGGGAGAGCATGAGGGCCACCACCCGGGCTTCCCCTGGCAGGAAGGCGTCCCTGGCCCGGACGGCCATGTTCTCCCCGATGCCATCCGGGTCAACCGCCAGGGTGATATGCGGACGGTAGTTGCCCTCCTTCAGGCTTGTGAAGGCATCGGCGTATTCATCATGCCGGGCGTGGAAAAGCCTGTGGTAGCGCCCCAATTCCTCCGCTTCAGGCAGGCACACCAGGATATCAGGAGAGAGCAGGGCGATCCCTGCCAGCCGCACCGGAAAGGCGGAAAAGCGCGGCGCCATCTCCTTCAGGTACCGGGCCAGGGGTTCCTCCTCCCAGAGGTAGTTCCCCAGGGTGATATGCGGGTGGATGGGCGGGGTATCAAGGGCGCCTGAGAGGGCAGAGAGCCGGCTCTCCGCCTTGTGGTCAAAGGTCCAGATGACCGACAGCCTGCGCATGCGCCCTCCTTGTGCAAACTTTTTTTGTATTATAGCCTCACTTTAGCCCAAACGCTACTTTTACCCTTGCTCCCCTTGCCCCATCGTGTATAATATCTCTATAGCGCCCAGGCGTTATGAGGAGGATATTGTATTGAATTCCATTGAAGATAAAAAATCAACGCGGACGCCGGACATCGGCGGACAAGCCGTTTTGGATGGGGTGATGATGAAGTCCCCCGATGCCATCGCCATTGCCGTGCGCCGGGAGAACGGCGATATCGTGGTCAAGAGGCAGCCCTACACTTCCCCCGGCATAAAGCACGCCTGGATGGGCAAGCCCATCATCCGCGGCGCTGTCAACATGGGGATCATGATGAAGCTGGGCGTGGGCGTCCTTCAGGACAGCGCCGACATGACAGGCGCTTTGGCAGATGAGAAGCCCTCCAGGTTTGAAGACTGGCTGAGCAAAAAGCTGGGCAAGGGAGCCGATAAGGTATTGATGGGCCTGGCCCTGGTATTGGCCCTGGCGCTGTCCCTGGCGCTGTTTGTGTTTTTGCCAAACATCCCCGCCAGTGCCATGCGCGCCGCCGGCTGGCCGTTGTTTTCAATAAACCTGACCAGCGGCCTCATCCGCACCTTGATCCTGATTGCATACCTCTACCTTACCGGCCTGGTGCCCGACATGCGCCGGACCTTCCAATACCACGGGGCGGAGCACAAGACGGTGTACACCCATGAGGCGGGCGAGCCCCTGACGCCTGAAAACGCGCAGAAGTTCAGCACGCTCCACCCCCGCTGCGGCACCAGTTTCCTTTTGCTCACCTTTATCCTGTCCATCCTTTTCTACTCAGTGTTTGATGAACTGGTGCTGGGGCTGACGGGCTTTGACATGGCCGGCAACTACTTTATCCGGGTGTTGAGCCGCATTGTGCTTTTGCCCCTGGTGGCGGGGCTGGGCTATGAGGCGCTCAAAGGGCTGGCCCATGCCAACAACCCTGTGACCCGCGCCCTGCGCTGGCCGGGGATGCAGCTGCAAAGGCTGACCACCAGGCAACCCACGGGAGAGATGCTGGAAGTGGCCATTGCCGCCATGAACGCCGCCCTTGAAGGCCTGCCGGAAGGCGCCAAAACCAAAGAGGGTTACACCCTTCTGTCCAAAGCCGCGCCAGGGGAGGCGGTGGCGGTTTGACCGTTGCCCAGGCCCTTCAAGACGCCTACGCGCTCCTTGCCCAGGTGCCGGATGGAAAGCTGGATGCCCAGTGGCTTTTGTCCCATGTGCTGGGGGTCAAGCGCCTTGCCCTAACCCTTATGCAGGATCAACCGCTTTCTGCCGCACAGGAGGCGGCTTTTACGGATTATGTCACCAGGCGGGCCAAAAGGGAGCCGCTTCAGTACATTCTGGGCAGCGCCCACTTCATGGGCCGCCGGTTTGTGGCACGCCCCGGCGTGCTTATCCCCCGGGATGACACAGAAACCCTGGCGCAGATGGCCATCAGCCGGGTCAAGCCCGGGGACAGAGTGCTTGATTTGTGTTGCGGCAGCGGGAACCTGGCCATCGCCATCAAGCTGGCCTGCCCGAAAGCTGAGATCTGGGCCAGCGATGTGTCCCAGGAGGCGGTAATCCTCACCCGGGAGAACGCGCGCCAACTGGGGGCGGAGATCACCGTGGCCCAGGGCGACCTGTTTAATCCTTTAAGGGGACAGCGCTTTGACGTTATCGTGTCAAATCCCCCTTATATTCCGGCGGGGGAACTGCCGGGCCTGCAGGCTGAGGTGGGCTTCGAGCCGGCGCTGGCGCTTTCAGGCGGGGAGGACGGCCTGTCCTTCTACCGCGCGATTATAAGGGAGGCTCCCCACTTCCTTGCCCCCGGCGGATTCCTGATGCTGGAGGTGGGAGACGGGCAGGCGGAGGCGCTTCATGCGCTTTTGCCCCCCGGCTTTGCGCACTGGCAGATGGCGCGGGACCTCTCGGGGCTTTTACGTGCTGCGGAAACCCGCAGGAAGGACTATGATGCAGGAGAAGTTTGAGGCCTTGAGCGCCCGCCTTCAGGAGCTGTCGCTTACGGCCAACCAGCCTGAGGTCATTTTGGATCAGCCCCGCTACCAGGCGCTGGTGAAGGAGATAGCGGGGCTTACGCCAACGGTCACGGCCTGGGAGGACTTTCAGGCGCTTGAAGAAGAGATAGCCTCCACCCGGGAGCTGCTGGAGAGCCCGGAACTCGCAGGCATGGCAAAAGAAGAGCTTGAAGCGCTTGAGGAAAAGCGCGGGAAAGCGGAAACCCAGCTGCGCCTGATGCTGCTCCCA
The DNA here is from genome assembly GCA_028701335.1 of Eubacteriales bacterium. GTDB lineage: Bacteria > Bacillota > Clostridia > Christensenellales > Aristaeellaceae > UBA6115. Next base: position 26,173 of record JAQVQY010000010.1, read on the forward strand.
AAAGATGAGGATGATGACCGCAACGTGGTGATGGAAATCCGAGCGGGCGCTGGCGGAGACGAAGCGAGCCTGTTTGGCGGGGTGCTTTTGCGCATGTACACCCGCTACGCCGAGCGTCATGGCTACGAAGTCAATTACCTGAGCCTGTCGGACACGGAACTGGGCGGTGTGAAGGAGGCGGTGTTCACCCTCTCGGGAAAGGGCGCCTTCAGCCGGATGAAGTATGAAAGCGGGGTGCACCGCATCCAGCGGGTGCCGGCCACCGAGTCCCAGGGCCGCATCCACACCTCAACCGCCACCGTGGCTGTCCTGCCGGAGGCCGATGAGGTGGATATCCAGATCAACCCGGCCGACCTGCGGGTTGATACCTACCGCTCCAGCGGCAAGGGAGGCCAGCACGTGAACCGGACGGACTCCGCCGTGCGCATCACACACCTGCCCACGGGCCTGGTGGTCACCTGCCAGGATGAGAAAAGCCAGCTGAAAAACAAGGAGCAGGCATTAAAAGTCCTCCGCAGCCGTTTGTATGAGCAGAAGCAGGCCCAGCAGCACGAGGTGTACGCCCAGAATCGCCGGGGGCAGATAGGCACCGGGGACCGCAGCGAGCGCATCCGCACCTACAACTTCCCCCAGGGCCGGGTGACCGACCACCGCATCGGGCTCACCCTTTACCAGATCGACCAGATCATGGACGGCGACCTGGACCCCATTATTGACGCCCTGGCCATGGAAGCCCGGCAGCAAGCCCTGGCCGAAAGTCGCATATAGGCTCCGCCGGGGAGAAAAACAAGGAGACACAGCATGTCCAGCAACAGCCCCCTGACCCGTGCGCAAAAACAAATCCTGGTGTTCAGCCTTTTAATTATTTTCCTGCTTGGCGTCCTGGTCTATCTCTTCAGGGACCAGGGCGCGCCCGCGGCGCCGGTCACAAACGCCACGCCGACGCCTGCGCCGGAAGCCACCTACGTGACGGTGGACGACGCCAAAGATTTCCTGCCGACTCCCACGCCCGTCCCCACACCTGCGCCCACCCTCGCGCCAACGCCCGCCATTACCCCCACTCCCGCGCCTGAAATCACACTGATGCCGCAGAGTTACCCCACCCTGCGCCGCAATGACGCGGGCGCTGAGGTAAAGCGCATGCAGACCCGGCTGATCGAGCTGGGCTACCTTAAGCCCGGCGGGGACGACGGGGACTTTGGTACCGGCACGTTTAACGCCGTGCGGGAGTTCCAGCGCAACAACAACCTGGGCACGGACGGCGTGGCGGGGCCCGCCACCCTCTCCGTCCTGTATGGCAATAGCCCGGTGCCCGCCAACCCGGGAGGAGAAGAGTAGTAGCCGCTTGAGCTGTGGCCTGGACGCGCGAAACAGACGCTTCCAGGCTTTTTAAAGTGATTGACAGGCCGGCCCAAATGTTCCGGCGCTTACAGGCTTCAAACGCCGGGTATGGATGCAACGCGGGCGCATCCAACAACACCGGGAAACCTACATCCGCAACCTGGAAACGGAGAGGGAGGAGACGCCGCTTCACTGCTTCGCCCACCATGAAGGAACTTGTGATCAGCTTCCAGCTGGCGCTTGCGGGCGAGAAGGCCCTGCTGAAAGAGGGGATATACCTGGCCGCGGTCATCGAGGGGACGACTTTTAAGAAATCACTATCAAAAAAACAGCGCGGGATTACGCCGTGCTGTTTTTGTGTATCAAGCGGATTAATTTGCCGGGCTTATCCGGATGATCCGGTCATCGCTGCCATTGTCGGTGGTGATATACAGGCTGCCATCAACCCCAGAAAGGGCCGCGCGGATACGGCCGAATTCTCCCTCAAAAAGCGTTTCTTGGCTGGCCGTCTGCCCATCCTTAAGCCACACCGCCCGCAGTTGGCGGCCCTTGAGCACGCCCATCACCAAGGCGCCCTGATAGCCGCCCCAGGCCTCCCCCTGAATCAGCGCCAGGCCGGACACGGCGATGGTGGGGTTGCCGGAGGCCCAGGCGGCGGGGACGGCGTCCGGGAAGCGCTCCAGGTCAGTCATGGGCACCCCCTCGTCATAAGGCGGCCGGGGCGCCCATCCGAAGTTGCCGGGGAGAAGCGGGTTCATCTCGTCATCCCGCCCCGGGCCGTGCTCGGCGCTGAAGCCGTACAGCCCGTCCACGGGTTCATCAAACAGCGCCAGGCCCTGGACGTTGCGGTGGCCAAAGCTGAAGATCCTGGGGTCAAAGGGCGCCTTTAGGTTGCCGGGGGCGGGCTCCCCCTCCCGGGTCACCCGGAGCACCTTGCCGGCCAGGCTCCGGGGGTTCTGCGGGTTATCAGCATTGGCCGCGTCCCCGGTGCCTATAAACAGGATGCCGTCCGGCCCCATCTGAAGCTGGGTGCCCGAATGCCGGCCGCTGGGGTTGGCCGGGATGCCGGTAACGATGTCCAGGGCGTCCGCCAGTTCCAGATTCTCCGACAGCCGGTAACGGGTCACACGCACCTCGGGGCTGCCGGCGGCGGTGTTATATGCCAGGTAGATGAGGCGGTTTTCCGTGAAATCCGTGTCCGCCGCCAGGCCCGTGAGCCCGCCTTCGCCCCGTGCCGCCACCTGGGGAATATCGGCGATGTGGATCACTTCTCCCTCCCGCCAGAGGCCAAGGCTGCCCCGGCGCTGGGTGAACAGCAGGCTCCCATCGGGCAGCTGCGCCACCGCCCAGGGGTTATTAAGCCCGCTGACAAGAGCCTCAGCCTCCAGTTCCGGAAGAGGCGCCTCCGCCCCCGCGCCGGGAATGGCCATGCCAACAACCAGGGCGGCGGCAAGGATCAGCACCGCCAGCTGTTTCTTCTTCATGTTTCTTCCTCCTTCTCTGAAGCGGGCCGTCCCGCCCGCCTGAAACCTACCCTCTGGAGGCCGCTTCAGTCACGCTTGCCCATAGCCCCGCGATTGGATACAATGGTTTCAACGGCATATATCCCCACGGGGAAAAAGGAGTAAGGGTATGAAAATCGCGTTTATCGGCATCGGCGTCATGGGCCTTCCCATGGCGGAGCACCTGCTGGCCGCGGGGCATGAACTGAACATATACACCCGCACACGGGAAAAAGCGGAGCCTCTTATCCAGCAGGGCGCCCATTGGTTTGAGGCGATAGCGCCCTGCGTTGCGGGCCGGGAGGCTGTCATCACCATGGTGGGCTTCCCCAGGGACGTGGAGGAGGTCTACCTAGGCCCAGGTGGCATCCTTAAAAACGCGGCAAAAGGGGCGCTGGTCATCGACATGACCACCACCAGCCCTGCCCTCTGGGAGCGGATCGCCGGGATGGCCCGTGAAAAAGGCTTAAGGCCCCTGGACGCGCCGGTGTCCGGCGGCGATGTGGGCGCCCGGGCCGGGACCCTGGCCATCATGGTGGGCGGGGAGGCGGCGGACTTTGAGGCCGCCCTGCCCCTGTTTCAAAAGATGGGCCGCAATATCGTCCACGAGGGCCCGGACGGCGCCGGCCAGCACACCAAGATGGCCAACCAGATCGCAATCGCGGGCGCTGTGGCGGGGGTAGCCGAGGCCATCCGCTACGGCGAGGCAACCGGACTGGACCTGAACAAGATGCTGGCCACCATCTCTACCGGCGCCGCCGGCTCCTGGCAGATGTCCAACAACGGCCCCAAGATGGTGGCCCGGGACCATGCTCCTGGCTTTTTCATCAAGCACTTCGTCAAGGATCTGCGCCTGGCCCACCAGGAAGGCAAAGACCGGAACCTGAAACTCCCTATCCTGAAACGTGTGCTGAAGCTCTACGCCGCCATGGAAGAGGACGGCAAGGGAGAACTGGGCACCCAGGCGATTATTGAGGCGTATCGGGAATAGCTGTTTTGCAGGGGTATCAGGATGGCAATCTGCCCTCCCCACTTCTCCTTGTCCTCCGAAATCTCCTCCTACGCCTTCTGTAGGCTGTCTGCCGGCTGAGCGCCAGACACGGCATACTTATTGTTAATGACGAACAAGGGCAACGCTGTGGCGCCCAGTGAGCGGGCATCGGAGAGGTTCTGCTCCAGCTTTTCCCGGTAGGCATCGCCGCTTGGGATTTCCCGGACTTTCGCCCCGTCAAGCCCCGCCTCTTGTTCCAGGCGGATGATCGTCTCATGGTCACTGATTAAATCGCCCTGCGCAAAATGGGCCTGGTATACACGCCTGAAAAACTCCGCGTCCTTGCCCTGTTCCCTGGCGTGCTGCAGCACCCGGCGGGCGTCAACCTTGCTGGCGCTATTGGCGATGTCAGAATTGATGTTAGGGCCATCTTCACGCCCCATATCCGTCACCCGCCGGAAAACCGCCTTGGCTTCTTTCTCCGAAACGCCTTTCTGTTCAACAAAAGCCCCGCAATAATCCTGGCCGTGCACATATCGGGTGTCCGGACTTAAAAAAAACTCCTGTATTCAACCTGGACTTCGCCGGCATATTCAAGCCCCTCCAGGGCCTGATTTATGCGGGCCTGTCCGATATAGCAGAACGGGCATACAAAGTCTGACCAGATGGTGATGTTCACGCGTTTTCCCTCCATGGGATCTTCGCCGCGGCCGTCTGCCATTCGCCGGTAGTGTTCAAAATATACCCGCTTCCACCTGGGGCGGGCATTGGCGTAGACGGGACGCCGAAAACCCGGATGTCATTTAGCGACTTTTTTCAAAAACCTTCAGTATGGCCGTTAAGACAGCAAATAAGCCTCGCGCACATTGATATCATTGGCTTTCCAGCCGTTTTGGGACTATGCGAAGTATTTGATTGGGGGCTTGCATGTATATAAAAGAGAAGCCCCAAGATGGGAGTTGCGAAATCGCCTCTTCCGGGCCGGGAAATTTCCCGGGCGCTCCGCGCGGCTACCGCACAGGCCCCTCCCCTGTATACCCATACTCCCTGAACATCTCCACGCGCTTTTCCCCTATGCCCTTCACGATATCCAGATCCTCAATGTGGCTGAAGGGGCACAGGTCGCGCTGGGTGATGATGGCGTCTGCCAAACTGGCACTGATGCCGGGGAGGCCCATGATCTCCTCCCGGGTGGCAGTGTTCAGGTTTATCCCATTTTGATTGCCGGATACGGGGCGGGGCTTCATGGATGGAATCGGCGCATTTGCCGCCGTCAGGGTGTTCAGCTGGCTTACCCGCCCCTTTTCCGCGATGGCGGATACGGCGATATACCCCGCCAGAAACAAACAGGCGGCAAGCATCACGCAGCCTGCCGCTTGGCGGAACCTTATCATAAGGCTTTGCGCACTTTCTGGCCCTGGGGTGTGTCCTCAATGGTATAGCCCAGGTCGGTGAGCTGAGCCCTTAAGGCGTCGCTTTTTTGCCAGTCCCTGTCTTTGCGGGCCTGGGCGCGCTGCTCTGCCAGGGCCCTCACCTTTTCCGGCAGCTCTTCACGCTTTTTGGTGATCAGGCCCAGAATGCCTGTGGCCTCATGCAGAGTGTCCCAGGCGGCCTTGATGGCCTGGCGGGCGGAGCGCTCCGTGAGGCTGGTGTTCACGGCATAGACCAGCTCAAACAGCGCGCCCAGGGCTTCGGCGGTGTTCAGGTCATCCGCCAGGGCTTCGTCAAAGCGGGCCAGCGTGTCTTTAACGTCCTTGATAAACGCCTCATCGTCAGGCTCCAGGGCCTTGTTCTCCGTCTTTTCCATAAGGAAGGCCAGGTGATCCCGGACGGTATAAAGCCTTGTAAGTGAGGCGCGGGCCTGCTCCATCATCTCCCGGCTGAAATTAAGAGGGCTGCGGTAATGGGCGGAGAGCATGAGCATGCGCACGTCCTCCGCGTCATACTCTTTTAAGATATCCCTGACGGTGAAGAAGTTGCCCCGGGATTTGGACATCTTTTCGGAATTGATGTTCAGAAACCCGTTGTGCATCCAGTAGCGCACGAACGGCTTGCCCGTGGCGCCCTCGGACTGGGCGATTTCGTTCTCATGATGGGGGAAGATCAGATCCTGACCGCCGCAGTGGATGTCAATGCTCTCGCCCAGAATGGACATGCTCATGGCGCTGCACTCGATGTGCCAGCCAGGCCGGCCCTTGCCCCAGGGGCTGTCCCAACTGGGCTCCCCAGGCTTGGCCGCCTTCCAGAGGGCGAAGTCCATGGGACTGCGCTTGTCCTCATCCACGACCACCCGGGCGCCTTCCTCCAGGTCCTCCATGTTTTGTCCTGACAGCTTGCCATAGTCCGGGAAATCGGCGGCGCTGTAATACACGTCGCCATCGGCCTCATAGGCCAGGCCCTTGTCCACCAGCTCTTCAATCAGCTCTACAATTTGCGGAATGAATGATGTGGCGCGGGGGTGCTCATCCGCCGGCTCAACGCCCAGGGCGCCCGCGTCCCTAAAGTATTCGGCGATGAACCTGTCCCCCAGCTCCTTGACCGACACGCCCTCGCGGGTGGCCCGCGTAATCATCTTGTCGTCAATGTCGGTGAAGTTCTGCACATAGGTCACTTTCAGCCCCTGGCGCTTTAACACCCGGCGCAGCAAATCAAACATGATGAAAGGGCGGGCGTTGCCGATATGGAAATAGTCATAAACCGTGGGCCCGCAGCAGTAGACGCCGGCCTGTCCTTCCACAAGGGGGATAAATTCCTCCTTTTGTCTGCTCTGGCTGTTGTAAATGCGCATACGCTCCGTCCTTTCCTATGATGGGATATCGTATCCGAGGGCCTTTTGCCTGTCAAGCAGGGGGTTTTCAGAGCGGATCAGCTCCTCCTGGGTGTTGATGGCGGGTTCCCGCCGGGGAACACGTTCGTAGCGGTTGCCCTCTGTCAGCCGCCAGGCCTTCCGGTTGTCCAGGAAACCCAGTTCCAGTATATCCGCAATTTGGCCGGCGATTGCCTTGTCCTTAACCGGGGCCGTCAGCTCCACCCGCTTATTGAGGTTGCGGGGCATCAGGTCGGCGGAGGAGAGGAACACCTCGCGTTGGCCGCTATTTTCAAACACATACACCCGGGAGTGCTCCAGGAACCGTCCCACCAGGCTATAAATCCTGAGGTTCTCGTGCGGCTTATAGCGCAGGGTGCAGATGCCCCGAACCATCACAAGCACCTTCACCCCGGCATGGGCGGCTGACAAAAGGGCCGAGATCACCTCGGGGTCGGATAAGGAGTTCATCTTCATCATGATGCCGGCAGGAAGCCCGCGGCGGGCGTGCTCTTCCTCCCTTTTTATCCGCGCGACCATCTCCTGCCTCAGGGAATAGGGGGAGGCGATCAGTTCGCGCATGGGGGTGGTATAGTCGTAGCCGGTGATGAGGTTGAAAAAGGCTCCCGCGTCCTCCCCGATCTGCTTGTCACAGGTCATGATGCCCATGTCGGTATAGATGCGGGCGGTCACGTCATTATAATTCCCGGTACCCACGTGCACATATTGCGTAAGGCCCTGGGGCTCCCGCCTGATCACCAGGGTCAGCTTGGAGTGGGTCTTCCACCGGGGCACGCCGTAGAGCACATGGCAGCCCGCTGTTTCCAGGGACTTGCTCCAGGCGATGTTGTGTTCCTCGTCAAAGCGGGCGCGTACCTCAATCAAGACAGTCACCTGCTTCCCGTTCCTGGCGGCCCGGGCCAGGGCTGTGATGAGCGGGCTGTGGGAGGACACCCGGTAGAGCGTCTGCTTGATCGCCAGCACGTTGGGGTCAGCCGCCGACTCCGCCACCAGGCGCGTGATTGGGTCAAAGCTGTCATAGGGGTGGTGGAAAAACAGGTCCCCGTTGCGGATGGTTCGGAAGATGGACTCCCTGGCCAAAAGCCGGGGTTGCACCCGGGGCGTGAAGGGAACATAGCACAGGGCGTCAAAGCCCGGCAGACCGCACAGCTGCCGCATGAAAAAGCGCAGGTCCAGGGGGCCCTCCACGTGGGTTACGGCGCTGTCCGGCACCTCAAGGGCCCCCTGAAGGATACCCAGCAGCTTTTTATTTGCCTTAGCGGGCACCTCCAACCGCACGATCTTGCCGTAGGAGCGGCGCTTGACGCTCTTTGACATCTCGGACACCAGGTTGTCCATGTCGTTCAGGCGCATCACAAAGTCCGTGTTGCGGGTGATGCGAAAAGGCGTCTGGGCAATAGGCGCCATGCGCGGGAAAATGGCAGGCAGGAATATCATGATGATGTCTTCCAGCAATATCCCCCGGGCTGTGCCCTCCCCAAAGGGCAGCATCACAACCCGGTCAATGGCCCTGGGCACCGGCACCAAAGAAAGCTGGGGCGGGCCGCCCTTGTCTGACTGGAGCAGCACCGCCACATAAAGAGCCTTGGCTGTCAAAATCGGAAAGGGCCGCTGGAGGTCGATGACGCGGGGGGTGAGGATGGGCAGCACCTGGGCGGTGAAATACTGCTGAAGCCACTGGTATTGCTCATGGCTCAGCTCATCCGGTGATAAAAGCCAAAGGCCCTCCCGCCTGAGAGCGGGCAGGAGGGTATCATTCAGCGCGTGGTACTGGCGCCTTACCTGGTCAGCCACCGCCTTGCGCACCAGCTTTAACTGCACCGCGGGGATCAGTCCCGCCGGGTCCGGCCGGGTGATGCCGGTGTCCATCTTCCGCTCCAGCTTCCCCACCCTCACCATAAAAAACTCGTCCAGGTTGCTGGACACGATGGACAGGAACCTGGCCTGCTCCAAAAGCGGATTGTCCTTGTTTATGCCCTCGGCAAGCACCCTGGCGTTGAAGTTTAGCCAGCTCAATTCCCGGTTAAAGAACAGGGCTTTGTACTTCAAGCGCGCCTCCCGCTACCTGAGCCTGGAAGTAAGCTGAATGAGGGTGGCGGCTGGGCGGTTGAACAGCCTGATGGGAATTGGATAGTAACTGGAAACGCCAAGGCCCGGGCTGATGTACACGGCCTGGCCTTTGACATAATTAAGCCCCGAAAGCCCCTGATCCCCCGGCAGCCAGCCGCCCCTTCCGTCCGCCTGGGGGGGAAGATAGATGGGCCCCAGACCCGGCAAGCGTGCCTGGCCGTTGTTGTACTGCCCGCTCAGGTAAACGTCGGGCAGAGGGGCGGCGGTGCCCTCAGCGGCCTCCCGAAGCTCGTCCAGCAGCCTCGTTTCCGGCGGGTGGTGCCGAAGCGCCACGATGATGTCCTCCGGCTTCATCTCCGCCCTGGCGGCGGCGCTGTCTTCCAGCATCTTTAACTGGTATTCCACCAGGCGGATTTGCGCCGCGTTTTCGGGCGAGGCGGGGTTATCGCCTGTATTCAACTGATTGAGCCTGTCCTGATAGGCGCGCTGTGCGCTCAAAAGGTCCAGTTCAAATGTGTCCGCCGGGCAGAACCAGATACGGGCGCCGTCCTCCTCCATCATCACCGGCCGGTCCAGGTAGACGGCGCCCCTGGCTTGGGCTTCCCGGATATAGGGGGCCAGCACCTCGGCATCCCCACGGGGAAAGGAGAGCAGCGGCGCCGGGTCGCCCGCGCCGGCGATCAGGATGACCGGAACCTTATCACCTATCACATCCAGCAGCTTTATCATCGGCTGGGCATTGCCGCCCTTCCCCACCATGTCGCCGGTGAGGCAGACGGCCCCATAGCTCTCCCCCTCAAGCGCCTTGCGCAGGTGCTCGTGATTTGAGCCCAGTGTGGCGGCGTTTAAGTCGCTGAGGTGCAGGATAGCAAAGCCCTCCAGCGCCCGGGGCAAGTCCGGCAGGGTGAGTGCCTGAATTTCCAGCTTCACAAAGCGGTTGGAGAGGCTGTTGAGCCCTATCATCACGCCCAGGGAAATCAGCAACAAAAAAACCACAGCCAGGCAGCCATAGCGTTTCCTGCGGCGTCTGGGGCCAAAAAGGCCCTGCCGGCGGGCCACTATGAAACTCCCTTCATGTCACGTCCCCGCCCTCGGGCGCCGGGGCTCCCTCGTCCGGGATAGCGCTGGGGCTACCCAGGGCGTACTTTGCCAGGTAGTCCTGATACACCGCTTCAAAACGAACCCCGGCCTCACCCTGGGAGAGCGATCTGACATACTCATGTGCGTCCAGGCTGCCGCGGCGCTCAATTTCAATGACGCTGGCGGCGATGTTGGAGCAGTGGTCGCTCACCCGCTCCAGGCTGGTCAGAAGGTCTGAAAGGACAAAGCCCAGCTCAATGGAGCAGGAGCCCGTTTTAAGCCGGTCGATGTGGTTCGCCTTGATCTGGCTGCGCAGGAAATCCACCACCTGCTCCAGCGGCTCCACCTGTTCAGCCTTAGCCAGGTCGCTAAAAATAAAAGCGTCCACCGCCAGGGTGAGGACCTCCCCCACCGCCTGGCGCATCACCCAGGTCTCCTGCTGGGCGGCCGGGGAAAACTGGATCTTCTTCGAGTGAATCTCGTCTGACACCTCCGTGATATTCACCGCATGGTCGCTGATGCGCTCAAAGTCGCCAAGGATGTGCAGGAGCTTGGACACCTCCTGGCTGTCCTTTAAAGAGAGCGGGCGTGTGCTGATTTTCACCAGGTATTCGCCCAGCCTGTCCTCATACTGGTCAATTTGGCTCTCCGCCTTTGATACAGCGTCGGCTTTCTTCAGGTCGAAGCGGTCCAGCAGCAGCATCGCGTCCAGGAACGCGTCCCGGGCCATCCCGGCCATCTCGCGGGTGAGCTTGCGGCACTGCTCCACGGCGACGGTGGGTGTGGCCAGAAGCCGGTCATCCAGAACCATGAAGCGCTCGCCCTCCTTGCCCTCTTTGACCAGGCGCCGGGCCATCCATTCCAGCCTGCCGATAAAGGGAAAGAGCACCACCACCGTGAACATGTTGAAAACCGAATGCGTGACCGCGATGCCAAACGCCGTCGCGGCCTGATCCAGAAAGGGGAAATGGAAAATGGCGTTGAGCGCGTAAAACAGCGCCAGGAACAGAACGGTGCCAATCATGTTAAACGTCAGATGCACCGCCGCCACCCGTTTGGCATTGCTGTTGGCGCCGATGGAGGAGATGATGGCGGTTACACAGGTGCCGATGTTCTGCCCCATGATGATGGGGATGGCGGAAGAAAAGGGCAGGGCCCCTGTGTTGGCGATGGCCTGCAGGATGCCCACGGAGGCGGAGGAACTTTGTAATACTGCCGTGACCACAGCGCCCACCAGGACGCCAAAAACGGGATTTGAAAACAGGGTCAGCAGGCTGATGAACCCGGCGTCCTGTGAAAGGC